>JALQTR010000198.1 GCA_023260835.1 Paracoccaceae bacterium
GGTGGCGACCAGATAATCCACATCACCGTTTTGATACATCGCCACCTGCGCATTGCGCGTCCGCGGGCTGAGCGCCCCCATCACCACAGCCGCCCCGCCCTTCAATCGGCGGATCAGTTCGGCCATGGCATAGACCCCATCCACCGAAAACCCCACAATGGCCGACCGCGGCTGCATCCGTGATAATTTGCGCGATCCTGAATAAGACAGGTTCGACATCCGATCGCGGGTGACAAATTCCACCCCCGGCACCAGCGCAGCAATCGGCCCGCGCATGGTGCTGGCACCCATAAATAGCGTCTCTTTCAGGCCGCGGGCGTGCAGCAAGCGATCGGTAAAGACATGGCCGCGTTCTGGATCGGCGCAAAGCTGGATTTCATCCACGGCCAGAAAATCGGCCCCCATGCCTTCGGGCATCGCTTCAACTGTGCAGACCCAATATTTGGCCCGCGGCGGCATGATGCGTTCCTCGCCCGTGATCAGCGCCACAACCGATGGGCCACGTGCCGCAACCAGTTTGTCATAAACCTCGCGCGCAAGCAGGCGCAGTGGCAGGCCGATAATGCCCGTGGGATAGCCCAGCATCCGCTCAAGCGCGTAATGGGTTTTGCCCGTGTTCGTCGGCCCAAGGATCGCCCTGATCGGCATTTGGAATATCCCTTTGATGCATCTTGATTTGTTACCTAGCCCCCCTTGCGCCAAACGGCAATGCACGCGCGAAAACTTAACCTATGGGCAAGATCAAACGCGCCCCATTGAAACCACACCGACAAAAACGCATAGTACTTGGTGAAGGGTTTTAATCATGAGGTCCCAATGTCCAAAGTTCTAGAAACCGCCGCTGCCGCTTTGGGCGCGCGCACCGAAGGGGCCGATATCGATTTTTCAGCGAAATTCGACATCGATGGCGAAGGCTGCCTGATGCTGGACGCCCAAGGCGTGCGCATCGCGGATGCAGATGCCGACGTCACCATAAGCGCCGACCGCGACACATTCGAGGCCCTGTTCAGCGGTGACTTAAACCCCACTTCGGCCTTTATGTCCGGCCGGTTAAAAATTGACGGGGCGCTGCCATTGGCGATGCGTCTTGGGACGGTTCTGTCATGAAACATGATTGCACCGCGCCCGCGTTCAAAGACATTTTACCCATGGGTGCACAAAACGTGCAGGCCTGCTGGCATTACACCGATGATGGCGTGCAAATCCGCAGCCTGTTTTGGCCACGCCCCGGCGCACGCGGCGTTGTCTATATCCTGACGGGGCGCACCGAATATGCGGAAAAATACGGCGATGTGGCCGCCGCCTTGGTTGATGCGGGGCTGAATGTCGTGGCCATTGATTGGCGCGGTCAGGGTCTGTCGCAGCGCCTGCTGGATGATCCCAAAAAGGGCCATGTTGGGGATTTTTGGGATTATCAAAAAGATCTGACCACCGTTCGGGCCTTTTTCGATCAGCTGCTGAAGCCGCAGCCGGTGTTTATGCTGGCCCATTCCATGGGCGGGGCCATTGGCCTGCGGGCGCTGATGCAGGGGTTTGATGTGCAAGCCGCCTGTTTTTCGGCGCCCATGTGGGGGATTGAACTGGCGCCGCCGCTGACAACCGTGGCCCAGGTTTTGGGCTGGGGATTGGGAATGGTTGGGGCGGATGATGCCTATGTGCCATCGGCCGGGCCAACCCCGTATTTGGAAAGCCAAGCGTTTGAGGGCAATACATTGACCGACCATGCCCCCACCTATGCGCGGCTGCAAGACCAGCTGCGCGCCCATCCTGAACTGGGACTGGGCGGGCCAACGGTGCGTTGGCTGAACCTAGCGCTGGATGAAACCGATGCGCTGGCCCAGATGCCCGCCCCCGCCGTCCCCTGCCTGACCTTAATGGGCGAGGATGAGGCGATTGTGCGCAAAGACCGCATCATCAGCCGGATGGAGCATTGGCCGCAGGGCCGCCTCCTGCGGCTGCCGGGCAAGCGGCACGAAATGCTGATGTCGGACCCGGCCACACAATCGCGCTTGATCGGCGATATGTTGGACCTGTTCACCCCATCCGTTTGATCAGATCTGTTTGCCCTGCCATGGGTTGAAACTTTGGCGCAACCGCGCCATGTGTTGGGACAGATGTCAAACCCGATTTCAAACCCAAGGACAGACCCATGCACACCAGCCGCAGCAATACCCCCCGTGTTTTTGACGCCGCCCAAACCGGATCAGACGACAAAACCCTGGGCAATCTGCCACGGTGGGATTTAACCGATCTGTATGCTGGCGAGGATGACCCCAAAATCACGGCAGATGCCAATTGGCTGATGCAGGCCTGCGCCGATTTTGCCCAAACTTACGAGGGCAAACTGGGGGATCTGGATGCAACCGGTCTGCTGGCCGCGCTGCAGGCACAAGAAAAAATCGAATCCATTGCTGGGCGGCTGATGTCCTTTGCCGGTCTGCGCTATTACCAGCTGACGGTGGATGGCACGCGGGCGAAATTCCTGTCGGATATTCAGGATAAAATTACCACGGCGACCACCCCTCTGGTGTTCTTCACGCTAGAGCTGAACCGGCTGGATGACAGCCATCTGGATGCGCTGATGGCGCAAAATGCGGATCTGGCGCGCTATTCTTCGGTCTTTCGCCGTATCCGTGCGCGCAAGGCCTTTCAACTGTCGGATGAGCTGGAAAAATTCCTGCATGATCTGGGTGTTGTGGGCGACGCGTGGGAACGCCTGTTCGACGAAACAATCGCCGGCATGCGGTTTGATGTGGACGGTGAAACCCTGTCAATCGAGGCGGTTCTGAACCTGCTGAGCGATCAAAACCGCACCCGCCGCGAAACCGCCGCACGGGCCTTGGCCGCGGGTTTCGCCGAAAATATCAAGATCTTTGCCCGTGTTCACAACACCCAAGCCAAAGAAAAACAAATCATCGACCGGTGGCGCAATATGCCCAGCCCGCAGATGGGTCGCCATTTGTCCAATGATGTCGAACCCGAAGTGGTCGAGGCCCTGCGCAGCGCCGTCACCGCCGCCTACCCGCGGCTCAGCCACCGGTATTACGAATTGAAACGCAAATGGCTGGGGCTGGACCGGATGCAGGTGTGGGATCGCAACGCCCCCCTGCCAATGGAGGACGACCGCATCATCCCATGGGATCAGGCCGAAACGCTGGTGCGCGCGGCCTACACAGAATTTGATCCACGCATGGATGATCTAACCGCACCCTTTTTCACCGATGGCTGGATCGACGCCCCCGCAGGCGGTGGCAAGGCCCCGGGCGCCTTTGCACATCCAACCGTCACGGATGCGCATCCTTATATCTTGCTCAATTATCTGGGCAAACCGCGCGATGTGATGACATTGGCGCATGAATTGGGCCACGGTGTGCATCAACGGTTGGCGGCGGCGCAGGGGGAAATGCTGGCATCAACCCCGCTGACATTGGCAGAAACCGCCAGTGTCTTTGGTGAAATGCTGACCTTCCGTAAAATGCTGGCCGGCGCGAAAACCCAGGCCGAACGCAAGGTCCTGTTGGCCGGCAAGGTCGAGGATATGATCAACACCGTCGTGCGCCAAATCGCCTTTTACGATTTCGAATGTAAATTGCACGCGGCCCGCGCCGAGGGCGAGCTGACCCCCGAAGATATCAACGCCCTGTGGATGAGCGTTCAGGCCGAAAGCCTGGGCCCAGCCTTTGATTTTATGGACGGTTATGAAACCTTCTGGACCTATATCCCGCATTTTGTCCACAGCCCCTTCTATGTCTACGCATACGCCTTTGGCGATGGGTTGGTGAACGCGCTTTACGCCACCTATGAGGCCAACCCCGATGGGTTTGCCGATAAATATTTTGCCCTTTTGAAAGCAGGCGGATCACAGCACCACAAGGACCTGCTGGCCCCCTTTGGCCTGGATGCATCCGACCCAGCCTTTTGGGATAAGGGCCTGTCGATGATATCGGATATGATTGATGAGCTAGAGGCGATGGAATAATCCACGCAACCGGTTCAAAAAATACCAGCGCCCCCCTTTCCAAACGCGGATGGTGGGCTTATGTTTATCCTGTTCCTGCAAGGGATCTATGAACATAAACGCGCTCGTAATAAGCGGCTCGGACCCGGGGGCGGTACCCGGCGGCTCCACCAATACCCCCCGATCATTGGCGGGATATGGGGCCGAAATAGGATCGACGAACGTCTAAAGGGGTTAGCTTTGTTTCGGTGAGATACCACCGTTATCGGTTCGCTAAGTACAATTGCCAATGACAATCGTGCTCCAGTCGCAATGGCCGCGTAAGCAGCCGGAGAGACTGAACTTTAAGTCCTTATGCCAAGCAGCGTAAGGCGGGGTCCGCAGGCACCTGGCAACAGAAGCCTGCACTTTCCTTTCCCATTATCCCATGGCATCCTGGCCCCAAAATGGGGGCGCGATATGCAGCTACAGGATAAAATCATTGTCATTACAGGGGCCGCAAGCGGAATTGGCCGCGCCATGGCCTTGCGTTTTGCAGATGAAAATCCCCGCGCCATCATCTGTGCCGATATCGACTGTGATGGGGCAACGGCGACCGCATCAGAGATCAACGGGCACGCCCGCCGGGTCGATGTATCGTGTGAAGCAGATATGGCCGATTTGATCGCGTGGGTTGAAAATTCAATCGGTCCAATTGATTTGTTTTGTTCCAATGCTGGGATCCTGACGCCCGGCGGGGTGGACACAGCAAATCAGGATTGGCAGCGGATTTGGGACATCAATGTCATGGCCCATGTTTGGGCCGCGCGGCATCTGATACCCCGCATGGCGTCCCGCGGGGGGGGATATTTGCTGAACACCGCATCGGCGGCCGGTTTGCTGAACCAGGTTGGGTCTGCCCCCTATGGCGTCACCAAACACGCAGCCGTGGGGCTGGCAGAATGGCTGGCGATGACCCATGCGGATGACGGAATCAAACTGTCCGTCTTGTGCCCCCAAGCCGTCCACAGCGAAATGACCCGCGGTCATGAGGATGGTGTAGCATCTATTGACGGGATCATAGACGCCGCTGAAGTGGCGAATGCCTGCGTTCAGGCCATTCATTCAGAAACCTTTTTAATCCTGCCCCACCCGCAGGTAGCTGATTACCTGCGCGGGAAGGCCGAAAATTACGAAAAATGGATTGGCGGTATGACCAAATTGAACCGCAAATATGAAGGAAAGTTCTAGGCTGAGGTCATATCAGCGGGTTTGTTTTTAGTCGTGAATCCCGCTTTTGGCTGCGTCCTTCATGAACAAAACCTTAACTGGCAGATCATCCCGATTAAAATGCAACTCAACAAAACGTGATAATCGGGATTGTGATATATATAATCAATGACTTAACCCATAAAGAATAATCAGGTGGCAATATTGATTAAAATACCAAATTAAGATCGCTTCTTTAAAAACGCCACATGACCTACTTTCGTATGTAAGCGATAGGAGGCTCGGATGACGACATTTATTAATTTTGACCCGAATTTTTTCGAACCGAAGGATCCCTTTCCATTTGGATGGCGTTCGACCGCGCTGAATTGGTATATCACCTGGAAAGAAGAAGACGGGAAGCTGATTCAAACTGGGTATGATTTTACAAAAACAAACTCCTTTGCAGATGCAACGTTACTGACAGATTATGGCAATCTGGAAAAGGTTGCTGTGAACTGGGACCAGCGCACAGTCAGCCTGTATTACAGCAATAGAACGTCACCGCTCGTTGCAAACCTCCCACAACAAGACGCGACCTATGGCACCTATGAAATCAAAGCCAATGCCAGTGAATTCACCCTGACGGATGGCGATGATACGTTTATCGCAACGGAAGAGACAGAGGTCGATTTTAAAATTGATGCCGGCGGCGGGGATGATCGGGTTGACGTGGGTGCCGGCGATGACACCGTTGATGGCGGCGCCGGAGACGACCAGATCAACGGTGGCCAGGGCGATGACGACCTGTCTGGTGGCGATGGCAAGGATACCCAGATCGGCAGTGATGGCGATGATCTGTTGTTCACTGGTCATGGGATTTATCTGGATGGTGAATTCGAAATTGCGTCGGGCGGCGCGGGGAATGACACGATTTATGGCGGCAACGGCAAGGATTCTGTCGACGGCGGGGATGGCGATGACCTTATAAATGGGGGCGGGGAAAGCTACACATCTGATTCAGACATCCTGCTTGGGGGCGCGGGCAATGACACAATCATTTCAGGGTTTGACCGCACCGATTATTATGAAAGCAAGGGCGACCATCTGGATGGCGGCACTGGGGATGATGTCTTAATTGGTGGCCTAACCGCAGACACAATTATTGGCGGCGAAGGCGATGATTATGTCGAAACGAATGGCGGCGGATATGCCGATGGACACTTTGATGTAGTGATTGGCGGAACGGGTCTTGATACCCTGTTGGGTGGCAACGGGCAGGATTATATCGACGGCGGCTTGGACAATGATATCATCAATGGCGGCGGCGAATATGTGACATCCGATTCAGACACATTAATTGGGGGCGCGGGCGATGATCACATCACATCTGGCTTCCAAGAAATTAATTATCTTGGCCGCGTTGGTGATTATCTGTACGGTGGCGACGGGTTTGATACCCTGATCGGGGGGCTAGCCCAAGACTTCATCTTTGGGGGCGACGATGATGATTACATCGAAAGCCAAGGTGGCAGCTTCCTTGATGGATTTGCAGATAACATAGACGCAGGGGACGGTAATGATACTGCCCTTGGTGGAAACGGGTTGGACATTATCAAAGGCGGCGCGGGTGATGATTACATCAACGGCGGGGATGAGGGGCGAACACCTGATTATGACGAACTTTATGGGGATGAAGGAAACGATTTAATTGAGTCAGGTTTCACCCACGCATGGGGCGTTGAGCACAAAGGTGACTACCTCGACGGTGGTGCAGGAGATGACACGCTAAACGGTGGGACCGCTCAGGACACATTGCACGGTGGGGATGGCAACGATGTGTTGAATGGCGGCACCGGAAATGACGTGTTATCCAGCGGCGCTGGTGAAGACGAAGTCTACGGGGGCCATGGTGATGACACCATTTCGGTCGAAGGCGGCAAAAATACTGTCGATGGCGAGGCCGGAAATGACAAGATCGAGCTGTCAAACATCACCCTAAACAATACAATACATGCAAGTGACGGCGATGATACAATCATCATCAACAAAAATGCAGAAGGTCAGTCCTATAATAACTATATTTATGGGGATGATGGTAATGACAAGATCACCCTGAATGCCGGCGCAACGCGTTTCACGGTTTACGGCGGCAATGACAATGACACGGTCAAGCTGAACAATACAGAACGCAACTATATCCACACAGGCTCTGGGAATGACAAAGTTGTTTCTCAGGGGGCCAGTCATCTGAATGATTTTATAACAGCGGATGGGGACGATGACATTTTCGTTGAAGGCGCATCAAGTAGTAGGGTTTATGCCGGCACTGGGAATGATGTCGTCTATGTCAAAGGCTCTGGCAGTTCAGACAACACCGTACAGGGTGAGGCTGGTGACGACAGTATTACAATCACCGGCGGTGAAAATACCGTTTCCGGTGGCGACGGCAGCGATAGGATCAAAATAACCACAACAGACTTCAACACAATTTGGGGTGGTTCCAGCAATGGCGCCAAAGGGTCTGGATCGGATACATTTGTGTTTAGCTACCTGGTCAATGTTGAGATTAAAGATTTTAACGTCGAAACGGATATCATTGATCTAAGCGAAGCCTATGTTTACAGCTTTGAGGAACTGAAAGATAAGCTGAGAACCACAGATGATGGTGTCACCCTCTATAACCGTTTTGGCGCTGAAATTTTATTGGCCGGTGTCACCGAAGATGATCTGATCATAGATAATTTCGTCTTTGATTCAGTGCTCGTTGCGATTTAACCTGGTTTGGGCGGCGCTAAGGTTGCCGCCCATATGCACATAATCCTATGATTAAAATCACCACAGAACGACATACCGACGGGCCATGTGGAAAAAGGACCGCGTAAATTGAATGTGCATTGGTTATGAATTGAATAGCTTTGGGATCACTTAACCAAACCGCAAGAATAAACATACAGCTGGGTCTGTATAACCCCTATTCAACTGGCTTATGAAGATCCCAACACCTGCCGAACAGGTGTTGGGATTTTATCTTAGGCGCAGGCTTTGACAGCGCGGGCGGTCAGCACTTTGCACAGATGCGCGCGATAATCGCCGGTGCCGTGCAGATCGCTGATCATCCCATCGCCGCCCAAGGACAGGCCTGCAATCGCGTCTGGGCTGAAATTGGCCGACAGGGCTGCCTCGGCCTCGGCCCAGCGGAATACCCCCTCTTCCGACGCGCCGGTGATAGCGACGCGCACACCATCGGCATATTTGGCAACGAACACGCCGCACAGGGCAAAGCGTGATGCGGGCTGTTCAAATTTCTGATAATTTGCCGCCTGCGGGACGGGGAAGCGAACCTCGGTGATCACCTCGCCCTCATCCAGCGCGGTGGTGAACATCCCCTGGAAATACTCATCCGCGGCGATTTCACGGGTGTTTGTGACAATTGTGGCCCCCGACCCAAGCGCCGCCGCCGGATAGCAGGCCGCCGGATCGTTATTGGCCAAAGACCCGCCTATGGTGCCGCGATTGCGCACTGCCGGATCCCCAATGCCACCCGCCAAGGCCGACAGTGCCGGATAGCTGGCGGCGGTTTCCCGTGTAACCGTGGCGTGGGTGGTGGCCCCGCCGATGGCGATCGCCCCATCATCACGGGTGCAGACGCCCTGCAATTCGGCAATCCCCGTCAGGCTGACCAGAACCGATGGGCTGGCCAGACGTTGCTTTAGGGTTGGGATCAGGGTTTGCCCGCCGCCCAGGGGCTGTGCCTCATCCGTTTGCAGTGCTGCAACGGCATCAGCCAAGGTGCTGGGGCGTTGAAAATCAAATTCATACATGTGTTGTTCTCCATCAGGGTGGGGCTTGGCCCCGTATCTTTGGATCAGTTCAGTTTGGCCCGGGCGATGGTTCACCCGGGCCTTGTAAATCAGTCTTGCATAGCGGCCCAAACGCGCGCGGGCGACAGCGGCATATCGATATGGGCCACTTTTTTGCCGGCCGAATGCATCGCATCGATCACCGCGTTCACAACTGCCGGGGGCGATCCGATGGCGCCCGCTTCGCCGCAGCCCTTTACCCCCAAGGGGTTATGGGTGCAGGGCGTTTGCGAGGAATGATCGACCTGAAAAAACGGCACATCCGATGCGCGCGGCATCGCATAATCCATATAGGATCCGGTCAGCAGCTGGCCGTTTTCATCATAGGCACAGCCTTCCAGCAGGGCCTGACCGATGCCTTGCGCAATCCCGCCATGCACCTGCCCTGTGACAACCATCGGGTTGATCACATTGCCAAAATCATCCGCAGCGGCAAAGCGTTCAATGGTCACACGGCCCGTGTCTGGATCCAATTCCACCTCGCAGGCATAGGCGCCGGCGGGATAGGTGAAGTTAGACGGGTCATAAAATGCCGTCTCTTCAAGCCCCGGCTCGATATCTTCCAGCGGGTAGTTATGCGGCACATAGGCAGCCAATGTGACATCCCCCCAGGCTACCGATTTATCGGTACCAGCCACGGAAAACTGTCCATCTTTCAATTCGATATCCGCCTCAGACGCCTCTAGCAGGTGGGCGGCGATTTTCTTTGCCTTACTGATGATCTTTTCGGTCGCCCGTACCATGGCCGATCCGCAAACCGCCAAACTGCGCGACCCATAGGTGCCCATCCCAAACGGGATTTTCGAGCTGTCCCCATGCACAATATCAATCATGCCTTCATCAATGCCCAGCATATCGGCGACAACCTGCGGGAAGGTGGTTTCATGGCCCTGCCCGTGGCTGTGCGCGCCCACCATCACCGAAATGGTGCCCGTGGCGTTCACCCGAACCGTGGCCGCATCATACAGCCCAGCACGAGCGCCCAGCTGCCCAACCAGATTGGATGGGGCAATCCCGCAGGCCTCGATATAGCAATTCACGCCCAGTCCCCGCAGCTTGCCGCGTTTTTCGGATTCGGCACGGCGGGCGGCAAAGCCGCTCAGATCCGCGATTTTCTCCAGCACATCCATGGTGCCATTATAATCGCCCGTGTCATATTCCACCGCCACAGGTGTGGCATAGGGGAACTGGGTCACGAAATTTTGACGGCGCAAGGCAATGGGGTCCACACCCAATTCACGCGCGGCTTTGTCAATCACGCGTTCCAGCTGGAATGTGGCCTCGGGCCGGCCCGCGCCGCGATAGGCATCCACCGGAACAGTGTTGGTAAAGACGGCCTTTACATTCACATAAATCAGCGGCGTTTTATAATTCCCCGCCATCAATGTGCCATGCAACCATGTTGGAACCGATGGCGCAAAGGTGGACAGATAAGCCCCCATATTCGCATAGGTTTCTGTGCGCAGCGCTGTGAAATTATGATCCGCATCCAGCGCCAATTCAATCTTGGTCACATGGTCGCGGCCATGGGCGTCAGACATAAATGCCTCGGACCGGCTGGCAGTCCATTTAACCGGCCGGTTGATGGCGCGCGCGGCGAAGGTGCAGAAGGCCTCTTCCGCGTAATGGAAGATTTTGGTGCCAAAGCCGCCACCCACATCGGGGGCCACAACGCGCAGTTTATGTTCCGGAATGCCCAGAACAAACGCACCCATCAGCAAACGGATCACATGGGGGTTTTGCGATGTGGTGTACAGCGTGCTTTCATCGTTCGACCGATTATAATCGCCGATGGCAACGCGGGGTTCCATCGGGTTGGCAATCAGGCGGTTATTGACCAATTCCAACGTGGTGACATGGGCGGCGGATTTGATCGCCTCGTCCACGGCGGCCTTGTTATCCTCGACAAACCCCCAGTCATAGCACAGGTTGGATGACAGATCGTCATGCACTTTGGGTGCGCCGTCCTGCACCGCGGCCTTCATGTCGATCACGGCGGGCAATTCGTCGATATCCACCATGATTGCCTCGGCCGCATCGCGGGCTTCGGCCAGGCTGTCGGCGACAACCGCGGCGATGGGATCGCCCACATGGCGCACTTTGCCAATCGCCAGAACCGGGTGCGCAGGTTCTTGCATTGGCTGACCATGGCGGTCAGTGACCTGCCAGCCGCAGGGCAGACCGCCGATGCCTTCGAAATCTTTGCCGGTGAAAATCCGTTCCACCCCTGGCATGGCCTCGGCCGCGCTGGTGTCGATGGATTTGATCACCCCATGCGCCACGTCCGAGCGCAGGAAATACACGTAGGCCTGACCATGAATGTTAATGTCATCGGTGTATTGGCCGTTTCCGGTCAAAAACCGAACGTCTTCGCGCCGCTTGCTGCTGGCGCCGATTCCGCTGTCCTTTGGCATGTTATCCCTCCCGTTTATATCTTATTCTGCGGCGATGTTGGACACATCCTGCCCGGATGCGGCCATGATCGCCTTGATAATATTGTGATAACCGGTGCAGCGGCAGATATTGCCTTCCAGATGGTGGCGCACTTCGGCTTCGGTCGGTTTGGGGTTTTCTTTCAGCAGCGCAGCCGCGGCCATCACCATGCCAGGGGTGCAGAACCCGCATTGCAGGCCGTGATGGTCCTGAAATGCCTGCTGAATGGCATTCAACGTGCCGTCAGGCGCGGCCTGACCTTCGATAGTGTCAATCACGGCACCATCGGCTTCCATCGCCAGCATGGTGCAGGATTTCACCGCCGCACCGTTTACATGAACAGTGCAGGCGCCACATTGTGACGTGTCGCAGCCAATATGCGTGCCTGTCAGGTTCAGCCCCTCGCGCAGGGCTTCGGACAGCAGCGTTCGCCCTTCGACGTTCACACTGCGGCTTTTGCCATTGATGGTCATCGTGATTTTAGCCATGCATCCCTCCCATGATGTCTTTGCGTCAAGTTAAGCACGCAAAGCGACATCTGAGAAGGGGGAAAATGGCATTAGCTGCGCAGTTATTTTCCCCGCGTCGCCGCAAAATCCCGCACCGCCTGCCCAAAGGCCGTAAACAAAGGACGTGATGTTGGGTCTTCGGCGGCTTTATATTCGGGGTGCCATTGCACCGACAGGGTAAATCCCGGGGCATCTTTGACATAGAGCGCCTCGGGCGTGCCATCAGGGGCCAGCCCGTCGATCACAATATCACGCCCAGCCACCTTGATCCCCTGCCCGTGCAGCGTGTTGGTCATGACCTCGGTCGCACCCAGAAGCTGATGAAATGGCCCGCCTTCATTGAAGGTCACCATATGGCGAAGGGCGAATTTTTCTTCGATCGTGCCATCGGGGGGCATGCGGTGATTCATGCGCCCCGGCAGATCGCGAATTTCAGGGTATAAAGACCCGCCCATGGCCACATTCACCTCTTGAAAGCCGCGACAGACGCCGAAAAACGGCTGGCCGCGTTCGACGCAGGCACGGATCAGCGGCAAAGTGATCGCATCGCGCGCCCGATCAAAGGCGCCATGCGCCTCGGTCGGGGATTCGCCATATTCTTCGGGATGCACATTGGGGCGCCCCCCTGTCAGCAAAAACCCATCATAAACCTGAAGCAGCTCTGCCACGCTGACAAATTTTGGATCGGCGGGGATCAGGCAAGGAATGCAATCGGCAACACAGGCCACCGCTTCGGAATTCATCGCGCCGCCGGCGTGCACCTGATAGCTGCCGTCGATCAGGTGATGATTGCCGATAATGCCGACCAAAGGACGGGTCATGCGGGGCCTCCTGCCAATAAAGGTTCAAACCCGAATATGCCAGCGGCGCGCGCCAAGTGCAATCGGGTCTGGCGCAAATCCCCCCTAAAGCGGATCAATATCCCCTTGCGCGCGATTGGCGTGGAAATCCGCCTCGAACGCAGCAAAGGCATCCACCTCGATCGCGGCACGCATATCGGCCATTAAATCCTGAAAATATTGCAGATTGTGCCATGTCAGCAGCATACCGGAAATCATTTCCCCCGCACGAAACACATGCGACAGGTAGGCCCGCGAATAATTGCGGCACGCGGGGCAGCTGCACTGTTCATCCAAGGGGCGCGGATCATCAATATGCCGCGCGTTTTTAATGTTCACCACGCCGTGGCGGGTAAAGGCCTGCCCCGTCCGGCCCGACCGCGATGGCAGCACGCAATCCATCATATCCACACCGCGTTTCACCGCGCCGACAATATCATCGGGTTTACCCACCCCCATTAAATAGCGCGGTTTATCCGTGGGCAACATATCTGGCGCATAATCCAGCACGCTGAACATGGTGTCCTGCCCCTCGCCCACAGCCAAACCGCCGATGGCATAGCCCTCAAACCCAATCTCTTGTAGGGCTTTGGCGCTTTGCTCACGCTGATCGGGGAACACACTGCCCTGCTGAATACCAAACAGGGCATAACCGGGGCGGTCCCCAAAAGCATCGCGCGACCGCCGCGCCCACCGCATTGACAGCTGCATGGATTGAAGCGCCTGTTTTTCAGCGGCCGGAAAGGGCGTGCATTCATCAAAGGCCATCACGATATCCGACCCCAGCAGGCGTTGAATTTCCATGCTGCGTTCGGGTGTTAACATATGGCGCGCCCCGTCGATGTGGGATTTGAAACGCACCCCCTCTTCGGTCATTTTTCGCAGGCCGGCCAGGCTCATGACCTGAAACCCGCCCGAATCGGTCAGGATCGGCTTTGACCAGTTCATGAACTTATGCAGCCCGCCCAAACGGTCGATCCGTTCGGCGGTGGGGCGCAGCATCAAATGATAGGTGTTGCCCAGCAAAATATCCGCCCCGGTCAACGCCACCGATTCTGGCATCATCGCCTTGACTGTGGCGGCAGTTCCCACCGGCATAAAGGCCGGTGTGCGAATATCCCCCTTTGGGGTGGAAATCGTGCCGCGGCGCGCCTTGCCGCTGGTGCTGTGCAATGTGAAGCTGAATTTCTGCGTCATGGGGCTGTCCAATCCTGTCATCCGACCCCTCTTGCCGCAAATCAGTGCAAATGCCAAGCACAGCCTTTGTCGCGCGGGGGGCTGGACCTGTGCGCGGCTTATCCCTATATATTTTGTCAGGAAATAACCAAAGGGACAGACATGACCCAAGCCAGTGACCAAATGGAAGGCATTCCGCTGATTCCGCCATCCAGCACCGACCATCCGCTTTATGATGATATTGTCGAGGCTTGTCGCACCGTTTACGACCCTGAAATCCCGGTCAATATCTTTGATCTGGGGCTGATCTACACGATCTTCATATCCGATGAAGGCAAGGTCACCATCACCATGAGCCTGACCGCCCCCGGATGCCCCGTCGCGGGTGAAATGCCCGGCTGGGTGGCCCAAGCGGTCGAGCCCATTCCCGGGGTCCAAGAAGTGGATGTGCAGCTGACATGGGATCCCCCCTGGGGCATGGAAATGATGAGCGACGAAGCCCGGTTAGAGCTGGGATTTATGTAAGAGGGTGCCATGGCACAAAAACAAGCCGTCACAATCACCGATAAAGCCGCCGCGCATATCCGCAAACTGATGGCCAATGGCGGGCATATGGGCCTGCGCATTGGCATCAAAAAGGGTGGCTGCGCGGGAATGGAATATACCATGGAAACGGTGGATGTCGCCGATCCAATGGATGAACGCGTCGATCAGGATGGGGCCTGCGTATTGATCGCCCCCATGGCACAGATGTTTTTATTCGGCACCGAGATTGATTATGAAACATCCCTGTTGGAAAGCGGGTTTAAGTTCCGCAATCCCAATGTGACCGACGCCTGCGGCTGTGGCGAGTCGATCAAATTTAAAGACATCGAAACGCTGAAGGCTGAACGCGAGGGCGCCGAAGGCTTGCAATAAAGCCGCATTTGCGGCATCCCCGCTGAAATGATGTAAACATAGGGGGCAGCCATGGCCAAAAAGATCGCCGCAGGCAATTGGAAAATGAACGGTCTGATGGGCGATTTGCCCCAGATTGACGCCATTGCCGCCGCTGTTCCCACGGGCATTACCGCCCTGATCTGCCCCCCTGCCCTGCTGGTTGCCCCCGCGGCGGCCCGCACAGCAGGCACAGCGCTGCGCATTGGCGGGCAAACCTGCCACAGCGCGGCCAAAGGCGCGCATACGGGCGAGATCAGCGCAAATATGCTGCGCGATGCCGGCGCAGATGCGGTGATCCTGGGCCATTCGGAACGCCGTCAGGACCAAGGCGAGACAGATGCGGATATAGCCGCGAAAATATCTGCGGCACAATCCGCAGGATTACAGGCGATTTTCTGTGTGGGCGAAAGCGAAGCCACACGCGATGCCGGACACGCATTGGCCCATGTCGCAGATCAAATCACCGCAGCCCTGAACGCAAATTGCGATGCGCAGCAGCTGATGGTTGCCTATGAACCCATCTGGGCGATCGGCACCGGAAAAACCGCCACACCCGTCCAGATCAGCGAAATGCATGCCCATATCCGCGCCACGCTAGCGGGTATTTTTGGCGATACGGCGCAGGATATCCCGCTGTTGTACGGTGGGTCCGTGAATGCCACCAACGCGGCAGAGATTTTCGCCTGCCCCAATGTTGATGGCGCATTGGTCGGTGGGGCCAGCCTGACAGCAGACAATTTTATCCCAATCATGCAGGCGCTTGCCGCTGCCTGAAAATAAAAAAGGGCCGGCCCGAAGGCCAGCCCCAAATAACACCACAAAATTGGGAGGAGAGGTGGTGTATGTCTGCGCCGATTACTTTGCAGTTGCGGCTTTTTTCGCAGCAGCAGTCATATCGGTGGTGGCTTTTTTCACCGCAGCGCTTGCTTCTTCGGTCATGGATTTGCCGGCCGACATCATCAGCTCAACAGTGTCCATCTGGGCTTTTTTCACGATTTCAGCGAAAACAGACAGGTTTTCTGCGGTCACTTCGGCTTGGGCCGATGCGAAATCGGTGACGGCCTTGGCGTAATCGGCAGGCTCGGCTTTGGCTTTGCTCATTTCCGCCAGTTTGGTCAGAGTGTCTTTGGTCCACTTGCTGGAAACTTCGGCAGATTTTTCAGCCGCGTTCAGGGCAACTGCGGTCAGTTTTTCATTCAGATTTGTGGTGCTTGCATAAGCATCTTCAAACGCTTTGGTGTCGATTGGGAATGCACCCATCATGTCTTTCATCAGGGCGGTCATATCTTGTGCTTGCTTGGCCATGGTGTTCATCCTTTGCCTTCGCCTATGCGCCAAGACCTCCTTGGCGATTTCTGCGTCTGCAAAGAATATGCACGCTGCGATGCAGCATTTCAAGTCTT
The DNA here is from genome assembly GCA_023260835.1 of Paracoccaceae bacterium. Lineage (GTDB taxonomy): Bacteria > Pseudomonadota > Alphaproteobacteria > Rhodobacterales > Rhodobacteraceae > JALQTR01. The sequence continues at coordinate 16,309 of JALQTR010000198.1, forward strand.
TTTTCTGCACTGCAGCAAAAAATTATTTTTCGTCGCTTTTCCAGTGGTTTGCTTTGATCAAAACATAGCTACCGGGGGCGTCGCCCAGATTTTCGCCCCCCGAATCACCCGGTAAGCGTGCATTCACCAGGCGCCCTGACCGCTTTGATAGCCAGTCATTCCACATCGGCCACCACGATCCTTGCTGCGGCGCAGCATTTTCGCGCCATGTTGCACTATCCGATGTGACATCCTCATTGGTGTAATGGCCATATTTACCTTTGCTGGGGGGATTCACGATCCCGGCAATATGGCCCGATTGCGCCAAAATAAAGGTTTTATCCTTTGCCCCCATTTGTGTAAATCCGCGATAACAATCCTTCCACGCGGCAATATGGTCGGTTTCACACGCCACCGAACACAGCGGCACATCCACATCCGATAAATGCAGAACCTCGCCCAAAATTTTAAACCCACCTTGGGCAAATTCATTGTCTTGGCACAATTTCCGCAAATAGGTCACCGCCATCCGCGCCGGCAGGTTGGCGCCATCGCCGTTCCAGAACAGCAGATCAAAGGCCGGGGGCGCCTCGCCCAGCATATAGCTTTTGATCGCCGGCTGATACACCAGATCATTCGAGCGCAGGAATGAGAACGTTCGCGCCATGATCTTGCTTTCCAAAATACCGGTTTTGCCGACCTCTTCCTCGATCGCGTCGATAAAATCATTTTGCAAAAACGGCACAAATTCCCCCTGATCGGAAAAATCTGTCAGCGCGGTGAAAAAGGTGGCGGATTTAACAGAGGTGTCTTTGCGTTTTTTCAGCAAAGCAAGCGTCAGGGCCAAAGTGGTGCCGGCGATGCAATAGCCCACCAGATTAACCTGCTTTTGACCCGTAATTGCCTTGGCCTGTTCAATCGCGGCCAGATACCCCTCTTCAATGTAATCTTCCAGCCCGACATCGGCATAGGATGGATCGGGGTTGATCCAGGACACGATAAACAGGGTATACCCCTGATCCACCAGCCATTTGATCATGCTGTTTTGCTGTTTCAGGTCTAGGATATAAAATTTATTGATCCACGGCGGGAAGATAATCAGCGGGGTGGCATGCACTTTTTCCGTGGTCGGGCTGTATTGCAGCAATTCGAACATCCGATTGCGAAACACCACCTTGCCCGGGGTCACGGCAATGTTGCGCCCAACCTCGAACGCGGTTTCATCCACCAATCGCACTGCTAATTCGCCATTATTGGCCTCCAGATCCGCGACCAGATTTTCCAACCCATCCACCAAAGATTGCCCTTCGGTTTCCAACGCTTTTTCCAGCGCATCTGGGTTGGTGCCCAGAAAATTTGTCGGGGCCATCATTTCAACAATCTGTTTGCCGAAATAGCTCATGCGCCGTTTTTCCGTGGCATCCAAATCCTCGATCTGGTCAATCGCCTCCATCATGGCGGCGGCGTTTGTCAGGTATTGGTTTTTGATGTAATGGAAATAGGGGTGATTGTTCCAAAACGGATGGCTGAAGCGGCGATCCTTGGTGGCGGCAGGGTCGGGCTGCTCGCCCGTCAAAGATTGGGCCATAATCTGCTGCGCCTCGACAAAATGGCGCACAGACTCTCCCCAAAACTCGACCTGCGCCTCGATCACTTTGGCGGGGTTGTGCACCCATTCTTGCCAATAGGCAGCGCCGGCTTTGGCAAATAAATCAGCCCCCGGGCCAGACAGCCCAGGATTGGGCGGGGCGCTGCGGGTCAGCGCGGCAATCAGACGGCCTGACAGCTCCTCGACCCGCGCCAAATTTTCATTCAACTTATCTGGCAAGGCGGCCAAGAGATGCTCTTGCGGTGTGGCACCAAGGGCCGCCTTATCATCAGTAGTTGCCATATTAACAAATCCCCCCTATTGTTGCTGCTGTGCAGCATGGACCTTTTGCCAGCGACACAAATGAACAATCCGGTGCTGTGGCCCTTTGGAATCAATAGGAACACGCGCAGGCCGATACGGCAAGTGTTTTGTGAAAAATCCACGAATCGCCCGCCATAAAGCGCCAATGCGCAGTTGCAGCCGATAAATAAAGGAGCGGTTATTATGCGGTTTATGGCAGCTTATGACATGATGGAAACCATGCGAAACACCAACCAATGGCTGGGTGCGACCGCAAAGGCCATGGCCAGCTATCCAGCTTTTGCTGCAACTGCGAACCCGATGGTGCCATTGATGCAAGCCTGGGGCGAAATAACCGAACGCAGCTTTGCCCGCATGGTTGCCAAACCCGATTGGGGCATCCGCACCTTCACCTGCGAAGACGGACAGGACCATTTGGTATCGATCGACACGGTTGTGTCCCGCCCCTTTGGGGATCTGATCCATTTCAATGTGCAAGGCCGCCCCGAACAGCCGCGCAAAATTCTGTTGGTGGCCCCCATGTCGGGTCATTACGCAACGCTGCTGCGGTCAACCGTGAAATCGTTGATCGTGAATTGCGAGGTGTATATCACCGATTGGCACAATGCCCGCGATATCCCCGTCAGCGAAGGCAAGTTCGATATCGAAGATTACACCCTGTATCTGGTGGATTTCATGCGCCATCTGGGACCGGACACACATGTCATTGCCGTCTGCCAACCCGCGCCGCTGACACTGGCTGCCACAGCCTATCTGGCGGATGAGGATCCAGACGCCCAACCCCGCAGCCTGACCCTGATTGGCGGCCCAATCGACCCTAATGCGGCCGCGACCGATGTGACGGATTTTGGCCGCCGCGTCACCATGGGAATGCTAGAGGAATCGATGATCCAGCGCGTTGGGTATAAATATGCCGGCGTTGGGCGCAAAGTGTATCCGGGACTGTTGCAGCTGACATCCTTTATGTCGATGAACGCGGATCGTCATGGCAAGGCGTTTATGGATCAAATCCAGCGCGCCGCCAAAGGCGAGGCCAGCGATTTCGACGCCCATAACCGCTTCTATGATGAATATCTGGCGGTAATGGATATGCCGGCGGAATTTTATTTGTCGACCGTCCACCGGATTTTCAAGAATACGGAAATCGCCAAAAACGAATTCACCGTGAAGGGCCGCAAAGTGGATATCGGCAAAATCACCTCTGTGGCGGTCAAAACGGTTGAAGGGGCAAAGGATGACATCACCGCCCCCGGCCAATGTATCGCCGCGCTGGATCTATGCACCGGATTGGACGCCAACAAAAAAGCCAGCCATGTGGAACCAGATGCAGGCCATTATGGGATTTTCGCGGGCAAAAGCTGGCGCAACAATATCCGCCCATTGGTTTTGGATTTCATCGATGCCAATTCGGGGCCGCGCCCCACAGCCAAGGCAAAGGCAAAACTGAAAGCCGTTTAAATCACGCTGACTTTGCCGGGGCGATTGTTTTCCGCAACGATGAAATCGGTCCCGGCGGTTACAATCTGATTGATCTCGGCGCGGGCCTCGGCGGATAAAACACCCTCTTCGGGCGCGGCGCTGATCAGGGCCAATGCGTGATCGCGCGCCGCCTCAAACGCGCCATGCCTGTTTGATTTTTCATAATCATCGCGGCCCTGCCGCTGGAAGACCTGAGGCTGAAATTGGCTGCGGCAGTCGCGAATGGTTTCAGGCCGATCCAGAAAATGCCCACCCGCAGGGGTTTTCGTGATTTCGCTCAGGTCCAGCGCAGCATCGTCCAAGACAGGCGCCGCTGTGTAATGACGCAGGATCTGGCCCATTTCATTATCCAATACGGCCTGAACTGGGCTGAACACTGTGGCCGTTTCCAGCTGCCCCACCCCGCCCAGAATATCTGCACCAGCCAGCGCCACGGATTGCCCCAGCATCATCCGTTCCGCCATGGATTGATGGTCGACATCCGGCGTGTCTGATCCCATGCCATAGCTGTGCGTGGGCAGACCAAACCCCTGTTTCATCAATTGCACCGCCATTGATGCCGCCTGCACCGATTGCGGGGCGCTGGCCATGGCGCTGCCGGTGCGCATATCCAGCGCGAACATCAATGGTGTTGCAATCACCGGCGTTCCAGGCGCCAAGACATGCGCCACACACAGCATCGACAGGATTTCAGCCGCAGCCACGATCACCGATCCGGCAACCCCCAATGGACCGGACCCACCCGCAGTGGGCAAGGCACAGGCATGCAGGGGGATCTGATATTTGGCCGCCTGCAGGATGACCTCGGTATCCATATACTTGAATTCCAGCGGGGTGAATGAACAGGTGATCAGGCTGGCGATGGGCCGTTCGCGCAGTGCCCCTTCACCACCCGCAGCAACCGCCGCGATTTTCAGCAGATATTCAATATTGTCTTTGCCATAGGGCTGAATCCAACAGTGTTTATCCGTGTGCTGCACCATGGTTGCAAAGCTGTGCAAATCCGCGGCGACCTCTGGGACGCCATGCACAAAGGGATGGGCAATAAACCCCACCTGATCCAGATGGGATGCCACCGCCGCAATATCCCGTACGGCGCGCAAATCTGTGTTTCGATAATTGCCCGTGGCCGTATCGACAAACCCATGCGCCCCGGTGCCGGTGCGCATGATAAACGCCCCATCTTTGCGCGGGATATGTACATCAAGATTTTTATTTTTACCAAACAATGTAAGCGATTTAGGTGTCGAACTTAATGCCCTTTTAACAAGGTGTTTGGGCAGGCGCAGACGGTTCGCTTCGGCACCCTCGACAGCCCCAGCCGCCAAAAGCGCGGCTCGCGCTTTGGGGTGGATAATCACCACACCGTAATCTGACAGCAGCGCGTAAACCTGTGTCATCAGACGGTCCAGATCGTCCTGCCCCAAAAATCCCGCCCGAGCTGCCACACCCGCACCAATCGGATCGGACGAAAACGCCGACACAACCGGCGCTGCAGCAGCAGCCGGCGCAGAGCGGCGAGAAGAACGACGAGCGGCCATGGACCATCCTTTGTAACAAAACAGGCTATTTTCCCGTCATGTAATATGAACAGTCCCAAACGAAAAGGCCAAAGCAGATAAAGTTTATCCCTAGATCAGGGGAATAGCCCAGGACATATCATCAACATCGATATCCATCGGTTGATCCACGCGCAAATCACCGTGGCTGCTGATGGCCAGTGGGGTCGTCAGTTGCAAAACCAGAGCAATTGGGCGGGGATGTGAAAAGCGGCACAAATCCACCAATTGGGTAAATCGATTATTCGCCAAGGTCACTTGCGCCCGCATCAAAGGGCGGTCAATTGGAATATGCAGCTGGCCAATGCTGGACGTGCCAATCACCGCCCCGCTGCGCAGGCTGATGACGCAAGAGCCACGCGCAATATTGCTCAGGTCGCAATGCAATTCCAGCTGGGGATCATCGGAAACCGACAGCAACCGCAATTCGGCAGATTGCACAAACATTTGCACGTGATGGCTGCGATCCCACTGCATAGGTCATTCAAATTCTGCGATGACATCACCATCATCGCCGGTGCGCCGCGCCAACCCACTGCGCAGGTTTAATAAAGCGGCTTTTTTGATCTGCGATACGCGCCCCGTCGTGACATCCAAAATTTCGGCGATTTCATAAACATTCAGCTCTTCGACGAAGTAAAGCTGCACAACCAAGGCCTCACGTTCGGACAAATCTTCAAGCGAGGAGCGCAGGGCTGCGCGCAGCTCAACCTTGTTCATTTCTTCCTCGGGCGTGGCGGTCTTGCTGACGAACAAATGCCCGTAATCATCGTGCACTTCGTCCAAGGATTGATGGCGGTTGGCCTGAAATGCATGCTGCCAGCGATCATATTCTGCGATGCTCAACCCCAATTCTTTCGCAACCTCGGCATCTTCAGGCAGACGGTGCAGACGTTTTTGCAACAGCGACGTGGCTTGTTTGACCTTTTGCTGCATTGAAATCGTTGTGCGGCACAGGTTCGATGACCGCCGCAGATGATCCACAATGGCCCCGCGTATCCGGATCGATGCATAGTTTGTGAAACTCACCCCGTCCTTTTTCACATAGCGCTGCGCCGCATCCACCAAGCCCACGCAGCCGATTTGGATCAGATCCTCGACCTCGACCACGCCGCGCACGCGCGAATGAAAATAATGCGCCAAACGCCGCACCAACCCGATGTGGGTTTCAACCAGATCCTGTGGATTGGGGCTTTGTTCTGGGTATTTGCCGCTCATCATCATGGGTTATCCCCCTTTGACTTCGGATTGTGGATCGGTTTGATCCTGGAAAAAGCGAATACCGTGGTACATATTGCGCGGGGCCTTCATCATCGTGCCCGCGATATTTTGAATGGCCAGTGCTTCGGGCGTGTCCATTCCACTGCGCCCCGACAACAGTGGACGGCGCGCCACAACCGATCGGCGCAGCGCGGCTGAAAACGGGATATGCCCCGCGAACGTCAGCTCGACGGGCAGAAATTTCATCACAATGCCCTGAAATTTGCGGAACTGTTCGCGCGCCTCGGCCGCGTTGCGGGCCATGTTCACCACAATGGCAAACCGCGTCAGGCCGTATTCAACATGCGCGGCTTTGATCATGGAATAGGCATCCATAAAGCTGGTGGGCTCGCCCACGATGGTCACAATCACCTGATCCGCTGCGGCAACAAAATTCAGCGCGCTATGCGATGCCCCAGCCGGCGCATCGATCAGCAAAATATCCGTATCATCCGCAAGCGCATCCATCGACCGGATCAGCGAAAACCGCGCCCGATCATCCAGATCCAGCAGATCCACCGTTCCAGACCCGCCAGCAATCAGCTTCACGCCATCAGGGGTCACATCAATCACATCGGCAAGGGCCTTATCCCCATCAAGCACATCGCGCACGGTGTGGCGGGCGTTACAGCCCATCAGAATATGCGCATTGGCCAAGCCAAAATCCGTATCCAGCAGCGCAACGCGCTGCCCCAACTTGCGATAGGCCAGCGCCAAATTCACCGCCAGACAGCTTTTGCCAACGCCGCCTTTCCCGCTTGCGATTGTAATTGTTTTTGTCATTGCGCGGCCTGCCCTGTGGATTGATCCAAAAATTCTGCAATTATGTCATGCTGTGCAGGGCTGATCGTGCCCTTCAGCATATCCGTCCCAGACAGCCAGCCAATGCGCAAACCTGCTTCGAAAATCCACGCGATTTCTTCGGCGCTGCTTTCGGATTCGTCCAGTTTTACCAAGGCCACTTGGGGCGCCAAATCAGCATAGTCCGCCGCGATGGCCCGAATACGGGATTTCGACAGCCCAGCTGGCAGGGCCAAAATAACCGTGATCTGATCGCCATAGAACCGCTCAAGCAGCGCGTCATAGGCATCATGCGCCCCTTTTGAATTGGCTGGGGCTTCGAAAATAAAACGCTCTGTTTCAATTGGAATGAATTGTGGGTTCAGCGCATTTATTGGGCTATGCATGGCCTGCGCCCCAACGATGCGGGACAAATGCCGCATTGGGTTGGCAATGGCTGGGGCCTCTTCGGTCAGCTCGACCATGGTCAGTGCGCTGATGTCACGCATATCTTTAATCAAGCCTGCCATTTTGGCCGCTAATGTGGTTTTCCCTGCCCCACTTGGCCCGACGATCAGCACCGCAGGAGTGTCCATGGCGCGTTCTGGCTGCGGGGTCAGGACCTTACGCGGCAAATCATGTGGAATAGCGGTCGCTGCGGTGGTCGCGGGCGCAGCGGGATCACGCAGCTGTTTAACCAATTCACCGACAATCCCATCCAAACGCTCAATGGCCTGAAACACATCGCTGTGCAGGGCTGGTGCATCCGCAATGGCGGGTTTTGCCGGTGCAGACTGCGATGGCACCTGTGGATGGGGCGTTTGCGCCTGTTCAGAACTGCGCGCCTGGGGTCGGCTGCGCGTTGGGGTTTGCAACTGAACGACATTCTGTGCGCCATGCAGGGCTGATTGCCCCACGGCCGCAGACATCACGGGCTGTGCGTCTGATTGAATTTCAGCATGGGGATGCACCTGTGCCTGCTGCGCTGCGCGGGCCAGCGGTTCGCGGGGACGGTTCAAAACGCGTGTATCGGCAATCCCAGTTTTCGCGGCCAACAAATCGTCAAATTTCACCCGATTGGCCCCTTTATCCGCCATGGGCAGATGATCATTTGTGGCCCGAATTTCCACCTGACCGTTCTTTTGCTGCGTGGACAAAATAAACGCATCGGCACCCAATTGGCGCATGACCTCATCCATGGCAAGGGCGCTGTCGGGGGCAAGGACGGTGATTGTGGGCATGGGTCTGCTCCTTTACACAAGATCGGGGGTGGGCGCGATGGCAGTGCCATCTTGGCCCGATATGCTGGCAACCACTTCAACGCGGCGGTTTTCAGGCAATTCGGTGAAGGCCAGAACGATAACCTCTGGCAGATGCGCCCGCACGAAATCGGCAAAGGCGCGGCGAATTTGTGGGGCAACAACGATCAAAGCGGCGCGTCCAGATGCCGCCATCTTTTCGCTGGCCTCATTTACAGATCGGATAATTTTTTCGGCCAGTCCGGCATCCAGCACCAATGTTTCGTCACCATTTTGACGCAAGGTGCGCAGGATCAGCTGTTCCAATTCGGGGCTGAGCGTAATCAGCGGCATGGGTTGACCCAATGGGCTGACCTGCTGAATCAGCAGCGGTGCAAGCGCAGGGCGCAGGTTTTCAGCCATTTCAACCGCCGTCAGGTTGCGCGGCGCAAGGGTGGACAGCCCCTCGAGTATGCGGCGCAAATCCGACACGGGGATACGTTCAGCAAGCAGCGTGCGCATCACAGCGGTCAAAATATGCAGTGGGACCAGCTTTGGCACCGTCGATTGCACCAAATTCGGGCTTGTTTCGGCCAGCTTATCCAGCAGGGCCTGAACATCATCTTGACCGATAAGCTCTGCCGCGTGTTTTTGCAGCAGCTGGTTCAAATGGGTTGCAATGACGGAATCAGGTTCGATGATCACGTAATCATTTGCCTCGGCCTCGGCTTCTTGATTGGGGCGAATCCAGGTGGCATCAATGCCAAATGACGGGTCTTTGACATCAATCCCTTCCAGATGAACCGCAGACCCACTGCCGGGGATGGCCAGTTTGCGATCTGGATAGACCATATCTTCGCCAACAATCGTTTGACCCACGCGAATACGATATTGGTTTGGCCCCAATGCCAGATCATCGCGAATGCGAACACCCGGCACCACAAAGCCAAGCCCGCGGGATACGTCTTTGCGAATACCTGTGATGCGGTTCACCAGCGGGCCGCCCTTTGCCTCGTCAACCAAACTGATCAGCCCATACCCGATTTGCAGCGACACGGCGGCATTATCTGTGACGTCATCCAAGGTCAGGATTTCAGACCCACCTGCCTCTTCTTCGGTTTCGGTATCTTCATCTTCGTCCGGTGCAGCAGCGGCCTGTAATTCGGCCTTGCGCGAGAAATACGCGGCCGCGCCAGCGATCAGGGCAAAGACGATGAACAGCTCATTCGGCATTCCTGGAACAAGGCCCAAGATCATAATAACAGCCGCCGTTGGGATCCATGCGCGCGACAGGTTCACCTGACGGCCAATATGTTCGGCCATGTCATGCGTGCTGGACACACGGGTGACGATGATCGCGGTTGCGATGGACAACAGCAGCGATGGAATTTGCGCAACCAAACCATCACCGATCGACAGCATCACATAGGCCTGCGCCGCAGCGCCCACCGGCATATCATGCTGAGCGATCCCGATGACCAACCCGCCAATGATGTTGATGGCCAAGATTAACAGGCCAGCCACGGCATCGCCTTTGACGAATTTGGACGCACCGTCCATGGACCCATAGAAATCTGCCTCGGTGGCGATTTCTTGACGGCGCAAGGTTGCCTCTTCTGGGGTCAAAATGCCCGCGTTCAAATCCGCATCAATCGCCATTTGCTTGCCCGGCATCGCATCAAGCGTGAAACGCGCCGAGACTTCGGACACGCGGCCCGCGCCTTTGGTAATCACGACCAGATTGATGATGACCAAGATGATAAAGACGAAAATACCAACCGCGTAATTCCCCGCCACCACAAAGGCCCCAAAAGCCTGAATAACCTGACCAGCCGCATCCGCGCCCGTATGCCCTTCAGACAAAACAATCCGCGTGGATGCAACGTTCAGCGCCAGACGCAAAACTGTGGCAAGAAGCAACAGGTTGGGGAAGGATGAAAAGTCGAGCGGACGGTGCGTATGCATCGCCACCATTAGGATCAGCAGTGACAGTAGGATATTTAGGATAAAAAAGCTGTCCAGCAGCAAGGTCGGCAATGGCAAGACCATCATCGCAACCAGAACCAAAATGCCCAAAGGCATAACCGCCCCGCCCAAAGCCGCGCGCACAGGTTCCGGAATCATACGGCCAAGCGTCATTTCCATGACAGCCCCTCCGCGTCAAAACACCGACAGACGGGCTGACCCGCTGCCATGTATTTGGTGTTTATATCCTTGGCCTGTTGCATTCTTTGCCTTCGGTGGTTGGTGCAGCCGATTTGACCGCAAATTTATATCAGGAATACAAAAGCAATTCGCGTGCCAAGTTTTGAATAAATATTACAAGTATCTGCTTTATATAAATTATTCATCAGATCAGGTGACCCAGCACCATTCACAGAAAAACTGGCATAGATCCTGCAAGACCCGGGCCAAGAACGCACCCCTGTTAGGAGACTGCACCAATGATACAAACCCGAATTATTGCTCTGATCGCAGGGCTTGGACTGACGGCTGGCTGTATGTACATGCCCATGACAACCACCGCCAGCATGGCCAGCAACAGCCCAGAAGCCACAGAACTGCAACGCACAGCAAGTGCCATGCCTGCCCCACCCGCAGTGCAATCGGTGAAACGCACTGTCCCGACAATTAACGGGGTGGGCTATGCGATTGTGTCGGTCCAGCCGGGCAAAAACCTGAACCAACGCCGCCTGTTGGCCATACAGGTGGCCCGCGCCGAAGCCATGCGCAATCTGGCGGAACAAATCCATGGATTGAATGTCGATGGCAAAACATCGATTGCCGAGGCCGTTTTGCAAAGCGATACATTGCGCACCGCCGTATCCGGCACCATCCGCGGCGCACGCACCGTAAAAATCGCCCCCAAAGGCAGTGATACCTATGAAGTGCGACTGGAAGTTGACCGTGCCATGATTGATCAAATCCTGCGCATGGCGCGCCGGATCGGATAAGTCGAATATGCGGTTGTTCTGGACCATATGCGCCTGCGCCCTGCTGATCATGCCTTTGGCAGATCGCGCAGCTGCGGCCGTGGTGGTGACGGTCACGGGGCAAGCCGTTGACACGGGCGTTGGCGGAAAAGATCAAACCCGGCGCCGGGCCTTGGAGGATGCGCTCTATCAGGCGGCACTGATGGGCGGGGCATCTGTTGATGGGATCACTGTGGTTGATAATGCCGTGCTCAGCGTCAATCAAACCCGCATTATGCCCAAAGCGCAGGTTCTGGATTATGCCGTTGTGCAAGAAACGCGCGAGGATGGGTTTTTCCGGCTAACAATCAAAGCGGTGGTTGGCGATGCCCCAAAGCCCGCCATCTGCGAAAGACGCAGCCAATTGCACGTTGTGCAATATGCGCCACAATTACAGCTGGACCCTCGTCTGCCGGCAAAACTGGGCGCGACATTGGATGCGCTGCAAGCGGCGTATTATGATGGGATGAGCGCCTTATCCTATGTTCAAACAACCCAAATGCAGAAAGCCCAGCGCCCAGCGCAGTACAAGCCACGTATCCAGGCCGCTTTTGATTACACCAGTCTGACCCGCGGCACGCCACAGCAAATCTCGCCAGATACAGATGAAGAATTCACCATCACAGCCGCCATTGCCCTGCGCCAAGGGCCCCGGCCAAATGCGATCAAACCGATGCGGCAGCTGACTTTGGATTTCACTGCCTTTATCGCGTCGCCGCAAAAATATGGCCAACCCCAGCGGGTACATCTGTCCAAAAACTTCAAATATGCGTTTGTAACGGGCAGCAATACACTGGACACATTGGCAAAGCCAGATTGGCAAAAGCTGACGCGGGTTCTGCAAGCGGAAATCATGTCAGCCATGGCAGACCGGTTCGACGCCATCAGTTGCGCCCCATTAAAGGTCAAATTGACATTGCAAGATGGCGCATTGCAAATCCCCTTTGGTGCCGAAAATGGTATACAGGCCGGCTGGCTGGCCTATGTTCAGGCCCCAAACGGGCGATACACTGTTTTAGAGCTGACCAAACTGGCCCAAAATACCGCCCAGTTGCGCCCATTAAATCCCCAATCTGGCCTGTCAGAATTGGACGGAAAGCACATCACCTTTATGGAATTGGATGGGTGATATGCTTCTGCGCTGGCTTTTATTTATAATCCTATTGATGGGATCAGCAGCCCGGGCGTCAGATCCCGTGACGGGTGCAGATATCCAAACCGCGATTGCAGCCGCGCTGAAGCATCAGGGGTTAACAGGGCAGGCCATGATCCACCCAGCGCGCCATTATTACCCCTGTGACCATGATTTAATTGTCCTGCCCCGATTTGAAGACAAATGGGGCCTGCTGCGTGTGACCTGCCCCGATGATCCCGCATGGGACATCACAGTCCGCGTCAAAACCCGCAAAGCAGACCAAGAAGACCAACAAACCACCCCAGATGCCCCGCAGATGGTGCTGGCCCTGCGCACAGCGCTGGCTCGCGGGGATGTGATTACGGCAGATATGTTGGCGTTCACCCCAACGGGGCAGGATATTGCCTTGGGGTATTTCACCAACCCCGATGATGTGATTGGCCGGCGCATGGCAAAACCGCTGGGTATTGGCCGCCCGCTGCAACGGCGGCATTTGGAAACCGATTGGATGATCCATGAGGACAGCCCATTGATCATTGCCTCGATCATTGGGGCAATTGAAATAACGGCCAATGGCCGCGCGCTTGAAAACGGCCAATTTGGTGATATAATAGAGGTTATGAACCTTACTTCTGGCAAGAAAATCAAGGCCATAGTAAAAAGTTCAAAAAAAGTTGCAACTGTGGCTAACATGAACTGACATACTGTCGTTTAGCCCTGTATCAGGAGGGTGTCATGGTAGATGCAATTAAACATACGGCACAACAGCTAAGCGCAGGAAGCTTGCCCGGCGGCAAGGCCCCACGTGCGTCTCGACCAGCAATGGCCGAGCACACCAGCCCCGCACCACAAGTTGACAGCAGCCAGCTGGGTTCGAAAGCCGCAATTTCGAACATGGCAAAGACGCCGCCCATCGACCTAGAGGCCGTTGGACGGATCAAAGAGGCGATCGCACAGGGCAAATACCCTGTGAACCTTGATCGCGTCACGGATAAGCTGATGGAATCTTTCGCGGAGCTGAGCGGGTGAGCGAAGCAACGAATGCAGAGGACCAAACCACGTCCCCTGCGTTGAAAGATAAACTTCGCCACCTGTCCAAGCTGCTTGGGCAGGTTCAATCCCTTTTGGACGACGCCGAAGCGCGTGATACGTTCTTACAAGGCATAACAGCGTTGGATTTGCCCGCGCTGCTGGCGGCTTTGCGCGACGATGGCATACCCGAACTGGATGATGACATGCGCGCAGAAATTCCACAAATCTACGCGGCCCTCACTCAGGTCTTAATGCAGGCCGAAGCGCGCGGTGCGCTGCTGACTGATTTCACCACCCATTTACACAAGGCCATGACCCGCTAGTGCGCTTGACTCTGCCCTGTCATCACAGTCTATAGACCCCCATTAACGCATGGTACAAACCAAAGGGGGATTAACGCAAATGGGTTGGTTAAGCGATGAAACTGGGCTGGAAAAATGTGCTGCGAATTTCACGGCCCTGACCCCATTATCCTTTTTGGAACGTGCAAATGCGGTGTTTGCGCATCGAGAGGCCGTTGTTTATGGCACATTTCGCAAAACCTATGCCGAATATACCGCGCGGGTGACACAGCTGGCATCGGCTTTGGCGCAGGCAGGGGTGGCCCCGGGGGATGTGGTCGCCACGATCTTGCCCAATATTCCAGCCCATGCCGAAGCCCATTTTGGCGTTCCCGCCTGTGGCGCCATTCTGAACGCCATCAACACGCGATTGGATGTCAGCACAGTGCAGTATATCCTGGGCCATGCCGAAGCAAAACTGGCACTGGTCGACAGCCAATTCATTCCTTTGGTTGAACAGGCCATTAAGGGGATGGACACCCCTACCCCGCAAATCATCGAAGTCGCCGATCCGCAGGCTGGGTTTGCTGCGTCTGGCAAATACACCGAATATGAAACCTTCATCGCCGGCGGTGACGCCGCATTTGATTGGATCAAACCACAGGATGAATGGGAAAGCATCGCGCTGAATTACACATCCGGCACCACTGGCCGCCCCAAGGGCGTGGTTTATCATCACCGTGGTGCCTATTTGAACGCCATGGCGCAGACCGTCAGCTGGCGGATGCAGCTTTATCCGCGGTATTTGACCATCGTGCCGCTGTTTCACTGCAATGGCTGGTGCCACACATGGATGATGCCCGTTGTGGGCGGCACTGTTGTGTGCTGCCGCGACATCACCGCCAAAGCGCTGTTTGATGCCTTTGCCGATGAAAAGGTTACGCATTTTGGCGGGGCTCCGATTGTTCTGAACATGCTGGTGAATGCCGATCCCGCCGATAAGCGGGACTTTGATCACATTGTCGAGGTCTTTACCGCCGGCGCCCCACCCGCCCCCGCAACGCTGGCGCGAATTGAACCCATGGGCTTTAACGTGACCCAAGTTTACGGGCTGACCGAAACCTATGGCCCTGCCACCGAATGCATCTGGAAAGATGGCGAATGGGACGATCTGCAGGGCGCAGACCGCGCCGCGCATAAAGCGCGCCAAGGCGTGGCCATGCCGATGATCGATCATGTGACGGTGATGGACGCAGACAGCATGACGCAAATCCCAATGGATCGCACCACCCAAGGCGAGATTATGTTCCGCGGCAATGGTGTGATGAAGGGCTATTACAAAAACCCCGAAGCCACGGCCGAGGCTTTCGCCGGCGGTTATTTCCATTCGGGCGATATCGCCGTGCAGCACCCCGATACCTATTTGCAAATTGCTGACCGCGCCAAAGACATCATCATTTCAGGGGGTGAGAATATCTCATCCGTCGAGGTCGAGGGCGTATTGATGGCCCACCCCGCCGTGTCGCTTTGTGCGGTTGTGGCCAAGCCGGATGAAAAATGGGGCGAGGTGCCATGCGCATTTGTCGAACTTCTGCCCGGTAAAACCGCCACGGCAGAAGAGCTGATCAGCTTTGCCCGCAGCCAATTGGCCGGTTTCAAAACCCCAAAATTGGTCGTCTTCCAAGAGTTGCCAAAAACATCAACTGGCAAGATACAGAAATTTGAACTGCGCGCTGCAGCAAAGGCAATGGGCGCATAAAGCCGCAAGGATCATCCTGCCAATGACGGCCCTGACACGATATCAACGGATCGAGGCCTCGGCGCTGTGGCGCGCCGGGGCGGATACGCAACGGCGTGATGTGATCCTGTCATTGGGCAAAACCAGCTTGATCATCAGCGACAAACAAGAGCGGCCCTTGGCGCATTGGTCGCTGGCTGCGGTTGAACGCAGCAACCCAGGGGCCTTCCCCGCCATTTATCACCCCGCGGGGGATCCGGCCGAAACAATCGAATTGGCCGAAGATGAACGCGCCATGCTGGAGGCATTGGAAACCCTGCGAAAGGTGGTGGCCGCTCGCCGCCCCCGCCCCGGGCGATTGCGTTTGGGGGTTTTGGCCAGCAGCATGGCCTTGATCATGGCCGTTGGCGCATTGTGGATGCCAATGGCGTTGCGCAATCATGTGGCCAATCTGACCCCCGCTGTGAAACGCGCTGAAATTGGGCAGGCCATTTTGGACCAGATGGCGCCGATGACAGGGGCGCCATGCGCAAACCCCGTCGCCTTTGGCGCATTGTTTAACATGGTACAGCGCCTGCAAACGCCTGACAGCAATGGCGCATGGCGGGTCACAATCCTGCGCGCAGCATCGCTGCGCACCGCGCATTTGCCGGGGCGGATTTTGCTGCTGGGGCAAGAAACGCTGGAATTGGCCGATGAGCCAAACTTGATTGCGGGGCATTTACTGGCTGAATCGGCCCGGCTGGACCAAACAGATCCGTTGATTGACTATCTCAAGGGGGCAGGATTCATGGAAACCCTGCGGCTTTTGACAACTGGGCAAGCCAGTGCAGGGGCGTTGCGGGTTTATGCGCGTGATCTGCTGTCAAAATCACCGCCGGCCATGGATCAGGCCGCACTGCATTCGCGATTTACCGCGGCAGGTTTGCCGATTGGCCCCTATATCGCATCCCTGCGCGGCGACACCACTGGTTCCGACACGAATAACAGCAACCCAATACTGGACGATTCAGATTGGTTGCGGCTGCAGAACATCTGCACCAAGTAAGCGTTCTTATTTGCCGATTATATAGGCGTCTGGAAACCCATTTTCACGCAATACCACCAGCGCCTTTTGTGCGGCGGCCTTATCCGCAAAAGGACCGGCGCGCAGTAAATCGAGCTGACGCCCCGCCCGCGTGATCTTTCGCAAATCCGCAGGCAGTTTTTTATCACCCAGCATGGCCAAAGCCCGCTTTGTATTTTCAGGGTTGCCAAAAAGTGCCATTTGAATGCGTGGGCCTGCTGCAGCCGCAGGCGGTTCGGGTTGAACGGCTGGGGTCGCAGGTTCAGGGGCGGGCTGCACCTCGGGCTTCGGCTCTGGTTCTGTTGCTGGTTGCTGCACGGCAACAGGGGCTGTGGCCTCTGCCTCTTTGGGGGCTGGCGCATCAGCTGGGACCGGGTTTTCGTCCACAACAGATGCCGCATCGGTTAGCGCAGACGCTTGTTGCGTTTGCATACCGGGCGCAGGACAGGGTGATCCCTCGCTCAGATCATAAACCGGCGCCCACCCCATTGTCCCATCAATTGTTATACGCACAAATGCACAGCCGTCTTTATTTGTGTAAAATCCATCTGCCGCATGAACCGAACCGGACATAACGCCGAATGCGCAGATCGCACCCAAAAGGGGATATTTCAGTGCCTGAAAATGTGTCATCATTCGTCCTTTGCCCATTGGTCAGTGGCATGCCGTGTCTCACATTAAATCGCAGCGCATAAAATTGCCAGTGCTGGCTGATCAGCAATGCAAAAGAATTCCCTCTTACATTGGCGCACACATTAGTTTAACATTAAACAAGTTTTAAATCGGAGCTCGAAATGTCCCGCAAATCCAATGATGGCACCCCCAATCACGACACCAGCGCAGAAATGCTGCGCCGCGCAGCGCTGGATTATCATGCGCACCCAAAGCCGGGTAAATTGGAAATTCGCGCGACCAAACCCATGGCAAATGGCCGTGATTTGGCCCGCGCCTACAGTCCCGGGGTTGCCGAGGCCTGTTTGGAAATCAAATCAGACCCAACCACGGCCAACACCTACACGGCAAAGGGAAATCTGGTTGCCGTGATCAGCAACGGATCCGCCGTTTTGGGGCTGGGTAATATTGGCGCATTGGCGTCCAAACCCGTGATGGAGGGCAAGGCCGTCCTGTTTAAAAAATTCGCGGGCATTGATTGTTTTGATATCGAGGTTAACGAAACAGAACCAGAAAAGCTGGCCGATATTGTCTGTGCGCTGGAACCCACATTTGGCGCGGTCAATCTGGAAGACATCAAAGCCCCCGATTGTTTCATTGTTGAAAAACTGTGCCGGGAACGGATGAATATCCCTGTGTTCCACGACGACCAACACGGAACCGCCATCGTGGTGGGCGCGGCCATGCAAAACGCGCTGCATGTGGCGGGCAAAGCGATCGAGGATGTCAAAATCGTCTCAACCGGCGGCGGGGCCGCGGGGATTGCCTGCCTGAATATGTTGATAAAACTGGGGGCAAAACGCGAAAACATTTACCTGTGTGATATCGAAGGGTTGGTCTATCAGGGCCGCGAAAAGGATATGACCGCGCAAAAGGCGGCTTTTGCACAGGGGGATCAGGCCGCGGGTTTGGCGGATGTGATTGCTGGCGCGGATGTATTTTTGGGCCTGTCTGGCCCCAATGTGTTAACCCCTGACATGGTGAAAACCATGACGGCAAAGCCTGTGATCTTTGCACTGGCCAACCCAACGCCCGAAATCATGCCTGATTTGGCGCGCGAGGCGGCCCCCGATGCCATCATCGCCACAGGGCGCAGCGATTTCCCCAATCAGGTGAATAATGTTCTGTGCTTCCCATTCATCTTTCGCGGCGCATTGGATGTTGGTGCAACCGAAATCAATGACGCGATGCAAATCGCCTGCGTCGAAGGCATTGCCGCGCTGGCCCGCGCAACCACCAGCGCCGAAGCCGCCGCCGCCTATCAGGGCGAACAGATGCAATTTGGGCCCGATTATCTGATCCCCAAACCGTTTGACCCACGGCTGTCCGCCGTTGTGTCATCCGCCGTGGCGCAGGCCGCGATGGACAGCGGCGTGGCCCGCCGCCCGATTGCGGATATGGATGCCTATCGCGAAAGCCTGAACCATGCTGTGTTCAAATCTGCCCTGTTGATGCGGCCCGTTTTCGACGCCGCGCGCAAGGCCGCGCGCCGCATCGTCTTTGCCGAGGGCGAGGATGAGCGCGTGTTGCGCGCCGCCCAAGCCATCTTAGAAGAAACCACCGAACAGCCCATTCTGATCGGTCGCCCCGATGTAATTGATGCCCGCTGTGCGCGGCTGGGGTTATCGATCCGACCGGGCCAGGATTTCAACATTGTGAACCCGGAAAATGATCCGCGGTACCGCGATTATTGGGAAAGCTATCACCAGATTATGGCCCGCCGCGGCGTCACCCCAG
This sequence comes from Paracoccaceae bacterium, assembly GCA_023260835.1. Taxonomy (GTDB): domain Bacteria; phylum Pseudomonadota; class Alphaproteobacteria; order Rhodobacterales; family Rhodobacteraceae; genus JALQTR01. The sequence continues at coordinate 35,149 of JALQTR010000198.1, forward strand.
ATTTGGCGCGCGCCATCATGCGCACCAATACAACTGCCATTGGGGCCGTTATGGTGCATCGCGGCGAAGCCGACAGCCTGATCTGCGGCACTTTTGGGGAATACCGCTGGCATTTGAACTATGTCTCGCAGGTTTTGGGCAATGATGACTTGCAGCCCCATGGGGCGCTTTCGATGATGATTTTGGAAGATGGGCCTTTGTTCATTGCCGACACCCATGTGCGCGCCCTGCCCGCCCCGCATGAATTGGCCCGAACCGCCATTGGCGCGGCACGGCATGTGCGCCGGTTTGGGATTACCCCAAAGGTCGCCCTGTGTTCGCAAAGCCAGTTTGGCAATCAAGGCGAAGGCGGCGGCAAACGATTGCGCGACGCCATCGCCATCTTGGACAGCGAGGCGCGCGATTTCACCTATGAGGGCGAGATGAACGTGGATGCCGCGCTGGACCCAGAGCTGCGCGCCCGGCTGTTGCCCAACAACCGCTTGGATGGATCGGCGAATGTTCTGATCTTTGCCCATGCCGATGCCGCATCTGGCGTGCGCAACATCCTGAAGATGAAGGCCGGTGGGTTAGAGGTTGGCCCAATCTTGATGGGCATGGGCAACCGCGCGCATATTGTCACCCCATCCATCACCGCGCGGGGGCTGCTGAATATGGCCGCCATTGCTGGCACCCCTGTCGCGCATTACGGCTGATGCGATCACGATATTGCCGCAATTCGCCATCGAATTTGCGGCAATTCGTCCACGATAACGCTATCAGTCTTGTGAAAAATCCCATTTGCGGCCATTGAAGGGGGAATTTCGACAAGTAAAAGGAATGCCCCCATGGCCTACAGCGACATCTATAACCAGTGGAAAGCCGATCCAGAAGCGTTTTGGATGCAGCAGGCCGAAGCGATCACTTGGGATCAAAAGCCAAGCCATGCTTTGGACAGCAAGGGTAATAACCTGTATGACTGGTTTGCGGATGGGATGGTCAACACCTGTTATAATGCGGTGGATCGTCATGTCGAAAATGGCCGCGCCGATCAGACCGCGATCATTTACGACAGCCCGATCACAGGGCGCAAAGACAGCATCACCTTTGCCCAGCTAAAGGATAAAACCGCGGCCTTGGCTGGCGCGCTGCGCGATAAGGGCGTGGTAAAGGGCGACCGCGTGATCATTTATATGCCCATGGTGCCAGAGGCATTGGTTGCCATGCTGGCCTGCGCCCGCATCGGCGCCATCCATTCAGTTGTGTTTGGGGGCTTTGCCGCGAATGAACTGGCCGTACGCATTGACGACGCACAGCCCAAGGCGATTTTGGCTGCCTCGTGCGGGTTAGAGCCAAACCGTGTGGTTGCTTATATGCCGCTGATTGAAGGCGCGATTGAACTGGCCACGCATAAGCCCGATTTCACCGTGATTTTACAGCGCGAAGAATGCATCGCCCCGCTGCGCGAAGGCCGCGATTTTGACTGGCATGATGTGCAATCTGGCACAACACCCGCCGATTGCGTTGCGGTCGAGGGGAACCATCCTGCCTATATCCTTTATACATCCGGCACCACGGGCCAGCCAAAGGGCGTTGTGCGCCCCACGGGTGGGCATCTGGTCGCGCTGAATTGGTCGATGAAGAACCTGTATAATGTCGATCCCGGCGATGTGTTTTGGGCCGCATCCGATGTGGGCTGGGTCGTGGGCCCTAGCTATATCTGTTATGGGCCGCTGATCCACGGAAACACCACCATCGTGTTCGAG
>JALQTR010000105.1 GCA_023260835.1 Paracoccaceae bacterium
GTTTCCACCATAACCCCCAGACGATAGGTGAAATCGGCGCCTTTTTCGGTTTTCACAGCGGCAGCTACCGCATCGATGCGCGTTTTGACCAATTCAACCTCGCGCTTGGCCGACACCAGTGGGATCATAATTTCCGGCACAACGGGCGCACCATCATGGCTGGCTTCAAGCGTGGCTTCAAAAATCGCCCGCGCCTGCATATCGTAAATTTCGGGCACAGTGATACCCAAGCGCACACCGCGCATCCCCAGCATGGGATTGTATTCACCCAAGGCTTCGACACGGCGGGTTACATCGGACAGGGGAAGATCCAGCGCCTCGGCCAAATCGCGCAGTCCTGCGCGATCCGATGGCAAAAATTCATGCAATGGCGGATCAAACAAGCGGATACAAACCGGTTGCCCCTGCATGATGCGGAACAAATCGGCGAAATCTTCGCGCTGCATGGGCAGGATACGGTCCAGTGCGGCGCGGCGGTCTTCGGCTGTGCGCGCGAAAATCATCTCGCGCATCGCGGTCAGGCGGCCGGGATCGAAAAACATATGTTCGGTGCGGCACAGGCCGATGCCCTGCGCGTTGAAATTCCGCGCCGTTTGCGCATCGGCGGGCGTGTCGGCATTGGCACGAATACCAATATCGCGCCAGTCATCCGCCCAGGCCAATAAGGTTTGGAAACTGTCATCCAACGCAGCCTCGACCATCGGGGCCTGCCCTGCCAAAATGTCGCCATGCGTGCCATCAATGGTAATCACATCGCCCTGCGTAAAGACACGCCCATCTGGGGCCGTCAGTAGGCGTTTGCCAATTTGAAACCGCAATGCGCTGGCCCCAACCACACACGGCAGACCAAGACCGCGGCCAATCACCGCCGCATGGCTGGTGGTGCCGCCGCGTTCGGTTAAAACGGCAACCGCTGCGTGCATGCCGCGGATGTCTTCGGGGCTGGTTTCGCGGCGCACCAAAATGCATGGCTCGCCCCGTGCGGCGCTGGCTTGGGCCTCGGCCGCGGTGAACACGATACGACCGCTGGCTGCGCCGGGACTGGCCGCAATACCGCGGGCCAGCACATCGCGCGGGGCATCTGGGGCCACCTGACGGTGCAAAAGTTCATTCAGCGCCTTTGGCTGGATGCGCATAATCGCCTCTTGCCGGGGGATGATCCCATCATTGGCCAAAGCCACAACAATGCGCACAGCGGCACGGGCGTTGCGCGGCACCCGGATCCCATCCAGAACATAGACCTGCCCCTGTTCCAGCGTGAATTCCAGCTGCATTTCTTCGCGCAGCTTTTCGCGCATTAATTTCGCATAGGCAATAATCTGATCAAAGGCTTCGGGCGCTGCATCTTGCAGGGACGGGCCGCGCGGATCGCGCGCCAAATACAGCGCCGCGCGGGATGACAACGCATCTCGCCCTTGGCTTTGGCTGAGGTACCGACCCTTGATATCAGGCGCACCGGTATCGCCGTTTACCAATTGCAAAATGCCGGACCCAGCTTCGGTTTCGCCCTTGGCAAAGCCAAGCGCCATTTCCTGAACGACCAACCCCAGCCCCGCATCAACAGGCGCGCCCTTGGCCTGACGCAACAGCCGTGCGGTGGTGCCATCCCACGCCCGTGCCATGGACCGCAGGACGCGGCGTAATTGAACGGAACGCTCTTGGGGGAAACCCTCCTCCATTTCATCTTCATAGGCACGCAATGTGGCGTCCAACGCCGTTTCGCTGCCATCAGTCGCGGCATCAAACACATCCGGATCCAAACGATCCACATGCACCGCGTAGCTTTGGATGAACCGCTGATAAATGCGGTTTGCATGGGTTTTGCCGATGCGTTCCGCCAATGCATCACGCCGGCGCGCATTCATCCCAATATTCAGGATTGCCCCCGGCCCACCCCAATCTGGATCCTGCGAGGATGGCCGCACACACAGCAGGGCATCTTTGTCAAAATACACCAGCAAATCATCCATTTGCGGCGCCACACCAGCGGCCATATCCTTGACCGCAGCGAACGATAACGCCACCGTTGTTGGGACCGGCAAATCCAAACGTACCAATCGTTGCAAACATTTGGCGCGCCCACCATGGGTGGCCGCGTGCATGGGGGCATCCGGTGTGATCAGCACCAAAGGTGGAACATCGGGATAATGATTGGTCTGTTCAGATACTTGCTGCACTGCGGCACCTCTTATTTGCTGTGCAGCATAGCGCGATGCCGCGCGATTAGGCAATAGCTAAGGCGCGATACGCGCCCTAGCCCTCAAGTCTTGTTAGATCGGCGACTTGCAGACAGGTTGAGCAAATTTGGTAAAGCAAATTCAGTCGATTACGGCGAACAACTGAATTGTCAACGTTGATCTGAACCGCCTCAAAAAATGCATCAATGGGGGCGCGTAGCGCGGCCATGGCTGAAATGGCGGCGGGGTAATCCTCGGCCAATATGGCAGGCTTGATCGCGTTTTCTGCGATCGACAGGGCCGCAAAGAGGCTGCGTTCGACATCAACCTCGGCCAGTTTTTCATCCGCACCAAAGGAATATTCCACCCCGTCTTTGGCTTCGGCCTGCGTCAGAATATTATGCGCGCGTTTGAAACCCTGAACAAGGTTCGCGCCCTCATCCGTGCCCATCATGGATTGCAGGGCCTGCGCACGTTTCACAAGCCGCGCAAGATCATCATTGCCGCCCATCGACAGGCAGGCATCGATCACATCATGGCGCACACCCTGATCGCGCAAATAGACCTTCAGGCGATCATGGATGAATGACAGCAGATCGTCACGATTATTTGATAAGTTCACAACTTGAGCCCCATAATCAATATGATCTGAGCTCAATTTCTGTGTTTTATCTCCAAAATCTCCTAGTAGGTCTAGCTTGGCGCTTTTTACAACACCGGCTGGGTCCGAGATATTGTATTGTTCAAGTAATGAAATTTGTTTTCTAAAATCGCCAGCTGCATCGGCGAGTTCTGTGCTCATTTGGCCAAATAAATGAGCGCGATAAAGAATAACAAAATCAATTAACTCATTTAACTTAACTTGAATTGAATTGGTTAATATCAACCGGATCACCCCAAGCGCCGCGCGGCGCAGGGCAAAGGGATCCTTGGACCCTGTGGGTTTTTCATCAATCGCCCAGAACCCAGTCAGCGTGTCAATTTTATCGGCCAAAGCAACTGCAACTGACACAGGTGCGGTTGGCACGTCATCCGATGGGCCAAGGGGGGAATAATGGTCCTGACAGGCGGCGGCCACATCCGCCGGCAGCCCCGCGGCCGCGGCGTAATACCGGCCCATCAGCCCCTGCAATTCAGGAAATTCAAACACCATTTCGGATGATAAATCAGCCTTGGCCACCTGCGCCGCCTGCGCCGCCAAATCAGCATCTGCCCCAACGATTGGGGCAATGACGCGGGCCAGCGCAGCAATGCGGTCGATGCGCGCCTTTTGGCTGCCCAATTTATTGTGGAATGTCACACTGGACAAACGGTCCGTCCAAACGGCAAGCCCTGCGCCACGCGCCACGCGCAGATCGTTTTCCCAAAAGAATTTTGCATCCGACAGGCGTGCAGAAAGAACCTTTTGGTTTCCGGCCAAAATCGTTGCCCCCTGATCCGACGTTTCGCGATTGGCCACGGTAATAAACCGTTCAATCCGTCCTGTTTTAGGATTGCGAACCGAGAAGAATTTTTGGTGTTCCTTCATCGAAGTTTGCAGAACTTCGGGCGGCAGGTCCAAAAATTCATCATCAATGCGGCCCATCAGAACGACGGGCCATTCGACAAGGCCTGCTACCTCGGCCAGCAGACCTGTATCCTCGACCACCTCTAAACCGGCGGCGAAGGCTTGGGTTTGGGCCTCGGCCCAGATCATATCTGCGCGGGCCTTGGCGTCCAGCACCACATGGGCAGCGGCCAATTTGGTTTGATAATCGTCAAACCCAGAAACGGTGATGACATCTGGCGCCATAAACCGATGGCCACGCGTGGTATTACCGGAAGAAATACCATCAATGTCCAATGGCACCACGTGCAGATCATCCCCATCACGCAGCTGGCAGATGATGCTGTGCAATGGGCGCACCCAACGCAAAGATCCCGCCCCCCAACGCATGGATTTGGGCCATGGGAAGGTGCGGATCACCTTTTCCAGAACCTCGGCAATGATATCAGCGGCAGGGCGGCCCTTGGTTTCAATCACCGCCATGAACACATCGCCCTTTTTATCCGCCTGCACAGTCAGCTGATCGCGGCTGACACCCGCGCCTCCTCGACGAGGCCGACCCTCTTAGAG
>JALQTR010000233.1 GCA_023260835.1 Paracoccaceae bacterium
ATTGTAGCGCTCTCCCAGCTGAGCTAAGGCCCCGTAACCATGGATCGTTATCTATGCAAAGCGGCGGGCGGGTTCAAGCACAAATTAAACGATTCGCGCTGATTTTTACCCGCCGCAAAACAGGATTATTCGTCGTCGTTATCTGGCATGTCGGCGATGTCATCCAGCGATACATTATCACTGTCGTCATCTTCCAGAACATCATCGCCCAGATCCATATCGACATCATCGTCATCATCCAGAATCAGATCATCGTCATCCATATCGCTGGATTTGGATTTTGCGGCCAGTTTATCTTCGGCATCCGCAGCAATCATGCGGCCTTTTTCGGCGTCGATCTCGACCACTTCGCCGGTATATGGGCTGATGATTGGGTCTTTGTTCAGATCGTAAAAGCGTTTCCCGGTCTTTGGGCAGACGCGCTTAACGCCCCATTCTTCTTTGGGCATGGTTATCCCCTTCAATTGCAAATACATCTTGGGTGGTGCGCGGCAGTTGCCATAACCGGCCGCAAGTGTCAAAGGGTTTATCGCATTGCACCAGTGGTAAAGGGGGGGGGCATGCAACAGCTGAACATTCCCGACCTGCCCGGGGTCACCATCCAGTTGCGCCGCAGCACTGGGGCAAAACGGTTGTCGATGCGCATATGCTCGCTGACAGGGCAGGTGAAATTAACCGCGCCCAGCTGGGTTCCGATGGGGCAAATTCAGGCGTTTTTAATCGATAAACAGGAATGGATCCGCGGGCATTTGTCAAAAATGTCCCCCGTGTCGGTGATTGAACCCGGCGCGATCATCCCAATCGAAGGACACCCGCATGAATTGCGGCACGCCCCCAAAGGCCCATCGCATATCGGGGATGGCGCGCTGTATGTTGGCGGGCGGACGAATCACTTTGCCGCCAAGGTCGAGGGTGTGCTAAAGGCCCACGCCCGCGCACGACTGGCCGCAGCCTGTGACCATTATGCGGCAAAATTGGGCCGGCCCTTTTCCAGCATCGTTTTACGCGATACGCGCAGCCGCTGGGGATCTTGTTCGGCGCAGGGGCGGCTGATGTTTTCATGGCGCCTGATCATGGCGCCGCCCGATATCCTGTCCTATGTCGCCGCACATGAAGTGGCGCATCTGCGCCATATGAACCACAGCCGCGCCTATTGGGATTGTCTGACAGATATTCACGGCCCATGGGAAAAGAAACGCCAATGGCTGCATGATAACGGCGCCAGCCTGCACCGATATCAATTTGACGATTGACCAGCGCCCCTTTTGTGATCACAAAAGGGGCATGGACATGATGCGCAAACAATCGGACCCGGCAGCCCACGCCCATGACCGCGTGTACCGCGGTCTGCGCGCGCGGGTGATGTATGGACAAATTAACCCAGGCCAAGCGCTGACCCTGCGTGGAATTGGCGCGGAATTTTCTGTATCCATGACCCCTGCACGCGAAGCCCTGCGCCGACTGGTTGCTGAAGGCGCCCTAAGCATGACCGCCTCTGGCCGTGTTACAGCCCCTGATCTGACCCCAGAGCGGCTTGAGGAATTGGCTGCCCTGCGCGCCCTGATCGAGGTGGAACTGGCCAGCCGCGCGTTGCCGCGCGCGCATATGGCATTGATTGATCGTCTTCAAACGCTGAACAATGCCGTTGGCGAAGCCGCCGAACAGAACGATCCGGTGGGGTATATTAAGGCCAATTTGGATTTTCATCGCACGCTATACCTGCGCGCGCAGGCGCCAGCCATGCTGGCCATGGCCGAAACCGTTTGGTTGCAGATGGGACCAACGACACGGGCGCTTTATGCGCGCATCCGCCGTCGGGGGACACCGCAATACCACCGTCTGATCATTGCCGCGCTGAAGGCCGGGGATGAACCGGGGCTGCGGTTGGCGGTGCGTTCGGATGTGACGCAGGCGTTAAAAATGCTGGCGCGGTAACCCGCGTTATCAATTCTGTGACGGCATCAGCAAAACCGCCTCGACACGGCGGTTTGCACGCCGCCCTTCTGGCGTGGCGTTGCTGGCCAGCGGCAGCAAATAAGATGCGCCACGCGCCTCGATTCGCGCGGGATCAATCCCATTCTCCAGCAAATAGGCCCGGGCTGCTTCGGCCCGTTTTTGCGACAGATCTAAATTCACGTCAAAGGGGCCATTATTATCGGTATGCCCCACCAAAACAAGGCGCATCATCGGATCATCCGTCATCAATTTCACCAACTGATCCAACCCGACCTGCGGCTCCTGCGACAGATCCGTGCTGCCAGCCATAAAGTCCACCCCGGGGATGACGGCTCGACCCATGTCGTGCAGCGCCTTCACCATATTTGCGGGCTTTGCCACAGGCGCCGATGGCGCGAGTGGCTTTGGCACCGCCGCGGCAGCCCGTGCAACCGGTCCAATCGATTTGATCTGAATATACCCCGCAGCGCCGTCGCTGCTGGCCAATAGCCAGATCAAATCATCCGCCCCTCGCTGGGCCAAAAGATAATAATAATTTGATAAATTAACATACAGGGCCGTGGGCGGTGTTGGGTCCAGCGCATATCGGAAATCAAATCCACCACAGGCCTGCGCCGCGCATTCATAAACGGCAGTATACCCCATGGATTGCAGCTGGACGCGCAGCCCATCAATCATTTGCAGGGGGCTGACATCGCCGCGCGGAATTCGCCAGACACGCTGTGCCAATTCCCCCTTGGCAGATATGGTCGCAATGGCGCCTGCATCATCGGCCGGCCCTGCGCCAAACAGTGCCACCCCCAAACCCATATCCTGTTCATAAACCAGCTGTGCGCCATCAGGCAGCGCCAGTGGCGCCGCAAATAGCGGCGCAGACAGGACGCAAACCCACCCCAAAAAGGCGGCGTAAATTTTACCTAAACTGCGAATGATATTCGTCATTGGGATGCATTTTCGTGGCACTGGCAACTCGGTTCGACATATTAAAAAACGCAGCAACATTGGCGATATCCCAAATATCGCGATCGGTGAACCCCGCATCGCGCAGGGCTTGGCGGTCGGCCTCGACGATGGTGGCGCTGGCCAGTGTCACCTTTTCGGCAAAGGCCAACATCGCGGTTTGACGCGCATCCAGCGGCGCCACGCGCCAATTCATCACCAGCATTTCGCCCAGCCGCGGATCACCCGACAGCTGCCGCACGGCCGCACCATGCGCGGTGAGGCAGTAAAAGCATTTGTTGATTGAACTGACCACCACGGCGATCATTTCACGTTCCAGTTTGCTCAGCCCGCTGCCAGCCAGCATCAATTCATTATAAAGCGCGGTAAAGCTGTCCAGTTTGGCCTGATCAAACGCGTGTGCGCGCAGCACATTGGGCACCAGGCCCAGCTTATCTTGGCACAGATCAAAATATTTCTGCGTGCCTTCGGGCAGCGGATCCATTTGCGGCAGATCAAGCGCGGTGGGGGCATCGGTCATATCAGGTTTCCTTTTGTCGATAATGGTATTGGCCGCATAGCTGCATACCCAGCCGCACATAGAGCGCATTTGCAGCCACATTACTTTGCCGGCAGATCAGGGCCAAATGTTGCGCCCCTTGCGCCTGCGCCCAGCGCGAAGCGGCGCGCATCATCCACGTTCCAACACCCTGCCGCTGCTGATCGCGCAGGATTTCGATCGCATGGATCATGGCGATCCCTTCATACAAACCCACATAGCCGGTTCCTGCAGGGGAATCGTTCCAGCGCGCCAGAATAGATGTTTTGGGACAAATCGCGCGCTGCATCACAGCCTGCCGCGCCGGACCAATGCCCTGCGCCGTCCAGATGTCCAGCTGGATTTGCAGGGGTTCCCACACCGTGAACATCGACACGCGCGGCGGCTTTTGATCGGCCAAAGCCGCCACAGGAATGGCATAGATATTCACCGGATCCACAATCCCATATCCGCGGTCTGCCAGGATTTGATCCAGTTCGGCCTGACCGGCTTTGATCATCACCAAAGGGGGCTGCCCCAAATCCGCATGCGCCGCTTCCATCTGCAGAATATCATCCGCCGATGGCACGTTGTCTGTGCTGGCCGATCCCACACGTTTTCCGCCCCCCAAACCTTCGCGCACCGCCCAAGGCCCCACCATCAGGCTGCGCGCAGCCGGCCATGTTGCATCATTGGCTGCATAAATCTGTTGCATATCCGGGCAGGTCATCATCATTCTTTCACCAGTTTAGTCAGGGCCACCATCGCCGCATCCAGCCGGACACCATCTGTCCCACGGACCACGATATTCGTACCATGCACCCCATCGCGGTTAAACGGATAGGACCCAATCGACAGGTCGGAATACTCATCCGCCAGCTGCGACAATGCTGTGGCAATGTCGCCCTCGCCGCGGTCCACACGCAAAGATTGGCTCAGCAATGGGGCGCCGCCGGTCAGAGTGGGCAGGACACCGGCCAGCATGGCCTCGAATATCCGCGGCACGCCGGCCATGACATGCACATTGCCCAAAATGAACCCCGGCGCGGCCGAAATTGGATTATCGATCAGCGCCGCCCCATCGGGTATGCGGGCCATGCGCAAACGGGCCGCGTTCAATTCTTGCCCCTGTGCATCATAATGCGCCTGCAAAATCGCGCGCGCATCATCGCGAATACCAATCGGCGCGCCCAATGCCGCGGCAACCGCGGGGGCAGTGATGTCATCATGGGTGGGGCCGATCCCGCCGCTTGTGAACACATAGGTATGCGCCGCAGACAGCGCACGCACAGCGGCAATGATGGCGGCTTCATCATCGGATATCACGCGAACCTCGGTCAGGGGAATGCCAACACGCGTCAGCTCACCCGCCAGGAAATGCATATTTGAATCGCGGGTGCGCCCCGACAGGATTTCATCCCCAATGACGATCATCGCGGCGGTGGGCGGGGTGGTATTTTGCGACATGGCGGTCCTTTATCCTGATGCAGGCTTTGCCGAGACTATAGGGCCAAGATTGCGCCCTGGGAAGGCCCACTGACGTGACGGGACAATGCGGGCCTGCGCCCTCTGGTCCTTTGGTGGATTTGCGGTTAAAACCACAGCCAAAGCCGACTTGCCAAGAAAGAACAGCCCATGACCGACCGCCATACCGGAGCAACCACCCGTGACGGAATTCGCATTCACCAACAGGCGGATTTTGCCGGCATGCATGCGGCAGGAAAGCTGGTCGCGCAGATCTTGGACGAGATGGCTGAACATATTTTCCCCGGCCAAACCACCGGCGCGCTGGATGCGCTGATTGAACAAAAGGTCAATGATGCGGGCGCCACATCCGCCACCATTGGATACCGCGGATACCAACACGCCAGCTGCATTTCAGTGAACCACGTGGTTTGCCATGGCATCCCCGGGGATAAGAAACTGAAAGATGGCGATATTTTAAACATCGATGTCACCGCGATTGTAGATGGCTGGTATGGCGACACCAGCCGGATGTATGTCGCGGGCAAATTGCCACGCAAAGCCGCGCGGTTGATCGAGGTCACGCATGATGCGCTGATGCTGGGGATCGAACAAGTGCGCCCCGGCAATACATTTGGCGACATCGGCCATGCCATCCAATCCTATGTCGAGGGGCACCGCATGTCGGTCGTGCGTGATTTTTGCGGCCACGGGTTGGGCCGCGTGTTCCACGCCCCGCCCAATGTGCTGCATTACGGCCGCCCCGGCAGCGGCCCCGTGCTGGAAGAGGGGATGTTCTTCACTATCGAACCCATGGTCAACCTTGGCCGGCCCGAAACCAAAATTCTGGCCGATGAATGGACGGCGGTTACACGGGATAAATCCCTGTCAGCACAGTTTGAACATTCAATCGGGGTAACGGCCGATGGGTTTGATATCTTCACCCTGTCCCCAACGGGTGCCTTCAACCCTTGCGCCGCGGCGATTGCCGCGCTTTAGGCGCGCTTGCTTTATGGCGGATTTTTCGCCATGACAGATCGGTGATAGATTTTTAAAGGTGCAGGTCAAATGGCGCATATTATCGTTGTTGGTAATGAAAAAGGTGGCGCGGGGAAATCCACCGTGTCGATGCATGTGGCCACCGCGCTGGCGCGCATGGGGCACAGTGTGGGCTGTTTGGATTTGGACCTGCGCCAAAGCACTTTTGGTCGCTACATCACCAACCGCCGCGCTTTTTTGAAATCCGAAGGGCTGGCCCTGCCCACCCCAGATTATCTGGAGCTGCCACAGGTTGACCCAGCGGCTGTCCCCGAGGGTGAAAATCTGTTCGATTACCGCCTGTCTGCCGGTGTTGCCGCGCTGCAGGGGAATGATTTTTTGCTGATCGATTGCCCCGGCTCGCACACGCGGCTCAGCCAAATGGCGCATTCGCTGGCCGATACGCTGATCACGCCAATGAATGACAGCTTTATTGATTTCGACCTGCTGGCCCATGTTGATGCGATGGGTGAAAAAATCGAAGGGCCATCGGTTTATTCCGAAATGGTCTGGTCCGCACGGCAGCTGCGCACCGATGCTGGGCTGGCGCCCATCGACTGGGTGGTCCTGCGCAACCGTCTGGGCGCACAGGCCATGGTGAACAAGCAAAAGATGGAAAACGCACTGACCATGTTGTCGAAACGCATCGGGTTCCGCATTGCACCAGGATTTTCTGAACGTGTCATCTTTCGTGAACTGTTCCCCCGCGGATTGACCCTGCTGGATCTGAAGGACACAGGTGTGAAGCAAATGAACATGTCCAACATCGCCGCCCGACAAGAACTGCGCGATCTGATGCGCGCGCTGAACCTGCCAGGTGTAAAGGTGACCTTCTGATCCCGTCGCGCACCACGCGCAATGCCGACGCATCGCGCGCCATATGCGACATTCCGCCGCGTCGCAAATAGGCCAGACAGCGAATCATCGCGCGGTAATCTGGCCATAGTAACAGCAAGGCACCCGTAGGCGATGCGCAACACAGATTGGATTATTTCCCTGATCAGCCGAACCATCGGCGCGCAACGTGGCCGGGCGGCACGCGGCAGACCATAACTGCCCCCCTTTTCTGTTCACATTTCGTTATCACTTATTTGGATATAAACCATGACTGCTTCCTCTGCACGCCGTGCTGGAGGGCGTGATGCGCGTCGTGCTGCGCGCGCTGCCCCGCTGGCCACCCATCTACGCCCTGTCTCGCCCGGTTTATCCGGCGGGCAATATCGGCCGCTGTCAGACCAAGATATGGCCCGCATTCATGCCGCGGTCTTGGACGCGCTGGAACAGATCGGTTTGGCCGATGCCCCGCCATCAGGGATCGACGCCATGTGCCGCGCCGGGGCGATTTTGGGCGATGATGGGCGCATCCGCTTTCCCCGCGCCCTGATCGAAGACACCATTGCCAAAGCCAACCGCGCCATCACGCTTTATGGCCGCGATGCGCAGCATGATATGCATCTGGGCGGCACGCGTGTGCATTACGGCACCGCCGGGGCCGCAGTGCATATGGTCGATGTTGACAGCGGCGAATACCGTGACAGCACGGTGCAGGATTTGCATGATGCCGCGCGCATTGCCGACCGGCTGGACAACATCCATTTCGTCCAGCGCCCCATGGTGGCACGCGATATCACCGACAATAAAGAGATGGATCTGAACACGATCTATGCCTGCTGTGCAGGAACCACCAAACATGTCGGCACCTCATTCACGGACCCATCCTATGTCGCGGACGCGCTGAAAATGCTGCATATGATCGCCGGCGGAGAGGACGCCTGGCGCGCCCGCCCCTTTGTGTCCAATTCCAACTGCTTTGTGGTGCCGCCGATGAAATTCGCCACCGAAAGCTGTTTGGTGATGGAGGCCTGCATCCACGGCGGCATGCCGGTTCTGCTGCTGTCTGCAGGGCAAGCAGGTGCCACCGCCCCCGCCCCCATTGCCGGCGCCGTGGTCCAAGCCACCGCGGAATGTTTGGCCGGTCTGGTTTATGTGAATGCGATTAAACCCGGGCATCCGGCGATCTTTGGCACTTGGCCCTTTGTCAGCGATTTGCGCACCGGGGCGATGTCCGGCGGATCGGGCGAACAGGCGCTGCTGTCAGCGGCCTGTGCGCAGATGCACCATTATTACGATCTACCCGGCGGCGCAGCCGCAGGGATTGCCGATGCCAAATTGCCCGATATGCAGGCGGGCTGGGAACAGGCGACATCCAACGTTATGGCCGGCCTTTCGGGCCTGAACATGGTGTATGAGGCCGCGGGCATGCATGCGTCGCTTCTGGGGTTCTGCCATGAATCGCTGATCCTTGGGGATGATCTGCTGGGCCAAGCCATGCGCTGCGTGCGCGGGATCGAGGTGGACGACGACACGCTGAGCCTGGATGTCATCCGCGCCACCTGCATCGGCGGCCCGGGGCATTATTTGGGCGCCGATCAAACGCTGTCACGGATGCAGACGGATTATATCTATCCCAGCTTGGGCGATCGATCCTCGCCCAAAGAATGGGTGGAAAAGGGGCGGCCAAATCTGATTGAAAACGCAAAGGCCCGCAAAGAGGAAATCCTGTCCACCCGCGCGGCCGCGCGGTTTGATCCCCAAACGGACGCGGCCATTCGGGCGGCCTTCAACATCCATTTGCCCAGCTAATGAAATTCCAGCGATACCGAGCACCTGTTCGGTGCTCGGTATCGTGATAATTTGCTGTCTTAGCCGGTTGATGTTTCCATATGCTCGGTGGCGCGATTACCGCGCACGGCGCCAGATCTGCATCACATCGGGGCCGATCTGGCGCAGGTCGCTCAGATCAAACCGCTGGGCCTCGGGCAGCTGTGCGATGCCCAGCGCGCCCACCGATGGGGTGCCTTCTGCGCCAATCATCAAACCCGCGTGGAACACGTGCAATTCATCCACCAAATCAGCCATCATCAGTGATGCGGCCAAACTGCCCCCGCCTTCGCAGTAAATCCGCGTCAGCCCTTTGGACGCTAAGGCCGTTAGGGCCGCGGATATATCCAGCCGGCCAGAGGTCACGGGCGCCGCAATCAGCTGCGCCCCCAAGGCCTGCCATGGCGCGCATTTATCCGCGGATAGTGCCGCATCATGCACCAGCCACAACGGTACATCCCGCGCCGTTTTGGCCAACTGCCCGCCGATGGGCAAATCCAAATTACGCGACAACACCACACGCACTGGTTGGCGCGTGGCGCCCATGCCCCGCACCGTCAGGCTGGGATC
>JALQTR010000135.1 GCA_023260835.1 Paracoccaceae bacterium
ACAGTTCCTGCGCAACCTCGGCCTCACGGCCGCGCATTTACCGGCGATAAAAACCAATATGCCACTGGGCGGGGGGGCGGGGGGGTCGGCCGCGGATTTGGTGGCTCTGGCGCGCGCCTGTGGATATGACGGGCCACCGCAAAGCCTGGCAGATGCGTGTTTGGCCGCCGAAGGCGCCGTTGACCCGCTGATGTTCGCGCAGGCCGATCAGATGTTGTGGGATTCGCGCCGCGCGCAGATGTTGGACCAATTACCACCGCCGCCATCGGCGCAAATCATTGGAGGTTTCGGGTCTGATCCAGTTTTTACCGACCCCAAGGATTACAATTTCGATGATATAACTGAATGGTTGTCCGATTGGCGGGCGGCCTGTGCGCAGCGCGATTTACCACGCGCCGCACAAATCGCCACCCGCAGCGCCCAATCCCGCGCCGCTCGCCTGAAGTCGGCCGAACCAATTTTTTATCTTGCACGCGATTTGGGGGCTTTGGGGGTTGTGATGGCCCACACAGGATCCGCGCGCGGTCTGATCTTTGCCCCCAATTCAGCACCAAAATCCACCGCCGCAGCCTTGGCCGACGCGGGGCTGAACACAGTGACATCCTTCCACACAGGCAGCGCATCATGATCTTTGCTTTTATCACTTTGTTGGCCTTTTTGATCGACATCGCCCTTGGCTGGCCAGCAGCGATTTATCGGCACATCAAACATCCGGTCGTTTGGATTGGCGCGCTGATCACCTGGTTCGAGACCCGCCTGAACCGCGGCCCCGCGCATCAAAAGCGTTTCAACGGCATGATGTGCACGCTGATGGTGGTGGGCAGCTTTGCCCTGCCCGCCGCGGTGTTGCAATGGGCGCTGATGCCGTCTGGCATTTTGGGCATGATCATTCTGGGCGTACTGATCTGGCCCTTTATCGCCACGCGGTCGATGTATGACCACGTATTGGCCGTTTGGCAGCCACTCGCAGCCAGAGATTTGCTGGGCGCACGCCGCGCCGTGGCGATGATTGTTGGCCGCGATCCGGCGCAGCTGGACCATGCAGGTGTCGCCCGCGCCGCCCTTGAATCGCTGGCTGAAAATACATCCGATGGCATTGTGGCGCCCGTCTTTTGGGCCGCGCTTTTGGGCCTGCCGGGGATTGTCGGGTATAAGGCGATTAATACGCTGGATTCAATGATCGGTCATCGCAATGATCGATATGAAGATTTCGGCAAATTCGCCGCGCGACTGGATGATGTGGTCAATTGGATACCCGCACGGCTGACGGGGGGGCTGTTTGCGCTGGCCGCAGGGCCAACCATGGGGCGCGCATTTGCAATCATGTGGCGGGATGCAAAATCGCATCGATCCCCCAATGCCGGCTGGCCAGAATCCGCAATGGCGGGCGCCTTGGCCTGCCGTCTGTCTGGCCCGCGCGTTTACGGCACGCATAAATCGACCGAGCCTTGGCTGAACGGCGGCGCATCAGATCCAACCCCAGACACATTGGCCGAAGGGCTACGCCTGTTTCAACGGGCCATGGCGCTTTTGGGGCTTGTGTTGATCGCGGGCCTGCTGCTTTAAGCATCCCATGACAGATTTGGTGCAACCTCGTGATCATGGCGGAAATTTGGATGCCGCGCGCGCCCGTTTCGGCGGGGCGCGGGACGAATGGCTGGACCTGTCCACCGGCATCAACCCCTGCCCCTATCCGGTTCCCGACATCTCCGCGGCCAGCTGGGCCAATCTTCCGCAAAAAGCAGATCAACAAGCGCTGCTGGATATTGCCGCCCAAACCTTTGGCTGGTCACATAACATCATTGGTTTTGCCGGCGCACAAGGCGCCATTCAGGCCATGCCACAGCTGGCCCAACGCGTTTTAAATACGCAAAATCCCGATACCTGCGTTTTGGCGCCCACCTATAATGAACACGCCGGTGCATTTATCAGCGCCGGCCTGCCCGCACGCGAAGTGGCCGATCTGACCCAGCTGAGCGGTGCCGATGTCGCCATCGTCGTCAACCCGAATAACCCTGATGGGCGGCGGATCACAGTGGATGACCTGCTGGCCCTATCCAAAACCTGTGGTCTGATTGTTCTGGACGAAAGCTTTGCCGACGTTGACCCAGATAATACGCTGACCGCTGCCATCGGGCGCACAAATGTGGATAATGTGATTATCCTGCGGTCCTTTGGGAAATTCTATGGCCTTGCTGGGGTGCGACTGGGGTTTGCGTTGGCGCGGGGGCATGCGGCTGAGTATCTGCGCGCGCAATCCGGGCCATGGCCCATCAGCGGCCCTGCGATTGACATTGCCCGCGCGGCCTATGCCGATACAGCATGGCAGGCCCAAACCATCGAACGGCTGCGCGCCGATAGTGCCCGTTTGGATGCGCTGGCACAGTCAGTGGGATGGGGATTGATCGGCGGGTGTGAATTGTTTCGCACCTATGCAGCGCCATGCGCGCGCAGCGCGCAGGATCATCTGGCAGCACACGCGAAAATATGGACGCGCATCTTCCCCTATTCAAATGAATGGATCCGCTTTGGTTTGCCCGCAGATGCGCAGGGTTGGGCGCGGCTAGAGGCCGGGTTCAAGGGGCTTTAACCCCGCCCCCAAAGAACCAATTTGCGGTCAATCGTCTTACGAGACACACCCAAACGGCGGGCCGCTTCGGCACGGTTGCCGCCGCTTTGATCCAGCACATGCATCACATGACGCTGAACCACCTGTTCCAAATCATCAATCGCCTGATGCCCCTGAACAGGCGGATCCCCGCCTGCAAATTCGGGCGGAAATGCACCCAAAATGACCGATCGTTCGATTAGGTTCTTCAGCTCGCGCACGTTGCCCGGCCAATCATAGCGATGAAGGTTCAGCAAAGTTTCGCCATCCAGATCCAAGGCCGGCATCGACAAAGTGGTTGCAAAGCGATCCATGAACAGCGCGGCCAGTTCGGTGATATCTTCGGCCCGATCCGCCAGCGGCGGCAGGTTCACCTGAACCACATTGATCCGGTGATACAGATCCGCGCGCATCTTGCCCGCGTTCACAGCCGCGCCCAAATCGGCATTGGTGGCGAATAAAAACCGCACATCCAGCGGGATTTCGCGTTCGCCGCCCACTGGGCGCACGCGGGCGTCCTCTAACACCCGCAGCAGCGCCACCTGCATCGCATCGGGCATTTGTGCAACCTCATCCAGGAACAATGTTCCTTGATCCGCCAGAAGCAGCATACCGGGGTGCAAGACCTGATCGTCATCAATCCAGCCAAACAGCTCGCGCGCCAAACTGGCTTCGTCCAGCGCGCCGCAGTTCATCGCGACAAAGGGCTGATCGGCGCGTGGGCTTTGCGCATGCAAATGCCGCGCGGCCAGTTCTTTGCCAGTGCCGCTTTGGCCCGTAAACAAAACAGGCGTTGGCAAAGGGGCCAATCGCTGCAGCATTTGGCGCACCTGAAGCATCGGCGCCGATGCACCCAGCAGCTGCCCCTGCCCATCCAAGGCCGACAGTCGATGCTGCAAAAGACGGTTATCACGGCGCAACCGTTTGCGATCCAGCGCGCGTTCCACAGCCCCTAATATCTGATTAACACGAAACGGTTTAAGCAAAAAATCACTAACCCCCGCACGCAGCGCCGCAATGGCCGTTTCCAGATCGGCATAGGCCGTGACCAAAATCACATCGGCAAAAAACCCTTTACGCCGCTGTTCGGCCAACCAATCCAGCCCAGTTTGCCCCGGCATCACATTGTCCAATATGACCAGATCAAAATGCGCCTCATCCAGCTTCATCGACGCCTCACGCGGGCCAGCGGCCTGTTCGACGCGGCGCATTTTAGGCGCAAGCACTTTGGACATAAAATGCCGCATCCCCGGTTCGTCATCGACAACCAGAATTGACGCCCCATCCAAGGCCGAAGGAATAGATGGCTGATCTGTCATACCGTCTTTCATGACGCGCGAAGATGCGGGGTTAATCAACCCGCACGCTGGGCGCGCTGTATTTCGATTGCGTTGAGAGCCCCATATTGGTCAGCGCCGCCCAAGAGGCAACACAAATCACGGCAATCGCGGCAAATCCTGCAAACATGGCTTTCATGTCAAATGCTCCACAATGATGTGGGCGCGCGGGGGGATCCGCGCGCCATATGTGTTATTCGGCGGGGGTTTCTTTGGCCTTGACCTCATCCACCCAAATGGAATGGTGCTGCCGCGCCCAAGCTTCGTCCACTTCGCCGCTGCCCATGGCGTCAAACGCGCCTTCCATCCCGATCGAGCCGATGTAGATATGCGCGATAATGATCGCCATCAACACAAAGCTGACAATCGCATGCCAGGCTTGGGCCAGTTGCATTTCCTCTTGCGGGGCAAGCGCCACCGGCAATTCACCCGCACCCAGCATCTGCGGCAGACCCAGATCATTGAACAACGCAAAGGATTTGGCGAAAAGCGGCATATCAAACGGAAACAGCAATGACAGCCCCGACGCCGAGATCGACGCCCCCAAAACAATCACCGACCAGAAGATAATCTTCTGCCCGCCGTTGAATTTCTTGGCGGGGGGGTGCTTTTTGCCAACAATTCCACCAGCCTGCGCGAACCAAGTGATGTCGGTGCGGTCTGGAATATTGTGCCAAACCCACAGGAAAAACACAAAGACCAGTGCCAGCATGAATGCCCATGACACATTGTTATGGATAAATTTCGTGGCGATCAGCAGGGTGGAATTTGCCTCATGCCCCATCAGTGGGATGATGAATTTGCGCCCAAACAAACTGGCCAGACCCGTTATGCCCAGCAGAATAAAGGATCCCGCCAGTAGCCAATGCGAAAACCGTTCAAACGCCTTGAAACGGGTGATGGTGCGGCCCGTGGGCTGGGCATCCAGCCCAATGCGGCCGCGCAGGATATAAAACAGCGCCAGCGCCGCGATTGTGCCCAGCAATAAATACCCGCCATAGCTCGACAACGGCCCTGCGCGAAATTCATACCATGCCATCCCGCCATCTTGGATCAGCACCGGACCCAAACTGCCATTGGTTTGGCTGCCAGCATCGGCCTTGCCATAGCGGATGGCGCGCCACAGGTCGGGGTCTGAAGCGCTGCCACGGGTGCCCAATGCGGGCACGCTGCCCCCGGTGCCGCCCAGATTATCGGACCGGAAACTATCATCAATCTTCAGCCCCTCTTGCCGGGCCAGAATATCAGCCAAGGTTTGCGCGCCGCCCGTGGCGCTGCGATCCGTGATCTGCGCCTCTTGCGCCTGCGCGCCTGTGCCGATTTGCAACGCCAAAAGCGCCGCAAAGATAAATGCGATAAATCGGGTGAACATAACGGACACTCCAAATATAATGGGTAAGACATGCGCGCCCAGATCAGGGGCGAGCATGATATGCGATTGATAACGGCCGCCCCGAACGCATGGCCCGGGGCAGGGTTTTATCAATTGGCCTTTTGGTCGTAGGCAGTGCCCCAACCCCAAGCGCCGGACCCAAACCCACGGGCCACGATGCGTTCGCGGTAGATGGCGGAAACTGTATCGCCATCGCCCGCCAAAAGCGCTTTGGTGGAACACATTTCCGCACAGATGGGCAGCTTGCCTTCTGCGATGCGGTTGCGCCCGTATTTGGAGAACTCTGCGTTCGAGTGGTTCTCCTCGGGGCCGCCCGCACAGAAGGTGCATTTGTCCATCTTTCCGCGCGATCCAAAATTGCCCGCCTGCGGGAATTGCGGCGCGCCAAATGGGCACGCATAGAAGCAATAACCGCAGCCAATGCACAGATCTTTGGAATGCAGCACGATGCCCTCTTCGGATTGATAAAAACAATCCACAGGGCAAACGGCCATACAAGGCGCGTCCGAACAATGCATACAAGCGACCGAGATCGACCGCTCGCCCGGGGTGCCGTCTTCGATTGTCACCACACGGCGACGGTTGATCCCCCAAGGCACTTCATGTTCGTTCTTACAGGCCGTGACACAGGCGTTGCATTCAATGCAGCGTTCAGCGTCACAAAGAAATTTTGCTCTTGCCATTTCTTGATCTCCTTACGCTGGCATGATTTTGCAAAGAGTAAACCCTCTCTTCTAGCTTAGTCAGGCTGTTGTACTGGTAAGATGCTATCAAAAAGAGGGCTGCGACAGCGATCTTCTCCAGAATATCCGTAAGCCTGTCCCCCGTATTATTTTCATTACTCACTTGCTTTCACCTTTAAATGCTGTATAATAGTTATGTCAAAACTAACCCCATGAGGAAATTATGCTGAACAGTAAAAGAAAATCATTGATATTGGGAGTTGGTATCAAT
>JALQTR010000156.1 GCA_023260835.1 Paracoccaceae bacterium
GTCCCCGACCTACAGAACCTTCCGTCAGTTGGGGTGGGCACGACAGCGGATGCGCTCAACCGCTTCTCTGTGTCTGCAGATGCGGTGTTGTTCACCCATTCTGGCGCAGGGCATCAGGTCAAGGTCAATAAATCAGGGGCCACTGAAACCGCCAGCGTATTGTTGCAGTCAAATTGGCAGGGTCGGGCAGAGATTGGTCTGGTTGGCAATGATGATTTGGTGGTCAAGGTCAGCCCAGATGGGCAGAATTTTATCACAGCCTTGCAAATCAACCATGCAAATGGCCAAATCAACCTGCCCAATGGCGCAACGGGATTAACTCCGGCGGCCTTTGGGGATGGCCCCATGATCAACACCAACTTCAGCGCCGCACGCACCCCAGCCATTACCAATGGTTTATTGACATTGAATGACCAATATAATTGGCCCGCTGGGCTGACCCGCAACAATTGGCAAACCCCAAATCTGCCTGCCAGCGGCGAGCATATCGGGCATTTTGAAACCGTTTTGGAATGGGATGAATTCATTCCCGTTGACCCGCATGGTGCCTATAAATTGCGCGGATATATCCGCCAACAAGGCCACGCGGGGGATTTCACCGCCTATCCGAATGAAAACCGGCACCAACAGGGGATTGGCGTGGCCTGCTATGACGCTGATTTCAACCGTATTGAGGCCCGCCATTACACCCGTTTCCACAGTGGCCCCCATGACAGCATCACCATATTAACCCAGCCGCTGGCCCCCGGGGATACGCAGCTGCATCTGGAATGGGCAGGCGGATGGAATGACACGGATCCAAACCCCACACTCTGCGGTGTGATGATTTTATTTTACAAAACTTCTGGCGGGCAGTTTTTTGACCGCTATACCCGTCACGTTGGATTGGATTTATTCGACCCAAGTGGTGTGAATAAAACAAATGGCACCATCACCTTAAAAACGCCATGGCCCGCGTCATTGGGCAATCCACAGGCCCCTGATGGGGTTTGGCCAGCGGGGACCTTATTGGCGAACACTGGCGGCGGGATGAACCAGAAATTCTGTGCCATGCCATTGACGGTGGTGCCGCAAACCGATCAGTGGTTTCAGGCCACGGGCTATATCGGCGGTGTGGATCGCAGCGGGGTACAATCCGCCAGCAGCTTTGCACCAGGAACGTGTTATATCCGCCCCTGTGTTGCGCCATCCTTCAGCAACCGCCCCGGCGGCATGGGGGATTACCCAGACACAACAGCGGACCAAACGACATGGATTGCCGGGCTGACACTGACCCCCGACCCAACAGTCATCGCAGCCCCCGGATCAAACGGCGCCATCCTGTTACGCCGTCAGGCGCCAACGGATGATTTACAATCGGTGACGATGGTTGATGCGCTGCCCAGCTTGATACAGGTCTAACCAAGCCATCCATCCAAATCCCCCAACAGTACCGGAATGGCCGAAAATTCGGCCGTTCCATTTTGGATATAAATTTCAATCTGATCAACCGATGGATCCTGAAGCGCCAATTCGGGATCCACCGTTGAATATGGGTCAACAAACCGTTGAGAGGTGGTGCCACCATTTTGCGCCAATTCCAAAATGGCCAAAACATCGAGTGAATTGAGCACCCCATCCATATTCACATCCGCCGCCACATAGGTTTCAACCGATGCCGCGCCCCATTCTGGGGCTTTGCCCAATATCAAATCCAATGCGATTTGCGCGTCAGAGCGCGTAATCCCCGTGGACGCAATGGGCGTTGGCGCGATGGATATCGACGCAGGCCCATCGGGCAGATCAGATAGATCAAACTGACCCGTGCCGTTGAATTGCAGGGTTTTTTGTCCCCCTGATGCTGTTTGGATGTCGATCTCAGCCCCCGCCAAATTGGCGTGTCCGGTCTGGCTGTTGATTGTGATCGGATCAGGGCGCGCTTGGCGTGTTTTTTCCAATGCATAATTTGGCGCCCAATCAAAAATATAATCAAAAAAATCATCAACACCCAGCGGGGTATTTTGCGCGCTGATCACCCTGATTGACAGATCGGCATAGTCAATCGTGGCGCCATCTGATGTGGGCGTTATATCCAATTGTGGACTGGTTCGCAAAAATGGAAACGCACTGAAATCCAACCGATCCTCACCTGGGGTAAAATCATGCACCGTTTGCTGCAATGCACCCGGCGCAAACACAAATGTATCTGCCCCTGCGCCACCATAAAAATCGGCCGCTCCGTCTGGGCCCGCCAACACATCATCCCCAGCGCCACCTTGCAAAACAGCCCCCGCCGTATCAGCGACGATAATATCATTATCGTCTGTCCCATCTGTGGCCAAAACTCCCAAATCCGACAGATCAAACTGCACCGTTTGCAGGCCTGGGATATCCACAGCTGACAAGGTGACAAAAGCAAAGTTCCCAATGATTTGCACATCCAAATGCTGGGTTTTTCCCAATCGATTTTCCGCCGTTTCAACCAGACTGTCACGGTGCACCAAGCGACCATCAGGCAGCAATGTCAGCAGGCTCAGCCCGCCTTCGGCGCCCGCCGCCAACACATGCTGCGCCCCGCCGGCGGTGAAGCTGTAAATCTGTTGTATCTGCCCAAATCGGGTACCTGGGCCATCTGTGACCTGTGTCAGCGGCCGCAAAAACCCATTTTGCGTCAATTCAAAAACGAAAATGCTGTGGCTGCCGCTGTCTGCGGCCAAAACATAATCGTGACCATAGGCCGCAACGATAGCCACCTGCGACAGGCCGACCAACCCAATTCCATCCGCACCGCCCACACGATCAGTGATCCGCGTTGTCCCGGTTGGGAATATCTGAATTGCCTGCAGTAAATTCCCCCAATTCGATGCAGCAACCAACCATTGTGTGCCTGCGCGGTCAATAACATCAAAAGCCCGCGGATTTAAATTGTCATACGAAACCGTTTGCAGCTGAGCATTTGCCAAATCAAAAACGGACAGCTGTCCACCTTGTTCTGTCGTGCCTATTATGACCTGATCGGGCGTGATTTGCCGCAGGCTGCGTATATCACCCGCATTCAGTGACAGCTGCCCCAGGCTTCGGTCAAATCGACCCAGATTGCCTGCCTCGACACTGGCCCAGCGCAAATTGCCATTCGCAAGAACCTGAACAACGCCATCTTCGCCATCCAGCTGAAAGGGCGCAAAAATTGACCCTGTGTTTCGGCCTGAATTATCCTGATATGAAACCGGCTGAAGCACACCATCAAGGCCGCGCCGTTTCCACCACACATAGGATCCGTCAAACCCAAGGCCCGCCTGTGACAGAACCCAGGATTGTCCATCACCATCCAGCAGTGATAAAACCGCCCCCAAGCCATAATCCAACTTGGTTTCATTCAGCACATACCAATCGCCATAGACAAGCATCGACCCCGCCCCCTTTGCCTTCGACAAAGAACAGCGTGGAACGGCAGCTGTAAGGGTTCTTTAAATACGCGCGGAAAGTTCGGGGGGATTTATTTCATGTGCAATTAAAATGTAATGAAACCCTTATCCATCACCTGGATTTGACGCATTGGCTGGCTTTGACCCATCGTCATCTTTGCTGGCGTTTTGGTCCAGCATATCCATCAGAGCCGCAACCAAATCTTGTTCTTTTTCGTGCACATGCGCCAGAAAATCCTTGTTTTCGTGCAGTGGAACATCAGGTCGCCAATGTTTTGCACCCTCTTTCAGGATCCGACGATCCTGAGCGTAAAACATCTTTTCAGCCTCTGATGCCTCAAACTCGGTCAGGCCAATGTTTTCCAGAACATACCGCCCAGCCCGAAGCGAGCTGTCAAACATTTCGCGCACGATATCGTTGGCGCCAGCATTATACAGCTCGAACACATGCTGCCGATCGCGCGCCCGTGCCACAATATGAATATCAGGGCAAATGCGCCGTGCGGCTTGGATGATTTTCACGGTATGAGCCGGCGCATCAATCGCCACCACCAAAACACGGGCATGTTCAATCCCCGCTGCGCGCAAACGGTCTGGGCTGCTGGGATCGCCAAAGTAGCTCTCAATCCCCAATCGGCGCATCAATTGAATGGTTTTGATATCCTTATCCAACACCACCGCCTTGAACCCGGCGCTGCGCACAACGCGGGCCACGACCTGCCCAAACCTGCCGCTGCCGACGATAATCACAGGGGCATCTTCGTGAATGTCATCTTCGGGTGTGTGCGTTTGCGGCCCCGAACGGCGCATCAGGTGTTCGTAAAGAATAAACAACATAGGCGTGATCAGCATGGATAACGTCACCACCAACAGCATACGTTCACCCAGCCAAACCGGCAAAACCGCTAGTTGCGCAGCCAGTGCCAACAACACAAATCCAAATTCCCCTGCCTGCGCCAAAGACAGGGTGAACAGCCAGCGATCCCGCCGATCCATCCGCGCCAGCCGCGCAATCAGATACAGCACCGCCCCTTTGAATGCCACCAACAGCAGCGTCAGCCCCAACAAGGTGAAGGGCCGCGCCCAAAGCGCAGCAAAATTGATCCCTGCCCCAACAGTGATGAAAAAAAGCCCCAGCAGCAGCCCCTTAAACGGGGCAATGTCTGTTTCCAATTCATGTCGGAATTCGGTGTTGGCCAAAACGACACCCGCCAGAAAACTACCCAATGCCGGCGAAATCCCAACCGATTGCATCGCAAAGCTGATGCCCACCACGATAAGCAGGGCAAAGGCCGTAAACATTTCCGGCAAATCAGCCTTTTGGATAAACCGAAACACAGGGCGCACCAGATAAATCCCCGCCAGAATAATGCCTGCAATCGCGGCCAAGGTCGCCATGGCCGCCGCCCATGGGGGCAAACTGTCCAACAAATTCCCGCCATGCGCGGCATCCAGCCCATCAACAGCGGATCGCACAACCGCCCCATCGGGGCCGAATTGCACCCCATGCACCACCAAAAAAGGCAAAAACGCCAACATGGGGATGACGGCAATATCTTGCGTCAGCAAAACCGAAAACACCGATCGCCCCCCTTTGGTGGCAATCAGGCGTTTTTCGTTCAAGGTTTGCAGCACAATGGCGGTCGATGACAGTGATAAAATCATGCCAATCGCCAATGCCTGTTGCTGCGGCAGGCCAAATTGGATTGCCGCCCAAGTTATCAAAGCCATACTGCCCAAAATCTGGGCCAGCCCTAGCCCCAGAATTTTTTGGCGCATATTCCAAAGGGTACGGGGCGTCAGCTCTAGCCCGATCACGAATAACATCATCACAACGCCAAATTCGGCAAAATGTTGTAACTCTTGGGTTTCGGACCCAACCAAACCCAAAACCGGACCGATCAGAATACCCGCCCCCAGATACCCCAAAACAGATCCCAGCCCCAGCCGCGCCGACAGCGACACCGCCACCACAGATGCGGTCAAATACACAAAAGCTTGGGCCAAAAATCCGGTCATTACATGCTTTCTGAAGGCAACGTTTAATCCCATGATAAAGCTGCACGCCCTGATTGCAATGCAGGCGCAGCAAAATTCATTCATGCATGGGCCAAATTTTCCTTTGCTTGGCATTTGCCCCCCAATCGACTAGACGGGCGCGGGAACGATCCAAACCGCAGGAGCGCGCATGTTTTCTTTCGCCCAATACCGCCATGAATGGACGCATAATTTGCGCGCCGATTTTCTGTCCGGTCTGGTTGTGGCCCTGGCCCTGATCCCCGAGGCAATCGCCTTTTCCATTATTGCTGGGGTCGATCCCAAAGTGGGGCTTTACGCATCTTTTTCAATCGCCGTGATCACCGCAATTGTGGGCGGCCGGCCAGGGATGATTTCTGCCGCCACCGCGGCAACAGCCGTTTTGATGGTCACCTTGGTGCGCGATCATGGGCTGCAATATTTGCTGGCCGCCACAGTATTGGCGGGGGCGCTGCAAATATTGGCCGGCTTTTTACGGCTGGGATATGTGATGCGATTTGTGTCCAAATCGGTGATGACTGGATTTGTGAATGCTTTGGCAATCTTGATCTTCATTGCACAATTGCCCGAACTGGACCCGCGCAATGTGCCGCCATTAACCTTCGTCATGGTCGCCGCAGGGTTGGCAATTATTTACCTGTTCCCGCGGCTGACGCGGGCTGTCCCATCGCCCTTGGTGACAATCATCATTCTGACCTCGGTCACATTAGCGATGGACCTGGACCTGCGCACGGTCGCTGATATGGGTCAATTACCAGACAGCCTGCCTGTTTTCTTGCTGCCTGACATTCCATTGAATTTCGAAACCCTGCAGATCATCTTTCCCTATTCCTTGGCTGTCGCCATTGTGGGGCTGTTGGAAAGCCTGATGACACAAGCTTTGGTTGATGATTTGACCGATACACCGTCCAATCGAAACCAAGAATGCATCGGCCAAGGCGTGGCCAATATGGCAACCGGCTTTATTGGCGGGATGGCCGGCTGCGCCATGATTGGCCAGTCGATGATCAACGTAAAATCCGGCGGGCGGGGGCGGTTTTCCACCTTTATAGCAGGTGCATTATTGCTGGTGTTTGTGGTGCCGCTCAGCGCGGTTGTGGGCAAAATTCCAATGGCGGCTTTGGTGGCCATTATGATCATGGTCTCGATTGGTACATTTTCGTGGTCGTCGATTGCTCAGCTGCGCAGCCACCCGCGGTCCTCATCCATTGTGATGCTGGCGACTGTGTTTTTTGTGATCTACACGCATAATCTGGCGATTGGGGTTTTGGTTGGCGTTTTGCTGTCAGGTATTTTCTTTGCTTGGAAAATTTCACAGCTGTTTGGCGTGCGCAGCACCATCAACGCAGATGGGCGCCACCGCACCTATGTGATCGAGGGGCAGCTGTTCTTTGCCTCGTCCGAGGATTTCATGCGCGCCTTTGATTTCCGCGAAGCGTTGGAAAAAGTCACAATCGACTTAACCCGCGCGCATATTTGGGATATCTCATCCGTGGCGGCGCTGGATATGGCCGTTCTGAAATTCCGCCGCGAAGGCGCCGAGGTCGAGCTGATCGGCCTGAACCGCGCATCCGAAACCATCGTGGATCGTTTGGCGCTGCACGATAAACCCGGCGCCATGGATGCGCTGCTGGATCATTAAGGGGGGTCAATCATGGATATCAAGACGCTGATCGCGCTGGTGGATGGATCGCCCTATGGGCAAGTGGTTTGCCAATATGCAGGCTGGCTGGCAGCACGCGCAGATGCGCGGGTCAAACTGTATCACGTGATTGAAACCACCGGCGCGACAGATCCTCAAGACCTTAGCGGCGCGCTGAGCTTGGGGGCGCGCAGTGAATTGCTGGAAGGGTTGACCGCACTGGATGCAGAACGGGCAAAGCTGTCACAAGCCCATGGACGCGCAATTTTGCAAGACGCGGCCGATTTATTGGCCACACTTCACCCGGATCTGCCCGTGGAAACGCGGCTGCGGCAGGGGCATTTGGTGGACACTTTGGCTGCCAAAGAAAGCTCTGGCGATTTGATTGTTATCGGCAAACGCGGCACGCAAACCGCAGCAGCCGCAGCCGATTTGGGCCACCATTTCGAAACTTTGGTGCGCAGCAGCCATAAACCCGTTTTCGTGGCGAATCGCAGCTTTGCCCCAATTGATCGGTTGGCCATTGCATGGGATGACAGCCCAATGATGGACCGTGCATTGGATATGATTCATCATAATAAAGCGTTTGCCGGATTGGCCATTGATTTGGTTCACGCCGGCCCTGATACGGCCGCAAAACGCGCGGCAATGGAAACAGTCGCCGCCAGATTGCAACAGGACCGCGCGCCATCGAATATCATTATCAATGATGGCGACCCGTCCGATATATTGGCAACATATGCGCGTGAAAACGCGGGGGTCGCTTTGATTATGGGGGCCTATGGGCATTCCAAATTGCGCCGGCTGATCATGGGGTCCACCACCACACAGGTGATCCAATCCGCCCTTGCCCCTGTTATTTTGCTGCGCTAGTTTTAATATAAGACTTTAGGCCAGTTGCGCAGACCTGTGCAATGTGGTTAATCAACGTAATAGCTTTTGAACACACAGGATCGCAGATGTTGGTTGGCTTTCTGTCTCTTTTGGCGTCATTCTGCGCGGCCCTGTTTATTTATGCCACACGGCGATTTCATATACAGCGCACAGCCAAAGGCCATGCTGGTCAGGCCGTGCAATCATCACATCGATTGCCGACATCGCGCATTGGTGGTTTGGCCTTATTTTTCGGGGGCGCAGCTGGATTTTGGGCGCTGAATGGTGACGCACGCAGCATCCTTGCTGTTCTGTTCATATCCGCATTACCGGTTTTTCTGGGCGGGCTTGGCGAAGATACTGGCTTCAACATAAGCCCCAAAATGCGCCTTGGGTTGTCGTTTGTATCGGCGATCATTGCCATCATCGCCTTCGGCATATGGCTACCCCCATCCGGTGTCTATTGGTTGGATTTGGCTGTGGGCTGGGCGCCTGTGCTGATCCTATTCACCATTTTAACATCTGGAGGCATAAGCCATGCGATCAACCTGATCGATGGATTGAATGGGCTGGCCATTGGCATCAGCGCAATCATTGGCACCGGATTATTGATCCTGTCAGTGCAGCTGCAGGACACGGTCATGACACAAATCTGCGTTATTGCCATTGCTGCGCTGATGGGGCTGTTTGCGGTTAATTATCCATTTGGAAAGATTTTTTTGGGGGATGCGGGGGCCTATTCCGTTGGGCATATTCTAACCTGGATCGCAATCTTGCTGCTGAACAGGCATGACAGTTTGGCCCCATTCGCGATTTTATTAATTTTCTTCTGGCCTCTCGCTGATATGTTGTTTTCCATTTACCGCAGAATGCGCGCCGGAAAACCAGTTGATCAGCCTGATAGGCTGCATTTTCATCAGCTTGTCATGCGAGGCCTTGAAATTATCTGGCTGAAGCGGGCCAATCGACAGTTCACAAACCCCATGGCGACGGCGCTGATCCTGCCGATGGCGGCCCTTCCAGTT
Source organism: Paracoccaceae bacterium (assembly GCA_023260835.1). Lineage (GTDB taxonomy): Bacteria > Pseudomonadota > Alphaproteobacteria > Rhodobacterales > Rhodobacteraceae > JALQTR01. Next base: position 8,982 of record JALQTR010000156.1, read on the forward strand.
GGCCTGGGTGTTTTATTGCGCCATGAAAACGCACTGGCCGCTGCAGCCATTCTTGTCACAGCGGGGCTGTTCGTGGGAACATATCGTGGTGGTGTTTTGTTTATGCGTTGGGTCCATAACCGCCGCGATTAGGATCTTTGCAATCCAAAGACCCGCAATCCAACCGTTGCCAATAACAAACCAAAGGTTAAAAACCCAATAGCGATCCAACCCTGCACGGTTGGATATTCATGCAAAACCACAGCCCCCAGCACAGCCCCAACCGCAGGCACAGCCGCCAAAATCGCAGAGGTCTTTTCAGACCCAATGGTGCGCGCCGCAAATGCAATCAGCAACAGTCCAGCCAAATTTGGGAAGAACCCCTGATAAACCGCCTGCAACAGCATCGGCCCCATTGGCGCCTGTGCCAAACCAGATGGCAGGGCTATCGCCCAGATTGGCAGATATACTGCGGCGTTTATGATGGTGCCGCAAAATAAAATCTCGCTTGTGCGCAGGGCCCATGTGCGCGACAGCGCCACATAAAAGGCAAAAAACACCGCCCCAATGATAAAACAAACATCCCCCAACCAAACCATCAGGGATGTTCCCAGCGCACCATCCCCAGCCAATGCAATGGCCGCGACAAAAATGATCACACTGCCAATCACCTGTGTTCGCTTTGGCCGTGCGCGCATCAAGAAATAGGCGACAATCAACCCCAAAATCGGCAAAATCCCATTCATGAAAATGCCGCCATGGGCCGCAGGCGCCAGCCGAAACCCAACAAAGACAATCAAAATATAAACCGGCCCCAGGATCACCGAAACAGCCGCAATTTGCCCAACGGTCAAACGGTGCCAGGGGCGATAACGGATAACAAACGGCAAGGCGACAATCGCCGCCAACCCATATCGGAAGGCCGCCAAATCATACACCGTCAACCCTGACCCAGCCGAGGCCCGCGACACAATCAGCCAAGTTGCCCAAACAAAAACAACAAAAATTGCCGCCGTATACCCCATCCATTCTGGCCGCGTTGATTGATCCATTGCCGGTTTATCCTTCCATCAGGTTGCAGGCGCATCTGACCCATGTCCTGCGGCCGTGTCAAACCCCATTCGTGAAGCCCCGTTATGGCATTTCGGATGGGACCAAATGAATATCATAATCCCCCAAAGATCCCGGTTGATCCAAACCAGCAAATATAGCCAGAATATCCACATGATCGCCAATATGGGCAAGGGCCGCATCTTGGCCATTGCTGGCCATAACATAAAACGGATCGTCAGGGCCACCGCGACCAAGCTGCGCAGCAAGATCCGAAAAATCGCTGTCCTCTAGCCCAACCAATTGATTGGCCAAAACAATCAGGCCAGTGCCCGGGTCCACTGCCTGACCGGCTGCCAGAACTTGAACTCCATCCGCCGCACCAGGATGGGCGGACAGCACCAATTGGTCGGCTTTGGTAAACCCCAGAATCAAATCCTGGCCATTTTCTGCGGCACCTTGTTCGATCCAAACTGTGCTTTGCGCTGTTTGGTGCAAATCAATCCTATCATCCCCAGCCATGGCGCGAATGCCAGAGGCATTCACTGGCAAATTTGATCCGGTGAAATCATCCACGCCATCCGTTCCAAACACCCACAAATGCGATAATCCATCCTCGACAAAGTCAAACTCCAATTCATCAATTTGGGCATGATCAGCCCGCCGCAAACTGATTTGCGCGATGGCTTCAGCTGCGGTCAAATTGGCATAGGCCAATTTGAACTGGCCCACCTGTTCCGTGTTGGTCGAGATCACCCCTGTTTCATCCAAAATGTGAACATCCTGCAATTCAAATCGCAGCGGGTCATATGCCACCTGCAGCTGACCAGATGTGGCCTGCCCCGGTGCAGCCGCATTCAGAGCAAAATCAAAGGCAGATGCCGCAGCCTGAAGCTGCAGGTCAAAATCACCTTGCGGGACATAATACAGCGTTTCGGTTTGCACCGCGCCTGCATATGTCGCCTGCAGTGAAATTGCGGATTGCTGCGGTAAGTCGATTAATGCAGAGGGGGCAAATGTCACGCTCCAGCCCCCGGCCGCATCAATCACACCCTGCGCGATTTGGCCCGTTTCCCCAAGCGTGACAAACACGTCTTGCCCGATGGAAATGCCGTAACTGCGCCCTGTGATGGTCAAGGGGGCGGTCACATCTGCACCCCCCAACACCGCATCCTGCCACGCATCGTCAAAAGATAGGGCGGCTGTTGAGCGGGTTAAGGATATGCCTTTCACCGTTTCATTGCCTGCACGATCCGTGGCGGACACAGTGATCGGAACCGCGCCCCCCGCAGGCAAGGTTGCCAATACTGCCGGATCCAACGCCAATGCAAATCGCCCCGCTTCAACATCCGCATAGATGGACTGCCCGGCAATACCCGCGACAATGCGTTGGCCTGTTTCGGCATCGGTGCTGCCACGCAACACAAATCCATCCAGCAGATCCGTCGCATCCAGCTGCCGATCCCCCTGATCCAATATTAATTCGGGCGCCGTTAAATCCAATGTCACCGTCTGCGCATCGACCGTCACATTACCCGCCTGATCCGTGGCCGTCACACGTACTTCATAGCGTGTTTCATCCAAAAGTCCGGTCAAATCATCCGCTGCAAATCGGGCCTGAAACCGCCCGGCATCATCCAATTGCACATCTGCCTGAAACAACTGAATATCATCAAAGAAAATCTGCACTATGACGGCGTCCAAACTGTCATCAACTGCCTGCCCCGTCACATCAAAATCAGCCAAAACCACCCGCGATCCCAGTTCAGACACCTGTAAATTAGGCGCAGTTATATCCACGGAAATCCTATGCATCTGCGCGGAAGATAGGTTGCCGGATTGATCCACAGCCTGCACCAAAACGGTCAAATCTTGTCCCGTCAGATCCGCAGCCTCCAGCATCAGCTTGGCTGACCACTGCCCATCCTGAACCAAAGCAATCACTGATTTTGCACCAACGGTGACTGTCACCGATTGCCCATCCAGATCAGTTTGCCCCGCAAACCCAACCCCCTGAACCAGTCCAGCCTGATTGATCACCACCGGCGCTGTTTCCAGTGATACCTGCGGCGAAATGGTGTCAATCGTGACGTTCAAATCGGCCTGCGCCACGGGGTCGCCATTGGCATCCAAACTGCGCGCTGTCACAGTTTGATCCCCCTGCGCCAAGCCCCGTGCCATATCACTGGTCAGGGGGAGCGCCCAGGTTTCATTTGATACCTCTGCTGTGTAGGATTGAGGGCCGATCACCACCTCGACCGTTTTTGCACCAGACAACGGAACCGCCAATCGGCCAGAATTGATCCAACCATACACCGCATTGGCAAAATTAAGCACAGGGCGCAATTCAGGCGGCGGTGTTGGTGATGATGCGGGCGGAATGCTTTGCCCCATGGCGGTGCCACCCCCACCGCCCCCACAGGCAGACACCCCAAAACCAGACAATAAAAGCAAACCAAACTGCCGCTTTTGATTGCGCATCAATGCCCCCCAAACACAAAAAACAGGCCCGGGCGGTAATCACCCCGGACCTGTTTAAAAAACCGATTAAATGTGCAAATCAGATTTGCGTATTCAACATTAATAATTAAAATTGTTTCTATTATTTCGCGTTGAAGACGAACAATCCTTCACCATTGATTTTGTAATCATTGATGATTTGTGCCGCTTTGGGGGATGTTAGCCAGCCCTCCAATTTCATCGCTAAATCATTTTTGGCATGGGCGTGTACGCTGGGGTTCACAGGGATAAAGGCATATTGGTTAAACAATACGGGATCGCCCGCAAACAGCAGCGCCAAATCGCCCTTATTGCCAAAATTCAACCAGCTGGCACGGTCGGACACAATATACCCATTCATCCCACACGCCGCATTCAATGATGCGCCCATACCGGCACCAACGGCTTTGTACCAATCCCCAAAACTGCCGGCGTCCTGACCCGCGGTCTTCCACAAAGACAGCTCTTTTTTATGGGTGCCGCTGTCATCGCCGCGGCTAACAAAATCGGCTTTGGCACCCGCGATCATGGTCAGCGCCTCTGCCGCGGTTTTGGCACCGGACACACCTGCTGGGTCGGCCTTTGGGCCGATTACAACAAAATCATTATACATGATTTCACGGCGATGGGTTCCAAAGCCTTCGGCCAAGAATTTCTCTTCTGCGGCGCGGGCGTGCACCAAAATCGCGTCCACATCGCCCTGGCGGCCCAGTTTCAGCGCCTGACCGGTGCCAACAACCAACAACTGAACCTCAAGATCCAGATCGGCAGCGATTTCTGGCAGCAGCTTTTCTGCCAGACCCGAGTTATGGAAGGATGTTGTGACCGCCATGCGCATCACATCTGCCGCCTGCGCGGCCCCAGCGACAAGAATTGCTGCCAGTGTAAGGGTCAATTCCCGTATCATTCGACGATGTCTCCATTTAAAAATGCCGCGGCTTGCGGTGTTTGGGGGGCCGCAAAAAATTCGGCGGCGGGGGTGTGTTCGTGTAATTTGCCATGCAGCAAAAACAGAACTTCATCGGCCAGGCGGCGTGCCTGCCCCATGTCATGTGTGGACATAATCAGGCGCGTTCCGGCGGTTTTGGCCGCCTGTAAAATCGCCTCGACCTCGCGCATCGCGCGCCCATCCAGCGCAGCGCAAGGTTCGTCCAGAAATAAAACCTTTGGGTTTGTGATCAAGGCACGGGCCAGTGCCAGCTTTTGCTGTTCGCCCCCCGACAGGGCGGGGGCGGGGCGATCCAGCAAATCCGTCAGGCCAACCTTGGCGGCCCATTCTTCGGCGCGGCGGCGGGCCTGCACCCGCGACACGCCGCGCAATTGCAACGGATAACATAGGTTTTGAAGAACCGTGCGGCGCAGCATCACTGGGCGCTGAAACACAAATGCCTGCGCTGCGCGCAAATAGTCAGCATCGCTGGCCCAGTTTATCTGCCCAGCGCCCAATCGCGCCGCCCCGCTGAGCAGCCGAAGCAGCGTGGTCTTGCCCGACCCATTCGGACCAATCACCATGGTGCAGGGCGCGCCGGACAGGTGCAGATCAATCGGACCGATCAAATCACGCCCCGATCGGCGCGCGGTCGCGCCTGTGACGGTTAGGGGGAAAAGCGTATTTACCATTGCCCCTCTCGTTCTGTTTTTCCGACCCAATGGATGCTCAGATTGACCAAAATCGCCAAAGCAATCAGGATGAACCCCAATGCCAATGCAAAGGCAAATTCACCCTTGCCCGTTTCCAGTGCAATCGCAGTGGTAAGGACGCGTGTGGCGTGATCAATATTTCCGCCTACGATCATAATCGCCCCCACCTCGCCTATGGCGCGGCCAAATCCGGCCAGAGCTGCGGTCAACAACGCGCGGCGCGCATCCCACAGCAAGGTTGTAACCTTTTGGAATTGCGTAACATTCATGGAAATCAGCAGGTCATGATAATGGTGCCACAATTCGCGCAGCGATTGATGGGCAATGCTGGCGATAAGCGGCACAATAATAATCACCTGCGCGATGATCATCGCCGTGGGGGTGAATAGCAGGCCCAAGACCCCAAACGGACCGGCACGTGATAAAAACACATAAACAATCAACCCCACCACAACCGGCGGAAGCCCCATCAACGCATTGAGCACCGCAATCACTGTTCGACGATACCGAAACCGCCGCACGGCCAAAAACGCCGCCAAAGGCATAGCGATCAGGCAGGCAAAAAACAACGCGCTGAGCGTGACCTGCAGCGACCGCGCCGCAATTTCAACCAGTGCCGGATCAAACCGAACAACCAGCCAAAACGCCTGGGCCAAGCCATGCCAAAGATCGTCCATCCGCCCCTCCCCCCGGGTCATGGCACTGATGTGGCATGCCATAAATAAGAACACCACAAAAAATGGACAAAATGTCCACTCGACCCCCAATATGGCATCGTTTTTCGGGTGGCGCGCAATCAAAATGGACAAAATGTCCACATTTCACGACCTCTGCGCAAATGCTTGTTCCCATCTGTAAAGCGTCTTACTCTGACCTGAATGCATGAGGCCCAAATGTTAACATCTGTTCGATTACGCTTGCTGATCCTTGCCTTGGCCCCGATGATCATTCTGGCCCCGGGGCTGCTGTTTTTGGGCATGCAGCGTTTCAACGATGATTACGACAAGGTCCTGATTGCCAATGTCGAAAGCGATCTGCGCATTGCAGAACAACATTTGGCGCAAATCCTGCGCAGCACTGGCGATGACTTAACCGCCGTTGCAGAATCGGCTGCCTTTGCAACGCTGTTGGATCTGCCAGATGTGGCGCGGGCGGGGTTTATGGATGACCGGCGCGAAGCGCTGAATTTAGATTTTCTGTACTATATCCCTGCGCAAAATGCGCTGGATTTGGCTGCGGCATGGCCCGTCATTCAGGACGCCTTAAGCGGGCAGGCTCGTGTGGCCATTGATGTGTTTGGCCATGCGGATTTGCAACAAATTTCCCCCGGCTTGGCCAATCGTGCGACCATTCCCCTGATCCCAACCGAGGCCGCGGTGCCGACAGACCGCACAGCCGAAGACCGCGGCATGGTTGTCCACGCCGCCGCCCCAGTGCGCAGCGGCCCCCATGAAGGCGTTTTAGTG
>JALQTR010000184.1 GCA_023260835.1 Paracoccaceae bacterium
GTGCGCCTTGACCGCGATACGCTGGCGCCATCGAACGCGGCGCTGGTGCAGCGCGTGGTGGATCTATGTGCCAAACACGATCGCCCCGTTGCCACGCCCGCACAAGCGCGCGAAATTTTGGGCCTGCGCCCCGCCTGAAACTGGGGGCGCGTGCAATAAAAAGGGCCGCCCCTTGGCGGCCCTTTTACGCCAAACCGGCCAAATCGTTTATTCAGGCACGCAAATTTCGCCTGCCCGAATGGCGCGCAACGTGCGCAGCAAAAGCCCCGCAATCACCACCAGCAACACCCCCATCAGCACCGTGCCAATCCATATATGCGCCGGGCTGCCAGCCATTTTAGCATAGCGAAAGCTGGCAATCGTGACCGCCGCAAAGGGAAAGCTAAGCGCCCAGAAAGACAGCGCAAAAGGCAGCTGCAAGATGCGGGGCAGGTTCACCGCCACAATCAGCGTAAAGAAATATGCCGCACTGAGCAGCAGATGCGCAAAAGCATCAATCTGCCCCACCAGCTGCACCCAAGCCACAAACCCAACCGCGGGCGGGGCGATCAAGATAACCAGCGTTGGCTGCAATTTGCCGGGCATCGGATCGTGAAAGATCAGGCGGTTCATCACCAAGGTCAGCAGCACAATCCAAAACAGCAGCCCCACGGCCATGAAATACCAGCTGATCTCTACATAGCCCAGCTGCACGCCCGCAATCGGCACGATCACATTGCCCACCGCCGGGATGAACCATGCCGGCGTCAAATGCCCGGTTTGAAAGGCGCGCGCCGAAATCCACCCCGAAATCACCGCGATGGTCAACGCCCCCTGCCCCAGCATGCCCGCCAACCACAGCACATGCGCCACCCCGGGCGCGCGCGGCAAAGTGGCGGTGGCAATCAGTAGCAACGATATTGAAATGGCCGGAAAAAATGCCAGCCGCACCGGGTGGTGCCATTCATGCGCCACAGCCTGTGGGTGGCGCATGGCTTTGGCCAGATACAGCGCGCCAATCACCGCTGCGGCCAGCAGCGTGGCGCCATAGGCCGCAAGGGTAACGCCATGCGGCAGGCCCAAGGCGCCCTCGGCCGCGTGCAGCGCCAGCACCAAACCAGACAGCCCCATCACCACTGCAAAAAATGGCACTGGGAAATGCTGCAGCCACCCATCTTTGGTGGCGACACCCAGCGCCTGTGCCTCGTTACTCATTGTTTTCACCCTTTGCTTGCTGGAATGCCGCAGCCCCTGCAAGACCGGGGCTGCGCAAACATATTGCGCTTTTGGCATATAAATATCAGGGGCGCTTTGCCCTAGATCAAATTCCAAAAGCCCCAGCCAGCGCCAAGGGTGTTACATCAAGCCCAGCAAACGTGCGGCGTTGTTTTTGATGATATCTGGGCGCAACTCGTCTTTGATGTCGATTTTTTCAAAATCTGACAGCCAGCGCTCGGGCGAGATCATCGGCCAATCCGAGCCAAACAGAACCTTTTTGCGCAGGATCGAATTGCAATAGCGCACCAAAATCGGTGGGAAATATTTTGGCGACCAGCCCGATAGGTCGATATATACATTGGGCTTGTGCTGGGCCACGGCCAGCGCCTCTTCCTGCCAAGGGAACGAGGGGTGGGCAAGGATAATCTTCATCTCAGGAAAATCAACTGCGACATCATCCATATACATCGGATTTGAATATTTCAGGCGCATCCCATTTCCGCCGGGCATCCCCGATCCAACACCAGTTTGACCCGTATGGAACAGGGCGATGCCCCCCTCTTCTGCAATCGCTTCATAAAGGCCGTAGGCCGTGCGATCATTGGGGTAAAACCCCTGCATCGTTGGGTGAAACTTGAACCCTTTGATCCCAAAATCACGGATTAGGCGACGTGCCTCGCGTTGGCCCATTTTGCCCTTATGCGGATCGATTGAGGCAAAAGGGATCAGAACGTCATCATTTTCTGCAGCGATTTCAGCGACCTCTTCGTTTGCATAACGGCGGTATCCCGTTTCCCGTTCTGCATCGACAGGAAAGATCACCGCAGCAATATTTTGTTCGCGGTAATGCTGTGCGGTTTCTGGAACCGTGGGGGGATGTTTCCAAGGGGCGCGAAAATACTGTGCCATGGTGGCCTGTAAATCATCATACCCATCATCTGCGTGACATCCACAGGGTTCTTCGGCGTGCGTATGGATATCAATCGCGCGAATGTTTTCCAGATCAATCATATCCTAATCCTTTGGCACGATCACAGCGTCATGTGGTCCGTTATAGAGGTGTTCAAGGATTGCAGAGCGGCGCTTCAAAACCTTGCGGAAATTCAAATTGCCCTTGGCGGTGATTTCAGCATCAACCAAGGATGCAGGTTCGGCAAAGAAGGCCGCGCGTGCGATCCGTGTAGAAGAAGATGCGTTTGCCGCATTCCATGCCGCCAACCGATCCCGAAGCGCGTCCAAAAGCGATGGATCAGATAACATGCCGTCCACATCATCCAAAGCATGTCCTGCCGTTTCAATCGCCTCTTTATTCGGGAAGATCAGAACGCCGATGTCAGATTTATCCTGACCCGTAATCACCAGATCCGCGGCAAGGGGCGCAAAGTGACCCAAGAGTGACATGCGCAGTGCGGTGGCACGCACCCATGTCCCCGTTAGCAGTTTAAAGTCCTCTGATATACGTCCATCAAACCGCATGCCAGCGTTCATATTATCAGGGTCCACGAATACCATCGCATCGCCCGTGACAAAGTATCCTTCGTCATCAAACGCCTCTGCGGTTTTTTGCGGATCATTGTAATACCCTAGCATGATGTTTGGCCCCTTGGCGCGCACTTCATAGCGGCCGTCTTCCTCGGAAACCAATTTCAACGTCACCCCCGACATCGGCACGCCAATCACACCCGACCGATCGGTCGGTTCTTGTTGGATCATCGTGGCAGGCGCGGTTTCCGTCAGTCCCCATGAAGACGTCATCAAGGGCACTTCGCCTTTCACATCAAGGGCCATGTGTTCCAAGCCTTGCCAAATATCCTGCGGAAGCGAGGCGCCTGCATAAAAGATCATATCCAAATCCTGAAAAAATCTTTGGCGCAAATCTTGATCTGATTTCAGGGCTTGCAGCAGCATTCCAAAGCCAACGGGCACGTTAAAAACCAAGCTGCCTGTAACCATTTTCAAATTTTCGACCGTGCGATCAAACAATCCCTTTAGCGGTTTGCCATCATCAATGTAAAAGCTGCCACCATTGGCCAGCATCATGTTGAAATTATGCGATCCGCCAAAGACGTGATTCCATGGCAACCAATCCACAACGCTGGGTGGACGTTCGGTCAAAAACGGCAATGAATCGGCAATTTGGGTTTGGTTCACGCACATCATACGCTGCGTGGTCATCACCCCTTTGGGGGCCGAG
>JALQTR010000019.1 GCA_023260835.1 Paracoccaceae bacterium
TTCGGCCAGCTGCTGATAGGCCGCCGCCGCCATGAACACATCGCTGGCTTTGACGCTGATCTTGAAGTTGTGGAAATCGTTGTCTTGTAGAATGCGGATATGTTCCATGCCGCTTTCCACCATCGCGTCTGGGGTCGGCTCGCCATATTTTTCAAGCAGATGCTTTTCCAAACTGCCCGCATTCACACCGATACGGATAGAACAGCCGTGATCGCGCGCGGCGGCAATAACCTCGCGGACGCGGTCGGCGCTGCCAATGTTACCGGGGTTGATGCGCAGACAGGCGGCGCCGGCTTCGGCCGCTTCAATCCCACGGCGGTAATGGAAATGAATATCCGCCACAATCGGCACGGGGCTTTCGCGCACGATGTCGCGCAGCGCGCGGGATGATGCCTCATCCGGGACAGAAACGCGCACGATATCGGCCCCCGCATCAGCTGCCGCCTGGACCTGAGCCACGGTTGCAGCCACATCTGTTGTCAGGGTGTTTGTCATGGTTTGCACCGATATCGGGGCATCCCCGCCCACCGGCACAGATCCCACATGGATCTGCCGCGATTTACGCCGTTCAATATTGCGCCAAGGGCGAATGGGGTTATGCGACATGTAAGAAGCCTTTGTTGCGGGGCAAATTTCACCAACTAGATATCGCTGATGTGCCGATCAGGCAACCCATCGCCCAAGGTTACTGGGCAGATTGCGCCTGCAACATGGCCAATGCCTCGGCCAGTTCTGAATTCAATTCAGGCTGCGCGGGGGCATAGTTTTGGGCGATTGTATCACCCGAAAGGCTCTGCTGGCGCAAAACATCATCGCCCTGCCCTGCTGGGCCATAAACACGATCACCAACGCGGAAATATACCACACCCGCCATACCTGCGCGCATCGTCGGGGCATCCGCCATGGCGGGGACAATATATTCCTCACCCGGGCGCAGTGTTTTTTCAAAGATGATGGATCCGTCCGAAGCCGACACACGCACCCAAGCAGGACGCAGAGTAAAAATTGCCACAGGGTCGGGCGATGCATCAGCCAACACCTGAACCGGCGTGGGTTGCACCATGGCTGTCAACCCACGAAACACAGGGGGGCTTTGCACAGCTTGGGCTGGCTGCGGCTCGGGCGCAGCAACGGGAATGATCGGTGTTTGAGCAACCGGTGTTGCAGCTGGGGTCACATCGGCAATCACCGTTGGCGCGGCGGCAGGGCGTGGCAATGGACGCGCAGGGACGGACGCAGCAAGTACCGCTGTATTATCAGATGAGACTACGCCATCTAATGACAATTTTGGCGCCTCGGTTACCGTTGACAGAACCAACGCCGTTGTATCCTGGGTTGGCGCTGGCGCTGCGATAGTTGGGGCATCCGCAATCTGCACTGGTCGCGGCGCAACTGCCTGTTGCGTTTCATTGGTGTCAAAGGCCGTCACAGTGACCTGAGGCAATGCTTCGGGGTGCATATCACGCACCGGCGCCACATAAGCGCCAGAATAATCAGGGTTCAAGCTGGCAATCGGCCCATCCCGCGGCACCAAAATTGGCCGCTGAAGTGGTTCAGAACGCAGACGCCGTGTCATGCCGTCTTGCGGCTGAAAACCCGACGCTCCACCTTCAAGTGGATCCTGCGCAAACACAACAGATGCAATCGGGTCCAATTCGGCCAACGCCGTGGGCTGTGGATCAGATGCCGTTACATTCACTTTTTGAATTTCCCGCACCAAGGCATACCCGCCATAGGACAAGCCACCAATCACAGCGAACAAAACGGCCAAAGATCCAAACGCCTGCGGGTTAAATGTAAAACGAGATGTATCATCCGCCGGCAAAAATGCTGTTTTCGATTGGGACATGAAATCCCCAACCGGCGCCGCCAAAATTGGCTTTTCTGACCGCAACTTCAGGTTCGGCCCTTTGGAAGTTTGCGGCGTGCCACGATCAATGGCAGACCCGACGCCGGGACGTTGTTCGAAACCTGTTTCTTCGCAGAACCGCGCCACAGCATATTCAGAGTCCATTCCCAAATATCTGGCATAAGCGCGGATATACCCAGGAATAAACCCAAGGCTGTCAAAGGCAGAAAGGTCCGCATTTTCAATGGCTAACAGATAATCTGCTTTGATACGAAGTTCGCGCTCGGCATCCAGAATGGATTTTCCCATGGTGGCACGTTCGCCGCGCATCAGATCGCCCAAGGTCACAGGAATATCATCATACCCACGCAATGTTACGTGGCCATCATCTTCGACCCTCTTGCCCTTGCGCCAAAACATATCGACCTGCCCGCTCACCAAAATTAACTTGACGTCACTAATACGAATCAAGTGGCTGAACCACTATACTCTTGGTCAGTTTAGCAAGTTATTAAACTTAATGCAGCAGGATATTACATTTATTGGCAAATTTATGCCGACATTTCAGCACGATTCAGTGCGCAATGCGACCAAAGTGCATCCATCGCATTCACCAAGGCATCAATCTCTTTCGGGCCGTGCACGGGTGATGGCGTAAACCGCAGCCGTTCTGTTCCGCGCGGAACAGTGGGGAAATTGATCGGTTGAACGTAAATGCCATAGCGTTCTAACAGCATATCGGACAGTTTTTTGGTATGCACGGGATCGCCCACGATCACCGGCACAATATGGCTGCCGTGGTCGATGATCGGCAGACCCAGACCTTTTAAACGCAGCTTCAGGATCTTGGCTTGCTCTTGATGTTTATCCCGCAGGGCTTGGTCATGCTTCAGATGCGCAACCGATGCGGCCGCCCCTGCTGCCACAGCCGGTGGCAAGGACGTGGTGAAAATAAACCCGGGCGCATAGGACCGAATGGCATCACACATTTTATGTGATGCAGCGATATAACCGCCCATCACGCCATAGGCCTTGGCCAAGGTTCCATTAATGATATCAATACGATGGGCCAAACGATCCCGTTCAGACACACCGCCGCCACGGGGGCCGTACATACCAACGGCGTGGACCTCATCAATATAGGTCAGCGCGCCAAATTCATCGGCCAGGTCACAGATTTCTTCGATCGGACCAAAATCGCCATCCATCGAATAGACCGATTCAAAGGCAATCAATTTTGGCGCGCTTGGGTCATCCGCTGCCAGCAATTCGCGCAAATGCGCCACGTCATTATGACGAAAGATGCGTTTTGCCCCGCCATTGCGGCGCACGCCTTCGATCATCGACGCATGGTTCAGCGCATCGGAATAAATAATCAGGCCCGGGAACAATTTAGGCAACGTCGACAGCGTTGCATCATTGGCAATATAGGCCGATGTAAACAGAAGCGCGGATTCTTTGCCGTGCAAATCCGCCAATTCGGCCTCTAGCCTGCGATGATAGACGGTGGTGCCAGAAATATTGCGTGTACCGCCAGAGCCAGCGCCCGTGGCGTCCACTGCCTCATGCATGGCATTCAGAACAACCGGATGTTGGCCCATACCCAGATAATCATTCCCACACCATACGGTGATTTCGGACGTTGATCCATCCGGACGGCGCCATGTTGCATGGGGAAAATGGCCGTTATGCCGTTCGATATCGATAAAGGTGCGATAACGCCCCTCATCGTGCAAACGGCCAATGGCTTCGTCCAGTTTCGCCACGTAATCCATGGGCGTTCCTCCCGCAGTATTGGCCGCATCAGGTATTCGCGGCCGCGCATCCCCCCATAAAAGAGGCAGCAAAAATTCACCTTTGCGAATGTCTATAGGCAAAATCCATTTCTCGCAATAGGGCGCAAAATGCCGCGGGAGAAAAACTGGTCGCAACGGGGCACTGGACAGTGGCGCAAGGCCCGTTAATCTGGCGCAAACGAAAAGAGGTGCAAAATGTCGCTTGATCAAACCCTGTCGCGTGTTG
>JALQTR010000031.1 GCA_023260835.1 Paracoccaceae bacterium
CCTGCAACCTGATTTTGGTCAGGCATCGCTGTTGGTTTTTGGCTGGGCGGTCATGTATTTCATTTCGGGCGCGCCGATTGTGTTGCTGTTATTGGTGGCCTGTGCGGTGGTGATTGTTGGCGTGTTCTCGTACCATAATTCGGAACATTTCGCGCGCCGGATTGATGGGTTCCTCAGCGCCGATATCGATCCGCGCACCCAAATTGGCTATGCCACAGATGCAATTCAAGAAGGCGGTTTCTTTGGCGCGGGCGTGGGCGAGGGGGCGGTGAAATGGAACCTGCCCGATGCGCATACCGATTTCATCATTGCCGTGGCGGCCGAAGAATATGGGCTTATCTTGGTTCTGCTGATTATCGGTCTTTATGCGGCAATCGTTTTGCGCGCCCTGTTGCGTCTGACGGCGTCGGGGGATGCGTTTATTCGCATTGCAGGGGCAGGGTTGGCCTGTTCCTTTGGCGTTCAGGCCATCATCAACATGGGGGTTGCCGTGCGTTTGTTGCCGGCCAAAGGCATGACCTTGCCCTTTGTCAGCTATGGCGGTTCGTCGCTGATTGCGATGGGATTGGGCGTTGGGATGCTTTTGGCCTTTACCCGTAAACGCCCGCGTGGGGACATGGCGGCGCTGATGCAGCGCGGGGGCGCGGCATGAGCGCGCGCTATTGCATCATCGCAGCCGGTGGCACCGGCGGGCATATGTTCCCCGCCCAAGCCGTGGCCGAGGCGCTGTTGGCCGAAGGCTGGCGCGTGGATTTGTTCACCGATGATCGCGGCGCGCGCTTTGCGGGCGGTTTCCCCGATGCGGTCGGGCGGTGCGTTTTGCCCGCTGCAACCACCGCGCGCGGCGGCATTTTGGCCAAATTCATGGTGCCGTTTACCCTGTTGCGCGGGGTGATTGTGGCCTTGCGGTCCATGCGGCGCGCACGGCCCGATTGTGTTGTGGGTTTTGGTGGCTATCCCACCATTCCGGCGCTGGGCGCTGCGGTTTGTCTGCGCATTCCGCGGATGATCCATGAACAAAATGGGGTTTTGGGGCGGGTGAACCGTCTGTTTGCGCGCCATGTGCGCCACGTGGCCTGTGGCACTTGGCCAACGGCCCTGCCCAAGGGGGCACAGGGGGTTCATGTGGGCAATCCCGTGCGGCAAAAGGTTCTGGATTTGCAGGGCGCACCCTATATTGCGCCGGGGGATTATCCTTTGGC
This sequence comes from Paracoccaceae bacterium, assembly GCA_023260835.1. Taxonomy (GTDB): domain Bacteria; phylum Pseudomonadota; class Alphaproteobacteria; order Rhodobacterales; family Rhodobacteraceae; genus JALQTR01. The sequence goes on from JALQTR010000031.1 coordinate 1,203, forward strand.
GCTGGTTATTATGGGCGGATCACAGGGTGCGCGGATCCTGTCGGATGTTGTTCCGGGCGCATTGGCGGCCCTGCCAGATGATTTGCGCAAACGCTTGCGCGTTTCGCATCAGGCCCGCCCCGAGGATCTGCCGCGGATCGAAGCGGCCTATGCACAGGCGCAAATTCCCGCGGATGTCGCCCCGTTTTTCGACGATATCCCGCGCCGCATCAACGAGGCGCAGCTGGTCATCAGTCGCGCCGGCGCGTCGTCTGTGGCGGATATTGGCGTGATTGGCCGGCCTGCGCTGCTGATCCCATTTGCCGCTGCGATGGATGACCATCAAAGCGCCAACGCCGCGGCTGTGGTGCAAACGGGCGGCGCTATTGCTCTGTCCGAGGCTGAGTTCACAATTCATAACGCCACCACAGCAATATCAGATATCTTATCCAATCCAGACCGCGCCTCGGCGATGGCGGCGGCTGCGCTCAGTGGCAGCCGGCCGGATGCAACGCAGGCACTGGTGAAACTTATTCAGGCGCTGTAAGCGGCGCCAAAACGCATAACATATAAAGGCCCGCCCGATGCAGTCAAAAACCAAATTGCCCCTTGATATTGGCCCCATTCATTTTGTTGGGATTGGGGGGATCGGCATGTCCGGCATTGCCGAGGTGCTGATCGAACATGGCTATACCGTGCAAGGGTCGGATCAGAAATCCAGCGCGATCACCGAACGCCTGTCTGGCCTGGGTGCGCGCGTGTTTATCGGGCAGGCTGCGCAGAATTTGGATGGGGCCGAGGTCGTTGTGATCTCATCCGCGATTAAACCGGGGAATGCGGAACTGGACGCGGCGCGCGCACGCGGGTTGCCGGTGGTGCGGCGCGCCGAAATGCTGGCTGAATTGATGCGGTTGAAATCCAATGTGGCCGTCGCGGGGACACATGGCAAAACCACCACCACAACGATGGTGGCCACATTGTTGGATAAAGGTGGGGTGGATCCCACGGTGATCAACGGCGGGATCATCCATGCCTATGGGTCAAACGCTCGTTTGGGGCAGGGCGAATGGATGGTTGTCGAAGCGGATGAATCTGATGGCACCTTCAACCGCCTGCCCGCGACGATTGCGATTGTCACCAATATTGACCCTGAACATATGGAACATTGGGGTGATTTTGACACGCTGCGCCAAGGGTTTTTGGATTTCGTGTCCAATATCCCGTTTTATGGGTTGGCGGTCTGCTGCACTGACCACCCCGAGGTCCTGTCTTTGGTTGGCAAAATCACCGACCGCCGGGTGCGCAGCTTTGGCTTCAACGCGCAGGCCGATGTGCGCGCGGTGAACCTGCGGTATAAAGCAGGGCAAGCGCATTTTGACATTGATCTGGCGGCCGAGGGCAAACGGATCGAGGGCTGCGTCCTGCCCATGCCGGGGGATCACAATGTATCAAACGCGCTGGCGGCGGTCGCTGTGGCGCGGCATTTGGGTGTGTCGCGCGATGATATCCGCGCCGCCTTGGCTGGATTTGGCGGTGTCAACCGCCGGTTCACCAAAGTGGGCGAAGTGGATGGCATCACCATCATCGATGATTATGGTCACCACCCTGTGGAAATCGCAGCCGTCTTGCGTGCGGCGCGTCAGGCCGCACCGGGGCGGGTGATTGCTGTGCATCAGCCGCATCGATACTCTCGCCTCTCCAGCCTGTTTGAAGAGTTCTGCGGCTGCTTCAATGATGCCGATGTTGTTGGCATCGCCGAGGTCTTCGCCGCGGGCGAGGATCCCATTCCCGGTGCCAGCCGCGATGATCTGATTGCCGGGTTGGTGCGCCATGGGCATAAAAACGCCCATGCAGTGCGCAATGATGATGATCTGCTGTCGCTGGTGCGCCAACACGCGCGCGCGGGGGATATCGTTGTCTGCCTGGGGGCGGGGACGATTTCAGCCTGGGCCAATGCCTTGCCCGCCCGCATGAAGGCGTGACCATGGTGGATTTGGCGGCGGATTGGAAGGCGGGATTGCGCGGGGCCATTACGGCCAATAAACCCCTGGATGCGCTGACATGGCTGCGCGTGGGTGGGCCGGCCGATTTGCTGTTTCAGCCCGCGGATCTGGCCGATTTGGTGCAATTTTTTGCCAGTAAGCCCGATGATTTATCGGTGTTTCCCATGGGAGTTGGGTCCAACCTGATCGTGCGCGATGGGGGCATTCGCGGCTGTGTCATCCGTTTGGGCCGCGGGTTTAACGCGATCACCATCAAGGGCCAGCGTGTGATCGCCGGTGCGGCGGCGCTGGATGCCCATGTGGCGCGCAAAGCTGCGGATGCGGGGCTGGATCTGACATTTTTGCGCACCATTCCGGGGTCGATTGGTGGGGCCGTTGCGATGAATGCAGGGTGCTATGGCGCTTATGTGGTGGATCATCTGGAATGGGTTGAGCTGGTTTTGCCCGATGCGCGGGTTGTCACCCTGCCCAGATCGGCCATTACGTTTGGATATCGCCATGCCAATCTGCCGCAAGGCGCTGTGGTGACGCGTGTGTGCTTTGCGCCGCGTTCCGATGCGCCAGAGGCGCTGCATGAAAAGATGGATCAGCAAATCGCCGCGCGGGATGCATCACAGCCCACCAAAGAACGCACCGCCGGCAGCACCTTTCGTAACCCCGCAGGGTTTTCCAGCACAGGTGCCGCAGATGACACGCATGAGCTGAAGGCGTGGTTTTTGATTGACAAAGCGGGCCTGCGCGGCGCCCGTCATGGCGGTGCGCAAATGTCCAGCAAACACCCGAATTTTCTGATCAATGCCGATCAAGCAACCGCCGCTGATTTGGAAACTTTGGGCGAAATGGTTCGAAAAAAGGTTTTCCAAGACAGCGGTTTGCAGCTAGAATGGGAAGTAATCCGTGTGGGTGATCCCGCAAAGGCATAAAAATAAGCCCCAAAAGGGGCAGCAGTATAATAACAGATGGCCGGTTCAACTGGCCAACACAGGCAATAGGTGGATATGCGCATGGCCGGCACAGGATCGTGCAAAGTGGCTGTTCTGATGGGCGGGCGTTCTGCGGAACGCGCGGTGTCGCTGTCATCTGGGGCGGGCTGCGCAGCCGCGCTGCGCGGCGCCGGATATGACGTGTGCGAAATTGATGCAGTCCCTGATTTGCCCGCGCAATTGGCCGCGGCGGCGCCAGATGTTGTCTTTAATGCGCTGCATGGCCGCTGGGGCGAAGATGGCTGTGTGCAGGGCATTTTGGAATGGTTGGGCCTGCCCTATACGCATTCGGGTGTTATGGCATCGGCTATGGCGATGGATAAAGCCCTGTCCAAACAGATCTTTGCCGCCGCAGGATTGCCCGTTGTGCACAGCATTTTGGCACCCAAATCACAGATCAGCGCCGGGCATGTGATCGCGCCCCCCTATGTGGTGAAGCCCAATAACGAAGGCTCCTCTGTGGGGATTTACATTGTGCATGACGGCGATGCCCCGCCGCAAATCGCGGATGATATGCCCGATATATTGATGGTGGAAACCTTTGCCCCGGGGCGCGAGCTGACAACATCGGTTTTGGGGGATCGTGCCTTGGGTGTTACAGAAATCCTGACCGATGGGTGGTATGATTACGATGCCAAATACACCCCAGGCGGATCGCGTCATGTGGTGCCGGCGGATATTCCCGCAGATATTGCCCAAGCCTGCTGTGATTATGCGCTGCGGGCGCATCGGGCGCTTGGCTGCCGCGGGCTGAGCCGGACCGATTTTCGTTGGGACGCGTCACGCGGTCTTGATGGGCTGGTGATACTTGAGCTGAACACGCAGCCCGGGATGACCCCCACATCCCTGTCCCCCGAGCAGGCCTTGGCAAACGGGATGAGCTTTGCTGACCTATGCACTTGGCTGATAAAGGATGCCTCATGCGGCCGATAACCCCCCATGATCCCGCCCCATCGCGTCTGTCCTATCGTCTGCAACGGTTGACGCTGGGATGGCGGTTTTGGGCATTTTTGCGCTTTGGTTTGCCCATGGGGGTAATTGGCGCGCTGGCCCTGTTGGCTTTTGGCACCGAGGCACGCCGAGATGCCATGTTTGGTCATTACCTGCAGGCGCGCGATATGATCGCGATGCAGCCGGCCTTTATGGTGGGGCAGTTGGAAATTAACGGTGCCACCGGCACATTGGATGAAGACATCCGCGAAGTTTTGTCGTTGGATTTTCCAATCAGCAGCTTTGATTTGGATGCGATGCAAATTCGTGCGGCGGTGTTGGAATTGGATCCGGTCGCAAATGTGAATGTGCAGATGGGCGGCGGTATTTTGCAACTGGATGTGACAGAACGTGTGCCGGCCTTTGTGTGGCGACATGAAGATGGGCTTGATTTGCTGGATGCAACAGGGGCGCTGGTGCGACCGATTGAGGCGCGCAATGATGCGCCCAATTTGCCACTGATTTTGGGGCAGGATGTGCAAGATCACATGTTGCAGGCGCAATCGATCATTGACGCCTTGGCGCCAATCGCCGGTCGTTTGCGCGGGTTGGTGCGCATTGGTGCGCGCCGTTGGGATGTTGTTCTGGATCGCGATCAAACCATTGCCCTGCCAGCGGATCAACCCGTGCCGGCGCTGTTGCGCGTTTTGGCCTTGCATGAAGCCGAAAAGCTGTTGGATCGGGATATTCAGGTTGTGGATCTGCGCCTGCCACGGCGCCCTGTGATGCGGCTCAGCGATGGGGCGCTTGATACCCTGATGCAAACTCGGCTGGAAGCCCATAAGGGGGCGCAGGAATGAGCGATTTTCACCAAATGCAACGCGCCATGCGGGCCATGCGTCAGGCAGCACTTCAACGCGGTGTAATTGCTGTTATGGATATTGGCAGCAGCAAAATATCCTGCCTGATTTTGCAATTTGATCGCACAGACAGTGTTTATGCAGATGATCAGGTTGGATCATTGGCGGGGCAGGCGGGATTTCGCGTAATTGGCGCCGCCACCACACGCGCGCGCGGTGTGCAATTTGGTCAAATCGGCACATTGCATGAAACCGAAAAATCGTTGCGTACGGCACTGCAGGCCGCGCAGAAAATGGCCAAACTGCGTGCCGATCATGTGATTGCCTGTTTTTCTGGGGCGGCCCCGCGCAGTTACGGTTTGGCGGGGCAGGTTGATCAGGGCGGCCGCGCGGTGACCGAGGCCGATGTGGGCCGCGTTTTGGCCGCTGTTGACATGCCGCAAATCGGGGGCGGCCGCGCGGTGTTACATGCGCAACCAGTGAATTTTACGTTGGATCACCGAACAGGGCTTGCCGATCCGCGGGGGCAAAGCGGGCAGGACCTGTCGGTTGATATGCATATGCTAACGGTTGACGGTGCTGCAATATCGGCGCTGGAAACAGCTGTGCAACGCTGTGATCTGGAATTGGCGGGGGTGGCCTCATCCGCCTATACATCCGCTTTGGCCTGTCTTGTTGACAATGATAAAGAACTGGGGGCAGCCTGTATTGACCTGGGTGGCGGCACCAGCAGCCTGTCGATTTTCCTGAAGAATAATATGATCTATGCCGATATGGTGCGCATGGGCGGTGATTTGATCACCAATGACATCGCCATTGGATTGCAAATCGGTGCACAGCACGCCGAACGGATCAAAACGTTACATGGAGGGGTGATCGCCACCGGCCGCGACGACCGCGATTTGATCGAATTGAACGGCCAAACTGGTGATTGGGAACATGACCGCCGCACCATCAGTCGCACCGAATTAATTGGCGTTATTCGCCCTCGGGTGGAAGAGATATTGGAAGAGCTGCGCGCGCGCCTCGAAATTGCGGGCTTTTATGATATGTCCAGCCAGCAAATCGTTCTGACAGGGGGCGCCAGCCAGCTGCCCGGCTTGGATGGGTTGGCGGCCCGTATCTTGGGGCCGCAAATTCGTATGGGGCATCCGATGCGCGTGCATGGCTTGCCCCAGGCGGCGGCGGGTCCCGGATTTTCTGCCGTTGTTGGGCTGGCATTATTTGCAGCTCACCCGCAGGATGAATGGTGGGATTTCGATATGCCCAGCGAAAAATTGCCAACCCGGTCTTTGCGGCGCGCAGTGCGTTGGTTTAAGGATAATTGGTAAGTCACGGTTTTGGTTGACCTATTCCGAATCATCCTTTGGCCTTGAAAAAAGTGATTCGTTTTTCTGCTACTTTTTGGGATTTTTGCGTGACATTAAAACGCATTAACGTTATTGTGAGATTACAGAGCAGACAGAAATGCCCCATCCAGAGGGCGAAAACAGGTAAATCAAAATGACACTCAACCTTTCCGTTCCCGGGCTGGAAGAGCTGCGCCCCCGCATCACCGTATTCGGTGTCGGTGGGGCCGGCGGCAATGCAGTCAACAATATGATCGATCAGAACCTTGAAGGCGTTGACTTCGTGGTCGCCAACACAGACGCGCAGGCGCTGCAGCAGAACAAGGCAGACTCGCGCGTGCAGATGGGCGTCAAGGTCTTTCATGCGGGAACCAAGATCGACAATGACCGCGTGGTTACCAGTGG
>JALQTR010000059.1 GCA_023260835.1 Paracoccaceae bacterium
CATGGCCAACCAAGACAGGCGGCGCGCCAACGCCGACAGCACCGCATAATCGGTGATCGCGCGTTTCGCGCCCTCGGTTTCATGCACCCGCGCGGGGGGGATGCAGATCATCTTTTCCCCCTCGCCGCGCCCGCCATGGCCTGGGGCTTTGACCAATCCGTATTTGATGGTTCCCATTGCTGGGGTAGGCACCCCCGCCACCGCAGCCCAATATATCTTGCGCGTGTTGCGATGGCGGAACGCATCGGCCAGTTTGGCCGCGATCGACCGCTTGCGCGCCAGCAGCAGAACGCCGGATGTGTCCTTGTCCAAGCGATGCACAAGGCGGGGCTTTTCGTCATAGCCAAAGCATAATGCCTCGGCCAATCCATCGACATGCAGCTTTTGGCCGCTGCCGCCTTGGGTTGGCAAGCCAGGGGGTTTGTTCAGCGCAATGATATCATCATCGCGCCACAACACACAGGATTGGATCATCTGTGCCTGCGCCTCGGTCACGTTGGGGCGGGGTTTTGGCACATAGGGCGCAGCCGGCGCATCGGGCAGTGGCGGGATGCGCAGCACCTGCCCCGCCGCCAGTCGCGTGTTGGGTTTCACCCGACCGCCATCAACGCGGAATTCCCCCTTGCGGCACAGCTTTTCAATCTGAATCTGGTTCAGCTGCGCAAACTGACGGCGCAGGAACCGATCCAGCCGCTGATCCGCGTCTTCGGGTGTTATGGTAATTTGCTGAACTTTGCTCATCTCATCCCCCAGCGGGCCAAGGCCATGCCGGCCGCAATCGCGATCAAGGCCCCGATTACCGACAGCCCCACATAAAGCGCCGCTTGCCAGATTGCCCCGCGGCTGTAAAGCGTAAGAGCATCCAGCGAAAAGGCCGAAAACGTGGTGAACCCGCCCAAAAGCCCAGTCAGCAACAAGGGGGCAAAGCGATGACTGGCCCCACCGGCCAGCACCACAATCGCCACGCCCATACAAAAACTGCCCAGGATATTCACGATCACCGTCCCCACCGGAACCCCCGGCCCCAACATCCGCAGCGCCAGCAGGTTCACGCCGTATCGCATCGACGCCCCAATCGCCGCCCCAAAGGCCACTTGACATAGGTTCATAAACATACCGCCCCTTTGCGCCCAAGGCGGGCATTTTGTCAAGTTGGACGGCAACCAATCAAGGATAGCCTGTGGTGATGTTGACGTTTAGTGAGCCGTCGCCGTTCCCTCTGCCAGCTTCTTGAATTCATCAGACCAGTCGATGTCAAATTCTTGAAATTCAAAAATAGGTTCCTCGCTGGCATTAAGGCTTTTTATATCCTCCTTGATCATATTTAGCAGGTTTTTGTTTTGGATTGCTGGGATTTTTTGCTCGGGCGAGCGTGACTCTTTTCGTCCCAATCTGAGGTCGATTAGGCCATCTATGCCAGTTAAGTAATCATTGATCACCGTACGTAATCGCTTGGGTGACCGCTGGTAAGTTCCGTTCCGCCCGTATTCCGTCAGGTGCGACGCCCGCGCCAAAAATACCACCCATATAATGATGACAATTTGATACCGCCCATTGTCTATTTCGTGTATGCCATGTGTATTTTCGTTATTCTGCTCAGTGAAACATTCAAACACACCATATTCATCTTCCGGGAACTCTTGAAACAGATGCAATGCGATTTGGTAAATTGCCAATAAGTTTTGTAAATCCGTTCGTGCATCACCGCGACTGGCTCCAATAATATCTTTTAGGATAACTATATCCTCTTGCGATATGTTTGTCGGGGCGTTTTGGTCTGCATATTCTGCGCCATAGGCAATGCGGCGCAGTATTTGAATTCCCATCTGGTTTATTTTCAATAAAACCACTGGCAACAAAGCAAGTGATGCGGCCAGCCTTTCTTGGCGGTGGTACTCCTCCATATCGATTTTATGCTGGATTTGATGTTTGATCCCCCAAAATGCCGCCGTGGCGGCAAAGGCGCTGGCGATAATGGTGATGGCGTTGATAGCAAAGCCAAACCATTCGTCATCGGCCAGTTTGTAACCTTGGCTTCGGACATAATCCACGGCAAAAAACAGCGCAAAGGCCAAGCTCAGGCCAATCATTACCCCCAGTGCGATCCCCGCATACCATTCAACACCACGTTTTCGCTCCATAACCCACCTTTACCAATGCACCCATTAATACGCATCAGAGTGGCTTATTCGCGCCAAAGGTGCAAGGGGTGGTCTTGGTTACGCCTCCAGCTCGGTGTCCCAATACAGGTAATCGACCCAAGTTTCGTGCAAATGCCCAGGGGGAAATTTGCGGCCGGTGTTTTGCAGCTGCATCGCATCGGGTTGGCGCGGGGCGTTGCGCAGGTGCATCCCAGCACGCGACAGGGATTTTGACCCTTTGCGCAAATTGCACGGGCTGCAGGCCGCGACGACATTTTCCCACGATGTCACCCCGCCCGATGCGCGGGGGATCACGTGGTCAAAGGTCAAGTCCGTTTTCGCCCCGCAATATTGGCAGCGAAATTCATCACGCAGAAACAGGTTGAAGCGGGTGAAGGCGACGGTTTTACGCGGGCGCACATAATCGCGCAGCACCACCACCGATGGGATCTTCAGGCTCAGCCCCGGGCTGCGGACCTCGGCGTCATATTCGGCCACAGTATCCACGCGGTCCAAATAGACCGCTTTGATCGCCTCTTGCCAGGGCCACAATGACAGCGGGTAATAGGACAGCGGTCGATAATCCGCGTTCAGCACCAGCGCCGGATAGTGCCGCAAGGATGATGGCGAATGAATGAAATCGTTTTGAAATTCCCGCGGCGCAGCGCGGCCCAGTTCCGTTTGCATCAGCGTCAGCCTCCGTTAAGGCGGGGCATGGGGTCCATGGCCACCGCCAATCGGGCGGACGGGCTGCCGCCCGGATGACAACCACTATATATCGTGGATCACATCACGCAACCCCATTGATATAGTCAATGGGATTGCTAACGCGGCTTTGTGACGGGCGTATGACGCGCGGGGGATTTTCTTTGGCTGCGCGCCTAGAACCCACATTTATCGCGCAAAAAGGCCAGCGCCACGGACAGCCCATCGGGGGCGATACCATGGGCGGTGCCTTTCATGATATGGGCGAAGACCTCGGGGAAGTTTGCCTCTTGCAGGGCTTCGGCGGCTTCGGGCAGGGATTGCACCGGCACCACATCGTCCTGATCGCCATGGACCAGCAAGATGGGCATGCGCGATTGGACCTCATCCGCCAGCAGTTCGGGCGATAGAAGCCGGCCGGAAAAGGCAACGATGCCAGCGATTGGATCCTCGCGCCGGGGGGCGACATGCAGGGCCATCATGCTGCCTTGGGAAAAGCCAACAATAGCCACCTGTTCGGGCAGCAGATCCTCATCCACCATCAGCGCGTCCAAGAACGCGTTCAGATCATCCACCGCCGCGGCCATGCCGCGGGCGGATTCTTCTTCGGATGAGCCATCAATCCAAGGAATTGGAAACCATTGATACCCAAAGGGCGCCCCCGCACAGGATTCGGGCGCATCAGGCGCGACGAACAGGGTATCAGGCAAATGGTCGCCCAAAGGATCGGCCAGCCCCAGCAGGTCCGCCCCATTCGCACCATAGCCGTGCAAGAAAACCACCGCCGAACGTGTTTCACCCGATTTTGGTTCGGCCCGACCGGCTTGTAATACGCGCATCTATGCAATTCCTTCTTTTTGCTTTTGCACATGGTAATAGGCCCACAGCAGGTTGGCTGCAACCGTTCGCCATGGCGCCCATTCAGCGGCCATCGCACGAAAGGCCGCGGGTTTGGGGCGTGCGGGCAGATCGAACAGAATGCGCGCTGCCTCTTGCAAGGCCAGATCATCGGGGGCGAAGACATCAGCACGGCCCAGCGAAAACATGGCGTAAACCTCGGCGGTCCAGCGGCCAATGCCGGGAATTTCGATCAGCTGCGTCACCACCTGATCGCTGGGCATATGCCGCAACGCATCAAAATCAATCCCGGCCCCGGCCAGCGCCCGAGCATAGCGGATTTTCGGACGGCTGAGCCCCTGCGCCCGCAACACGTCATCATCCGCGGCCAAAATGGCCGCAGGATCCGTCAGCCCCGCCGCCTGCACGCGGCCCCAAATGGCCTGCGCGGCAGCAACCGACACCTGTTGGCTGACAATCGCCGAAAGCAGCGCGTCGAACCCATCCTCGCGCCGGCGCAGCGGCAGCGGGCCAGTCAGTGACAGCGCATGCGCAAACCGCGGCTCGACCTGCGCCAAATGCGCGGCGCCTTTGGCAAGGCAGGCTTCGGTTTCAATGATGTATTCTGACATGACGCCACGCCCCTTTGAATGCCACCTTTACAAACGCCGCCCACAGGGTGTAGCGCAGAACCCATGCGAATACATGAATAAGGTTCCCTTATGCCCCAAGCCACCCAATCCGCCAAGCGCAATGTGATTGTTTTGATAATGGCGCAGGCCCTGCTGGGCGCGCAAATGCCAATGATTTTCACCATCGGTGGGCTGGCGGGGCAGTCGCTGGCGTCGAACCCCTGTTTTGCCACGCTGCCGATTTCGTTGATCGTTTTGGGGTCGATGCTGTCGGCCACGCCGATGTCGATGGTGATGCAGCGCTTTGGCCGGCGGGTCGGGTTTTGGATTGGCACCTCGATGGGCTGCGTGGGCGGAGCGATCGGAGCCGTCGGGCTTTATCACCAATCCTTTGGGATCTTCTTGCTGGGCTCGCTATGCACCGGCGTTTATATGTCCGCGCAAGGGTTTTACCGATTTGCCGCCACCGATACGGCCAGCCCTGAATTTCAGCCCAAAGCCGTGTCCTATGTCATGGCTGGGGGTTTGGCAGCGGCGATTATCGGCCCACAGCTGGTGAAGGTGACATCACAGGCCATGGTGAT
>JALQTR010000104.1 GCA_023260835.1 Paracoccaceae bacterium
ATCGGCCAAAACCGTGGCGGTGTTTCAGGTGGAAAGCTCGGGGATGATGGATGCGCTCAAGCGTATGAAACCCACCTGTATCGAGGATATCGTGGCGCTGGTCGCGCTCTATCGCCCCGGTCCGATGGAAAACATCCCCACCTATTGCGAGGTAAAGAACGGCAAAAAAGACCGCGCCAGCATCCACCCACTGATCGACCATATTCTGGAAGAAACCCAAGGCATCATCGTTTACCAAGAACAGGTGATGCAGATTGCCCAAGAAATGGCCGGCTATTCCTTGGGTGGTGCGGATTTGCTGCGCCGCGCGATGGGTAAGAAAATCGCCGAAGAAATGGCCAAAGAGCGTCCAAAATTCGAAGAAGGCGCCAAAAAGAACGGGGTGGATGCCAAAAAAGCATCCGAAGTGTTCGACCTGCTGGAAAAATTCGCCAACTACGGCTTCAACAAATCGCACGCTGCCGCCTATGCCGTTGTCAGCTATCAAACGGCGTGGCTGAAGGCCAACCATCCGGTGGAATTCATGGCCGGCGTGATGAATTGCGATATGCATCTGACGGATAAGCTGGCGGTGTATTTCGATGAACTGCGCCGCGGTCTGGATCTGCCATGGGCGCCGCCTTGTGTGAACCGATCTGGCGCGGAATTCACGGTGCAGGATGGGACGCTGGTTTATGCCTTGGGCGCACTGAAAAACGTCGGGGTCGAGGCGATGCGCCTGATCACCCGCGCCCGCGCAGATGGCGGGGTGGAAAAGCCCTTTGCCACATTGTTTGATTTTGCCCGCCGGGTGGATTTGAAACGCATCGGCAAGCGGCCCTTGGAAATGCTGGCCCGCGCGGGGGCCTTTGATACGCTGGATCGCAACCGCCGACGGGTGTTTGACAGTTTGGACGCCCTAACCGCCTATTCCGCCGCGGTGCATGAACAACGCGGATCGAACCAAGTGTCGCTGTTTGGCGATGCGGGCGATGATCTGCCCGAACCGCGCCTGCCCCCCGTGGCTGATTGGCTGCCGGCCGAACGCCTGTCCGAAGAATTTAAGGCGGTTGGGTTCTATCTGTCTGGCCATCCGCTGGATGATTACATGACCGGGCTGCGGCGCAAAAATGTGATGACCTTGGACGAGGTGCATCAAAAAGCCGCCACCGGCCCTTGCGTTGTGAAAATGGCCGGTGTTGTCGCCGCGCGCCAAGAACGCAAAAGCGCCAAGGGCAATCGCTTTGCCTTTGTGCAGCTGTCAGACCCCAGCGGTGGCTATGAAATCACCCTGTTTTCTGAAACGCTGGAAAAGGCCCGCCCACATCTGGAAACCGGCGAAAAGATTGTCCTGACGGCCGAAGCCACAATGGAAGCAGACCAGCTGAAACTGTTGTGCCGATCGGTGCAGCCGGCCGAGCTATCCGTGGCCAGCGCAGCGGCCAACGGGCTGCGCATCTTTGTCGATGATGCCAGCGCGATTGCTGGGCTGGACAGTGTTTTTGCTGCGGCCAAAAACATGGATGGGGCGCGCGGGCCGGTGAACCTGTGCCTGCTGGACCCGGATTTGCCCGGCGAGGTTGAGGTCACCATCGGCGATCACTTCCCCCTGTCACCACAGATTAAAGGCGCGCTGAAGGCCATGCCCGGCGTTTTGGACGTGCAAGAGCTGTGACCGGATATGTCACTGGCATAGATGGTGGTGGCTCTGGCTGCCGCGGGCGCGTGATTGCACCCGATGGACAGGTTTTCAACGCAATCAGTGATCGCCCTGCCAATGTGCAAAGCGATTTTGCCGGTGCCATTGCGGCCGTTTCAGGGCTGTTGCAGGATTTGGCCGCCGCTGCGGGCTACACGCTTTTTGCGCTGAAATCAGGCCGCATCCATCTGGGGCTGGCTGGGGTGATGGACGATGGTGTTGCCGCGCGCACGGCGCGCGCTCTTGCCCTGCGGCCAGATCAAATCAGCGAAGACCAACCCACCATGCTGCGCGGGGCGCTTGGGGGGCGCGATGGCATATTGGCGGCGATTGGCACAGGATCATTTTTGGCGATGCAAAGCGCGGCCCGCACCCAATACCTTGGGGGACATGGGGTGGTTTTGGGCGATCAAGCATCGGGCGCATGGCTGGGGCGCGACGCCCTGCGCCGGGCGCTGTTGATGCATGATGGTCTGCATGATCCGACCCCTCTGGGCCAGCGCATTTTGGCGCATTTTGCAACACCCCATAAGATGATCTGTTTTGCGGCCAATGCGGCCCCTGCGGATTTTGCCAAATTTGCCCCTTGGATTTTGGAGGCTGCGCAAGCGGGTGATACAATGGCGATTGACCTACTGACACTGGCGGGCCGCTATGTTGCACAGGGCGCCGATATTTTGGCCGGTGGGGCATCTTTGGATCTGTGTCTTACAGGTGGGGTTGGGCCACATTTGGTGCCCTATCTGCCCGCAAAATGGCAATCACGCGTTATCGCAGCGCAAGGCGATGCATTGGATGGCGCAGTTGATTTGGCCTATGCGCAGACCGTGCCCGCACCCCGCACCAGCGTCAATTCTGCCGCGGGACGTTACGCCCTGCACGCCGATCAGCTGTTTGATGGCCAAACCCTATGGGGACCACGCGCCGTGGTGATTGACGGGGGGCGGATCGCACAGATCACGGCACCCGATGACCTGCCCCCCGATTTGCCAAGCACCCCTATGGGCGGCATCCTAATGCCTGGCTTTGTCGATCTTCAGGTGAATGGCGGCGGCGGGGTAATGATTGATGGCAGCTTGACGGCCGAAGGGCTGCAGCAGATTTGCGCCGCGCATAGGCAGCTGGGCGCCTTGCAGATCCTGCCCACGCTGATCACTGATACCCCCGATGTGCAGGCCCATGTGGCGGATCTGGTGATCGCAGGATGCAATTCTGGCCTGCCACTACTGGGCCTGCATTTTGAGGGGCCGCATTTGGATCCAATTCGCGCCGGCGCGCATGATCCAGCGCTGATCCGACCAATGACAGATCAGGATCTGGCGTTTTACACCCGTCTGCGCGCATCCCTGCCCAGTTTGATGATCACAATCGCCCCTGAAAATTGCACATTGGATCAAACCCGCGCCCTAACAGGTGCCGGCGTTTGCGTGGCCTTGGGGCATTCAAACACGGATTATGCCACTGCCATGGCATATTTCGACGCCGGCGCGCAGGCCGCCACACATCTGTTCAACGCCATGAGCGGCCTTTCCCATCGCGCCCCCGGCCTTGTCGGCGCGGCATTGGCCAGCCAAGCGATGGTTGGCGTGATTGCCGATCTGCATCATGTCGCACCTGCGGCCCTGCAACTGGCATTGCATGCAAAACAACCATTGGGGCAGGTTTATGCTGTATCCGATTGCATGGCCGTCGCGGGAACACAGGCCACAGAATTCGAACTCAATGGCCGCAAAATCCTGCGCCGCGATGGTCGGCTGACATTGGCCGACGGCACATTGGCGGGGGCGGATTTGGACATGTCCCAGGCGCTGCGCAATCTGTGCCATCGGCTGAATGTGCCGCTGCTGCAGGCGCTGCGGATGGTCACGCAGACGCCTTCCCGCCTTATGGGCCGCGATGATATCGGCCAAATCCGCGTGGGCGCACCCGCCGATCTGTTGCATCTGGATACACAATTGCAGCTGCGCCATGTTTGGCAAAACGGCCAGCGCATATAGAGCTAGGCGCGCCTATCCCACTTGGCGGCCATGGCACCATACGCCGCGGATCACCGCATTCCCATCAATCCGCTTGATGCGCAATAAATCCGCATGCAAGCCCGGGCCTATCACCCCGCGATCCATCAACCCCACAGACCGCGCCGGATTGGCCGTCACGGTGGCAATGGCACGCGGCAAATCATCCCAAAGATCCGCTAGTAAAAACGCCGAAGACAGCAGCGCATAAGGCACATAATCGGATGAGATGATATCCAGCAGCCCCAGCTGCGCCAATTCATGAGCAGCCACATTGCCCGAATGCGATCCACCGCGGATCAGGTTGGGGGCGCCCATCATCACCGCAATACCGTGATCGGTGCAGGCCTGTGCGGCCTCGACCGTGGTGGGGAATTCAGCCAGTTTCACGCCATACCCGCTGGAGACATCAACGTGCTGCGCGACCGTATCGTCATGTGATGCAAGCACAGCCCCCAGCCGCCGAGCCTCGGCCACGGTAGCAGCTTCGTGCCGGTCGCCGTTGGCCGCGCGCAATGTCAGCAGATGATCCACATGCGCGTCAAAATCCGCATCAGACATCGCCCGTTTTTTGGACATATAAGTTTTCAGCGCCCCCAAATCGCGAAATTGCCGCTGCCCGGGGGTGTGATCCATCAGCGACACCAGACCCACGCGGTCTTCGGGGGTGAATTGTGCGAACTCGGTCTCCAGCGTGTCCGAACAAACCTCGGCCCGCAGATGGATGTAATGGTTGATCTTCAGCGCCCCTTTGGCGCGCAAATCCATGATTTCACTGGCAACACGGCGGGCATAGGGTGTGTAGGTTGACCCCTGTTTGGTGATCGACCCCACACGCAGTGCATCAAACACGGTGGTGATCCCCGCCGAAGCCAGTTCTGCATCATGCGCCAAAATGGCAGCGCCATGGGGCCAATCAACCTTGGGACGCGGCTCAAGATGGCGTTCCAAATTGTCTGTGTGCAGCTCAACCAGGCCGGGCATCAGCATATCACCGTCAAAATCAATCGCGCCAGGAATATGGCTGCGGCCTGGGGTTATGTCGGCAATTTGGCCATTTTTAACCTGCACTGTTCCGTCGATCACTTCGGTTTCGCAGATGATTTTAGCGTTGGTGATGATCATATCCATTGGTGTCTCATTTCTTTAAATCTTTGATACGCGTAAAGGGGAATTGTCACAGTATGATGACGCATGCGGGATCAGTCAGGTGGGGCAAGGGCCGATAAAAACCGCTGAAGTCCCACGCGCAAATCACCGCTGTTATCCACATGGGCAACATCCAGACCATCGGGCAGAACGTAATCCGCCCGGGCCAAGCGTGTGGCAATATCCTTGGTGCTTTCGCGGCCCCGCGCAGACAGGCGCGCCGCCAGAATTTCGGGGGCGGCGGTCACCATGATGACGCGCAAATTGGGCAGCTGATCCCGCGCCTGCACCAGCACCGCCCGCGACAGGTTCAAGATCACATCCCGCCCAGCATTCAAATCCTGCATAATGCCGTGTGGGATGGCGTAATGCAGGCCATGCGCCTGCCATGTCAGGATGAAATCCCCCGCAGCCGCGCGGCGTTGGAACTCAGCCACTGTGGCGCCGTCGAAATCCTCGCCTCCGGCGGTGGTCGGGCGCGTAATCACGCGCCGCGCCTTCAGCAAATCTGGGCGGGCCTGCATCGCCGCATCAATCAGCGTGTCCTTCCCCGCACCGGATGGGCCAACAACCGCAATCGCACGTCCCTGCATCAGGCCTGTCCCTTTGGGGTGAAGGCCGACACATCGACTTCGCGGTCTGCCACGCGGTCACGGGCGGGTTTATCATGAAAGATGCCAATGATCGCAGCGCCGCGGGATTTGGCCTCTTCAATCAGGGACAAAACGGTTTCACGGTTCATCGCATCCAGCGATGCGGTCGGTTCGTCCAGCAACATCGCGGGGTAGATATGCGCAAAGCCGCGGGCAATATTCACCCGCTGCTGTTCACCCCCAGAAAAGGTGGTTGGAGACAGGGTCCACAGGGTCTGCGGGATATTCAGGCGCGTCAGCAGATCCTGCGCCCGGGCCATGGCCGTGCCGCGATCCACCCCAACGGATAACAAAGGTTCGGCCACCACGTCGATAGTTGGCACCCGTGGCACCACCCGCAAAAATTGCGACACATATCCCAACGTCCGTCGGCGCAGCGCGATGATCTGGCGCGGTTCGGCCTGTGCAACGTCCAGATCGCCCACCATGATGGATCCGGATGCCGCCAGATAATTGCCGTAAATCATCCGCATCAGGGTGGATTTACCCGCGCCAGAATTGCCGATCAGGGCAACGCATTCACCCGGATCAACCGCAAGGCTGGCCCCTTCCATCACACGGATCACCGCGGATGATTGATTGTGCAGCGTAAAGGTTTTGGACACGTTTTCAATTTTAATCATGGCATCAGACCTGCAAGACAGAGGAAACAAGTAGCTGGGTATAGCTGTGCTGTGGATCATCGAGCACCTGATCCGTCAGGCCCGATTCAACCACATGACCCGATTTCATCACCATCAGCCGATCCGCCAACAGGCGCACTACCGCCAGATCATGCGTGACAATGATGGCCGACAATCCCATTTCACGCACAAGCCCGCGCAGCAAATCCAGCAGTCGCGCCTGCACCGATACATCCAGCCCCCCTGTGGGTTCATCCATGAACACCAATCGAGGACCTGTGACCAGATTGCGCGCGATCTGCAATCGCTGCTGCATACCGCCGGAAAAGGCGGTGGGGCGATCATCAATCCGATCCTCGGTAATTTCGACCCGGCCCAGCCAATCGATCGCCTGCGCCCGCACAGTGTCATAGCGCCGCGCGCCCACGGCCATCAGCCGTTCGCCCACGTTTCCACCTGCGGATACCGACATACGCAGCCCATCGCGCGCGTGTTGATGCACAAACGCCCAATCGGTGCGCGCCAGCATCCGCCGTTCAGGTTCGGACATCTGGCGCGTATCGCGCAAACCATCTGTGCGCGTGTTAAACAGCACCTCACCCCCGTCAGGTTCGATGTGACCTGCCATTGCGTTCAGCAAGGTGGATTTGCCTGATCCGGATTCGCCAACGATCCCCATCACCTCGCCGGGGTAAAGATCAAAGGACACATCGGTGCAGCCGATCCGGCCGCCATAAAATTTCGCCAAATTGCGAATGCGCAGTAGGGGTGTATCGGTCATTGCGCCGCCTCCTGATTGGGGGACAACCGCCCCTTATGCCCTTCGGCCTGACGGCCCGCACAGTAATCGGTGTCGGAACAAACAAACATCCGCCCGCCGGCATCGTCTATGATCACCTCGTCCAGATAACTGGTGCTGGCGCCGCATAGGTCGCAATCATGATCGGCTTTGCTGGCTTCAAACGGGTAATCCTCAAAATCCAGCGACACGACCTGAGTATAGGGGGGGATGGCGTAAATCCGCTGCTCGCGCCCCGCGCCGAACAGCTGAATTGCCGCCATTTCCAGCTTTGGATTGTCGAATTTCGGGATCGGCGACGGATCCATGACATAGCGCCCCTCAACCTTCACCGGATAGGCATAGGAGGTGGCGATGTGGCCGTGACGGCTGATGTCTTCGTAGAGCTTTACATGCATCAGGCCGTACTCTTCGAGACTGTGCATCTTGCGGGTCTCGCTTTCGCGCGGTTCGAGGAAACGCAGCGGTTCCGGGATCGGCACCTGATAGACAAG
>JALQTR010000168.1 GCA_023260835.1 Paracoccaceae bacterium
GGGCCAGCCTGAAAACACAGCACCGGCAGTATTCGGTGCGCAATTATTACACCGGACTTTAAGGGCGCAGTCGTTACGCCCCCAAATTAAAATGGTCCGCGCGGCCAACGCGCGGGCCATTTGTGACATTACAGCCGATCACCCTGCGGCCAGTCGCGCCGCCATGGCGTTATGGGTTTCGATCAGCCGCGGCAGGTCCAGATGGGGCAGATGGCCCGATTGCACGATATGCCGCCCCTCGACAATCAGATCACGCACCTGCATTGGGCCAGCCAGCAGCAGCGCCGCCTTGTCCCAATTCCCCGCAGCCGGCAGGCCCGACATATCCCAAATGGCAATATCGGCGCGTTTGCCCACCGCGATTTGACCCGTATCATGGCGGCCCAGAACCTCGGCACCGCCGCGGGTGGCGATGCGCAGCGCCTCGCGCGCGGACATGGCATCGGCGCCCAATGCCACGCGTTGCAACAGCATTGTTTGGCGCGCTTCGGCCACCAGATTGCCAGCGTCATTGCTGGCCGATCCATCCACGCCCAACCCAACCTTCACACCGGCATCGCGCATTGCACGCACCGGCGCGATGCCCGATCCCAAACGGCAGTTGGAACAGGGGCAATGGGCCACACCTGTTTTGCTGCGCGCGAATAAATCAATCTCGCCCGCGTCCAGCTTGACGCAATGGGCATGCCAGACGTCATCCCCTGTCCATCCCAATTCTTCGGCATATTGCCCCGGGCGGCAGCCGAATTGCGCCAAGGAATAGGCGATATCCTCGTCATTTTCGGCCAAATGCGTGTGCAGCATCACCCCCTTATCGCGGGCCAAAAGCGCCGCATCCCGCATCAAGTCGCGGCTGACGGAAAAGGGCGAACAGGGCGCAATGCCAACCCGCACCATCGCGCCATCACGCGGATCATGAAACCGGTCCACCACGCGGATGCAGTCGTTTAAAATGGCCGCTTCTTGTTCCACCAGAGCGTCGGGCGGCAAGCCACCTTGGCTGCGGCCAATGCTCATCGCGCCGCGGGTGGGATGAAAACGGATGCCCACTTCGCGCGCGCCCTCGATTGTGTCATCCAGCCGCGCGCCATTGGGGTAAAGGTACAAATGGT
The DNA here is from genome assembly GCA_023260835.1 of Paracoccaceae bacterium. Taxonomy (GTDB): domain Bacteria; phylum Pseudomonadota; class Alphaproteobacteria; order Rhodobacterales; family Rhodobacteraceae; genus JALQTR01. The sequence continues at coordinate 1,113 of JALQTR010000168.1, forward strand.
CCGAGCTCATACTGCAGCCCGACAGTGCCAATTCAGCCAACCCAACCATGGCAGAAACACGCATTTCATCAGGACCAAACCGCGCCCAAATCGGGTAAAGCGTCTCTAACCACCCAAACAACAGGGCATCCTGCCCCATCGGCACTGCCCGTGTTAGGCTTTGATACAGATGATGATGCGTGTTCACCAACCCCGGCGTCACCAAACAGCCATTGGCATGGATGATATCGCCGGTGGATTGCAGGCCCTGCCCGATTTGCGCAATCACGCCATCACGGATCAGAATATCCGCATGGACCAATTCCTGCCCGCATGCGCCCGGGGCATCATCCATGGTCAGGGTCAGATCGGCGCCTTTGATCAGCAATTCATTTGACATGGGGTTACCCTTTCATCTGATCGCGCAGCACAGCCAAGGCCTGCGCATGCATTTGCCTATTCGCCGCGGCCAAAACGCGGCCGCCTTGCCAGGCTGGGCCGCCCTGCCAATCGGTCACAATGCCGCCCGCGGCCTCGATCACCGCGATGGGTCCGGCGATGTCATAAGAATTCAGCCCCGCCTCGACCACCAGATCAATATGTCCGGCCGCCAGCAGCGCATAGGCATAACAATCCATCCCATAACGCGTTAGTCGGCATTGTTGCGCCAGCGCGGCGAAGGCTGCGCCTTCGGCGGGGGTGCCGACCTCGGGGAAGGTGGTAAAAATGGTGGCCGCCGCCAAATCGGCAACAGCGGATGTGCGCAGCGGCGTCACATCGCCCCCATGTGTCAGCTGCGCCTGCCCCAATCCCCCTTCGAACCGTTCGCCGGTATAGGGTTGGTCGATCAGGCCATAAACGGGACCTTCATCAGTACAGGCCGCAATCAAAACCCCCCAAGTTGGCGTGCCGCTGATAAATCCGCGCGTTCCATCAATGGGGTCCAAAACCCACGTCAGCCCTGATGGGTCGGCCAATGGATCGCTGCGGCCAAATTCTTCGCCCAAAACGGCATCCATTGGACGCAAGGATTGCAGGACCTTGCGCATCGCTTGTTCGGCAGCACGATCCGCCAAGGTGACCGGATCAAACCCATCTGCCGCCTTATTTTCGGCCGTCAATCCTTGTGTGCGAAAATATGGCAGAATGACCCGCCGGGCTTCATCTGCAGCGGCATGCGCGGCGGTGCGCAAGCTGCTTGCAATGGATGGTGTGATCATGTTTGGCTCCGACGGTTGGGGTCTCTCTCCGCTAGCTGCAGGGGGCAAAAAAATCAAGCGTACAGACACCAGCGAATGATTTGACCCCTGTGAATTGCCCCGCTACATCTGGTCAAAGCAGAAATCAGGAGCACCCCATGAAAGCCTTTCACATCGCACAAACCGGCGCCGCGGCGGCAATCGCAGATATCGACATCCCGCAACCAGCCGCCGGACAGGTGCGCATCAAAATCGCCGCCTGTGCGTTGAATTTTGCAGATTTACTGATGGAAAAAGGCACCTATCAGGACACCCCCCCTGCCCCCTTCACATTGGGGATGGAGGTTGCCGGCACAATCGACGCCGCTGGCGAAGGCGTGGACCTGCCAATCGGTGCGCGCGTGGCGGTGTTCGGTGGCAGCGGGGGGTTGGCCGAATATGGCTGTTTCGATGCGAACCGTGTTGTCGCCCTGCCCGATGATATTCCCTTTACTGATGCGGCCAGTTTTCTGGTGGCCTATGGCACCAGCCATGTGGCGCTGGATCACCGCGCACGGTTGCAGCCAGGCGAAACACTGCTGGTGCTGGGTGCTGCTGGCGGGGTTGGCCTTACCGCGGTGGAGATCGGCAAATTGATGGGCGCGCGGGTGATCGCCTGCGCCCGCGGGGCGGATAAGCTGGCCATCGCAAAGCAGGCCGGTGCGGATCACCTGATCGACACGGATGAAACGCCCGATTTGCGCAGCGCGCTGAAGGATTTGGGCGGGGTTGATGTGGTTTATGACCCCGTGGGCGGCGAGCAATTCAAAGCCGCCTTTCGTGCCTGCAACCCCGAGGCCCGCCTGCTGCCCATCGGATTTGCCAGTGGCGAGGTTCCACAGGTTCCGGCAAATCACTTGCTGGTGAAAAACCTGACAGTAATGGGCGTCTATTGGGGCGGCTATATGGGTTTTAAACCACAGGTCATCA
>JALQTR010000010.1 GCA_023260835.1 Paracoccaceae bacterium
TGTTTCGCCGCGTGTGAACAACGCTGAACCGTGCGCTTTAGGTAAGACGCCAGTCTCAACTTCGATCGCGCGTACGGTTTTTGTGTCACGTCCATCGATGCGTGGCGCACCATCAAGACGGCGACTGTCGCGTTGTCCCAAACCCAACAAGGCCGCGATGAAGGCTTAAGCAATCCGCTAGATACGCTGCGCTACCAGAAAGCGGTGCCGCAGGCCACCATGGTCAGATGGTCGATCTGTGTAAAATCAATGCCGTCCAAGGGACTGTGATCTGCATCCAGATAATGCGCCAAGGTTCCGGCAATCACGCTGGGCTGTTCGGCAATCTCCTTGGCCATGAAATGTTTATGGCCCTGTTTGTCGATCTGGCTGTGGTCGATGGATACGCGGGTCACCGGACGGGTGACAGCTGCGCCGGACGCATCGACGATATCGGCGCCAGCTAGCGTGATCACGGCGCGGTCGCCCTCTTCAAGGTAGATAATATCGGATGTCAGGGGCCCCAATGCGATGGCATCAGATCCAACGAACATTTCCCCCTCGCCCAGGCCAATGGCCATGGGCGATCCTTTGCGCGCCGCAATCAGTAAATCCGCGTGGCCTTCGAATAAAAAGAGCAGGGCAAAAGCACCCTCTAGCCGCGCCAAAGTGGCGTCCACGGCCGCGACCGGATCCATCCCCTGATTCAGGTGATGCTGCGCCAGATGAACAACGGTTTCAGTGTCCGTGTCAGTGGTGCAGGAATGGCCCAGCGAGGCCAGCTCAGCCCGCAATTCTTTGTAATTTTCGATGATGCCGTTATGCACAACCGATACATGGGCTGCGCTGTGTGGGTGGGCGTTTTCCACTGTGGCTGTGCCATGGGTGGCCCAGCGGGTGTGTCCGATCCCGGTTGTGCCGGCCAGTGGATTATGCACCAACATATCCGACAGGTTCACCAGCTTGCCGGTGGCGCGCCGCCGATCCAGCTGATCGCGGTTCAGCGTGGCAATTCCGGCGCTGTCATACCCGCGGTATTCCAAACGGCGCAGGGCCTCGACCAGAAGGGGGGCCACTTGGTGTTTGCTTATCGCGCCAACAATTCCACACATGGGTTACGCCCCTTTTTTCATCTGCTCTTTTTTTGCCCGCAGCATGTCGCGCAATTTGCGCGCCAGACCGGGTTTGTTTTCCTGCCGTGCGCGGCCCAGGGCCAGTGCATCATCCGGCACGTCTTGGGTGATGACCGACCCGCTGCCGGTGGTTACACCCGCGCCAAGCGTGACAGGCGCCACCAGCATTGTGTTCGATCCGATGAAGGCATCGGCGCCAATGGTGGTTTTATGTTTCAAAAACCCATCGTAATTGCAGGTAATGGTGCCGGCGCCAATATTGCTGCGCGCGCCGATTTGGGCATCCCCGATATAGGCCAAGTGATTGGCCTTTACACCCTCATCCAAGATGGCGTTTTTGACCTCGACAAAATTGCCGATGTGCACGCCCGCGGCCAGTTCAGCGCCGGGACGCAGCCGCGCATAGGGGCCAACAACCGCCCCATCAGACACATGCGCGCCTTCAATATGGGAAAACGCGCGGATATGCGCGCCCGATTCCACCGTGGCGCCGGGGCCGAAGATCACATTGGGTTCAATCACGCAGTCGCGGCCAATCACCGTGTCAAAGGATAAAAACACCGTGTCCGGCGCTGTCATGGTCACGCCCTGATCCAGTAATTCGGCGCGGGCGCGGGCCTGAAAGGCGGCTTCGGCCGCGGCCAGATCGGCGCGGGAGTTCACGCCCAGTGTTTCGGCCTCGGCGCAGCGCACAAACCCCACGCGCAGGCCGCGCGCGCGGGCGATGGCGATGATATCGGGCAAATAATATTCGCCCGCGGCATTGTCGCAGCCGACATTGGCCAACAGATCAAACAACAGGGTGCCTTGAGCGCTCAGCACACCTGAATTGCACAGCGTAATTGCGCGTTCATCCTCATTGGCGTCTTTATATTCGACGATGCGCAGCAGATCATCGCCTTGGGTTACAAGTCTGCCATAGCGTGCGGGGTCTGCGGCCTCAAACCCCAACACAACCACATCGGCCGTGGCGCGCGCGGCCTGCATCGCCTGCAGTGTATCTGCACCAATAAACGGCGTGTCGCCATAAAGAACGGTCACATTACCGTCAAACCCCGCCAGCGCATCGCGGGCCTGCAGCACCGCATGGGCGGTGCCCAGCTGTTCGGCCTGCAGGGCAAAGGCAATCCCGTCCTCATCGGCCAATTCGGCCTGCACCATATCGGCACCATGACCGGTGACAACCACGGTGCGTTCGGGATCCAGCGCGCGGGCCGCCAGCAGGCAATGGGTGATCAGCGGGGCGCCCGCCACTTTATGCAGCACTTTGGGCAGGTCCGATTGCATGCGGCTGCCGCGGCCGGCGGCAAGGATAATCAGGGCTTCTGACATGAACGCTCCGTTTGACACTTTTCCTTCCTTTTACATTTGCGCGGGGTCTGTGCAAGCGGGGCGATGTTCACTATAGGTTACAACATATGACAAACCAAAGGGGCTTGGACGATGCGCGCAGTGATTTTTGATTTGGACGGCACCTTGGCCGACACCAGCGGCGATTTAATTGCGGCAGCCAATCAGTGTTTCATCGCCATGGGGGACGGCCCTGTTTTGGACGCTGCGCGCGACGCCGCGGTGGCGCTGGGCGGTGGGCGCGCCATGTTGACGGCTGGATTGTTACGGTTGGGCCGTCCGGTCGACCCAGAGGTTCTGGATCAATGGTATCCGGTTTTGCTGGAGGCCTATGGCGCCGATATTTGCCGCCACACCGTGCTTTATGATGGGGCCATGCGGGCGGTTGAAACCCTGCAAAACGCTGGATTTAAAACGGCAATTTGCACCAATAAACCCTTCGCACTTGCGCAGCAGTTGCTTCAGGATTTGGGGGTTCGTGATCAATTTGCGGCCCTGATTGGCGCAGACAGCCTGCCCACGCGCAAACCCGACCCCGCGCCGCTGCGCGCGGCGGTGGAACAATCTGGCGGGCTGCTGGAAAAGGCCTGTTTGGTTGGCGATACGGCCACCGATCACAACACCGCCCGCGCTGCCAATGTGCCATCCATTTTGGTCAGCTTTGGCGCCGGACGCGAGGACGTCCACGCCCTGCGTCCAGATGCGGTGATTGATCATTTCGATGAATTACACGCGGTGGTCGAGCGGCTGCTGCCGCAGTGATTTGCCGTAAGCTTACCGGTTCGCCCCCGGCACCCATAAAACATCATCCGCGCCATTGTCATTGGCCACGCGCGAGGCAACAAAGAACCAATCGCTCAGTCGGTTCAGATACAGCCGCGCCACGGGGTTGATGGCGTCGATGGCATGCAGCCGCACAACCAACCGTTCGGCCCGCCGTGCCACGGTGCGGCACAGGTGCAAATGCGCCGATAATGCGCTTCCGCCGGGCAGGATAAAGCTGCGCAGCGGGGCCAGATCGGCATTCATGGTGTCAATTTCAGCCTCCAGCCGGTCGACCTGGGATTGCACCATACGCAAAACCGGATATCCTGCCTGATCATCCTTTTCCATATCGGGGCGGCACAAATCCGCGCCCAGATCAAACAAATCGTTCTGGATCAGCCCCAACAGGCGGTCCATGTCGCCCGTGGCGTGCAGGCGGGCCATGCCCAATGTCGCGTTCAGCTCATCCACGGTGCCATAGGCCGCAACGCGCGCATCATCTTTGGTCACGCGGCTGCCATCGCCCAATGCGGTTGTGCCTTCGTCACCCGTTTTGGTGTAGATTTTGTTCAAAACAACCATCTGCCATTACCCCCCGTTTGATCGCAACCAGACAAACAGCAGCAGAAAAACCACCGCCACAAATTGCGCCACAATGCGCAGCTGCATCATTTTATTGGACCGTTTGGCCGCTTCCACTGTGCCTTTGCCAAATTGTGAAATCCCAATCGCCAAAACCACCAAAACCGACAGCATGGCCGCGGCGACAACATAAAAAAGCGGATCTTCGGTCATTTGGGATATCCTTTAATTATTGGGTTCCCCTTACCTAGGGCAAGTGGATGAAAAAGCGAAGGGGCCAGCGGATTTTTCTTTATCCTTTGGCAATTATCCAATCCAACGCCCGTGTGGGCAACAGCCGCCGCAATGCGCCCATGATATGTGTCGCGGTGGTCACGTAATACCGGGGGCGCGGGCGCGGAGATTGAAGCGCATGACGCAGTTTGGCGGTGACCGCGCTGGGCGGCAGTTCAAACCGATCAGGCTTGCCAGACGGGGCATAAAGCCGTTGACGCAGCTGGCTGCGATACTGATCCGCGCGCGGTGAATTTTCCCAATCAATCCAGCGTTCAAAATGTGGGATGGAATTGGCGCGAATTTTGGTCGTAATCGGCCCCGGTTCGATCAAGATCACATGGATGCCTGTTCCGTGCATTTCCAAACGCAGCACATCTGTCAGCCCCTCCAGCGCGTATTTGCTGGACACATAGGCGCCGCGCCATTTCATTGGCACCAACCCCAAAACGGATGAACAGTTCACAATGCGCCCATGCCCCTGCGCGCGCATCACTGGGATGACGCGGCGCGTCAGGTCATGGTATCCCACCACATTGGCCTGATAAATCTGGGCCAAGGCCTGGGGCGGCAGATCCTCAAGCGCACCGGGAATCGCATAGGCCCCGTTGTTAAACAGCGCATCCAAACGCCCCCCAGTGTGATCCAGCACCTGATCCAATCCGGTGGCGATGCTGGCGGGGTCTTCATAATCAATCCGTGGGCTGATGAACCCCATATCGCGCAATTTGTCGCAATCGGCCTGCGCCCGGGCGGATGCAAAGACCTGCCAGCCGGCCGCAGCCATGCCTTGTGCCGCATCCAGCCCAATGCCCGATGAGCACCCTGTAATCAGAACGGATTTTTTCATGCACTGTCTTTCCTGTTTACCTGCCAGCCGCGGCGGTTTATCACATTCGTCATGAGCGATATAGATCACGACCCGACATTTGACAAAAATATCACCGCCGAGCCGCTGTCGCGCGCCATTGGCGAGCGGTATTTGACCTATGCCCTGTCCACCATCATGCACCGTGCGCTGCCGGATGCCCGCGATGGGCTAAAGCCGGTGCATCGGCGGATCCTGTACGCAATGCGCGAACTGCGCCTGTCCCCGGGTGGGGGGTTCCGCAAATCGGCAAAAATATCGGGCGATGTGATGGGGAATTACCACCCCCACGGGGATGCGGCCATTTATGATGCCATGGCGCGTTTGGCGCAGGATTTCAACATGCGCTATCCGCTGGTCGACGGGCAGGGGAATTTCGGCAATATCGACGGCGATAATCCCGCCGCCAGCCGATATACCGAGGCCCGCATGACCGCCGCGGCCGAGGCCTTATTGGAAGGACTGGCCGAGAACGCCGTGGATTTTCGCGACAATTACGATGGCACCTTACAAGAACCCATTGTGCTGCCGGCCAGTTTTCCCAATCTGCTGGCCAATGGCGCGTCAGGGATCGCGGTGGGGATGGCGACGAATATCCCGCCGCACAATCTGACCGAACTGGTGGATGCCTGCCTGCACCTGATCAAAACCCCTGATGCGCGAGATGAAACGCTGCTGAATTACATCCCGGGGCCGGATTTCCCAACGGGCGGCGTGTTGGTCGAATCGCGTGCGTCGATCGCAGAAAGCTATCGCACTGGGCGGGGGTCCTTCCGGTTGCGCGCGCGGTGGGAGGTAGAGGATCTGGGCCGTGGCACATGGCAAATTGTGGTCACGGAAATCCCCTTCCAAGTGCAAAAATCCAAGCTGATCGAGAAGTTGGCGGAATTGATCCAAACCAAAAAGCTGCCCATTTTGGCCGATGTGCGCGATGAAAGCGCATCAGATGTGCGGATCATCCTAGAGCCGCGCAGCAAAAATGTGGAACCCGATGTGCTGATGAATTCGCTGTTTCGCGCATCGGATCTGGAGGTGCGGTTCAGTTTGAACATGAACGTGCTGATTGATGGGGTCACACCCAAGGTCTGCTCGCTCAAAGAGGTGCTGCGCGCCTTTTTGGATCACCGCCGCGATGTGCTCTTGCGCCGCAGTCAGCATCGGATGGATAAGATCGATCACCGGCTTGAGGTGCTTGAAGGGTTTATCATTGCCTTTTTGAACTTGGATCGGGTCATTGATATCATTCGCTATGATGCGGATCCAAAATCTGCGCTTCAGGCGCAGCATTGGGGTGGCAGCCATACCCGCGCCACATCCGAAGATGATTATAAATCACCCCTGCCCGGGGATGGCCAGTTCGAGCTGTCCGAAGTGCAGGCCGAGGCGATTTTGAATATGCGTCTGCGGTCGTTGCGCCGGCTGGAAGAAATGGAACTGATCCGCGAACGCGATGCGCTGCAGGCGGAACGCGCGGAATTGGTATCCCTGATCGGTGATGAGGGATTACAATGGGCGCGCATCAGCGATGAATTGCGCACAACCAAACGCAAATTCGGCAAAGAATATGACCGCGGCGCCCGGATGACATTGATCGAAGAGGCCGGCGAAGCCGTCGAAGTGCCGATCGAGGCGATGATCGAACGCGAGCCCATCACCGTGGTCTGTTCGCAAATGGGTTGGATTCGCGCAATGTCGGGCCATATTGATCTGACGCGCGACTTGAAATTCAAAGACGGCGATGGGCCGATGCTGACCTTCCACGCCGAAACCACTGATAAGCTGCTGTTGCTGGGATCAAACGGGCGGTTTTATACGCTGGCCGCCAGCAGCCTGCCAGGGGGGCGCGGAATGGGGGAACCTGTGCGCCTGATGGTGGATCTGCCCAATGAGGCGGCTATTGTATCGCTGTTTATCCATAAACCGGACCGTCAGCTGATTGTGGCCTCCAGCGCCGGCGATGGGTTCATTGTGGATGAAAACGACTGTATTGCGCAAACACGCAGCGGCAAACAGGTGCTGAACGTCAAGGATGATGTGCGCGCCATGATTTGCAGCCCGGTCTCGGGCGATGCGGTTGCGGTAATTGGGGATAATCGCAAAATGCTGGTGTTTGATCTGGCCGAATTGCCGCAGATGGCCCGCGGCAAGGGTGTGCGGTTGCAAAAATACAAAGACGGCGGTTTGGCCGATCTGCGCACCGTTGATCTGGCACAAGGGCTGCGTTGGTCAGACCCCGCTGGCCGCACCCGGCACGAGGCGGATTTGACCGAATGGCGCGGCAAACGCGCCACCGCGGGTCGCATGGCCCCCCGCGGCTTCCCCCGTGATAACCGATTTGGTGAAGACCCCGGCGCGTAATGCGCCGGATTTTTTGACGCTAACCGCCAAATTTGGCTAGGGCGATGGCTTTGTCGGCGTCGTCATCCTCATAAAGGGTGACGCCTTCTATCCCTGTGATATCCGCCACGGATTGGCGCAGGGTATTGGGAAAGAATGTGACGTTCAGCCCCGTAAATTCCGGCAATTGCCGCAGCAGGCGCGACGTGGCATTGGCGCAAAACGCAGATGGCACATGGCCAGATGCCAGCGCCAGCTGCAGCGCCTTTTGCGCCGAGGATTGGGATACCGGAATATGCTGGATCACCACATGATAGGTGCTGCGCGCATGGGCGCGGGTGTATTGGCTTTCTAATTTTTCCGTGACGCCAAAGATCACATCACCGCGTTCAATGATGGTTTCATGCCGCACCGATCCTGCGGGGTCGAAGATCACCCGCTGATCGGCATTGATCAGAATCGATGAATGCGCCCCATTGCCGGTGGCATTACTGATCATTGTGTACAGGGTGATGCTGGGTGGGCCAATCTGCGCCACATGGGCGGCGGCGACGGCGGCCGGCGGGCTGTCTGGGACGGGGCTGTTTGAACAGCCACTCAGGGCCAAGCCTATGCCAAAAAGCACAAGAAAAAGGGGGCGTAAGATCATTCTGCCGCCCCCCTTTTTCTGGTGTTAGGAATTAAAGATGGCCAGAAAGACCAAAACGCCGATTGAAATGGTGGCGACGCGGATGCTCCATTTGATGAATCCGTCAAAAGTTTTTTCCTGTACAGAAATATCCATGCTGCCGTGCTGATGGTCTGCCATTTTAATTACAGGGTGTAACGGATACATAGGAAAACATTTATGTAAAATGTTAAGTAC
>JALQTR010000026.1 GCA_023260835.1 Paracoccaceae bacterium
ACCTGCCGCGATTGGTTTCAGCTGTGCCTCAAAGAGGGGTTAACCGTTTTCCGTGATGCGCAATTCACCGCGGATATGCGATCCGCCCCCGTCAAACGGATCGAGGATGTCACCACCCTGCGCGCCCGCCAATTCCCCGAGGACCAAGGCCCCCTGGCCCACCCTGTGCGCCCAGATCAGTATCAAGAGATCAACAATTTTTATACCGCAACGGTCTATGAAAAAGGCGCCGAGGTCATTGGGATGCTCAAAACGCTGGTTGGTGATGCAGCCTATGCCAAGGCGCTGGCGCTGTATTTTGAACGCCACGATGGACAGGCCTGCACGATCGAAGATTGGTTGGCCGTGTTCGAAGATGTCACCGGCCGCGACCTGACCCAATTCAAACGCTGGTACACCCAATCAGGAACGCCGCATGTCTATGTGGATGAAGATTATTCAGACGGCACGCTGACGCTGACCCTGCGCCAAGAAACACCCAAGGGCGCGCAAGGCATCGACAAGCAACCCTTTGTGATCCCATTGGCTTTGGGGCTGATTGCGCCCGGTGGCACGGAATTGCTGCCCACGCAGGTGGTTGAATTCTCCACAGCCGAACTTAAGCTGACATTCGACAATTTGCCCTGCCGCCCGATCCCATCGCTGTTGCGCGGCTTCAGTGCGCCTGTGGTCTTACATCAAACGCGCAGCAATGCGGATTTGGTGACATTGCTGGCGCATGACACCGATCCGTTCAACACATGGGAAGCCAGCAATCAGCTGGCATTTGACTGCCTGACAGGCATGGTTTTACAAGGGGCCGCCCCAAATCAGGATTGGCTGTCCGCCCTGCACAGCCTGTTGGCAAATGACGCGGCAGACCCTGCTTATCTGGCCATGCTGCTGCGCCTGCCGGCACAGGCCGAATTGGCAGCCCATCTGCATGATCACGGCCATACCCCCGACCCGGTGGCCATTCACACCGCGCAAGAGACGCTGTTGCATTACATGGCGGAACAATGGGCGCAGGACCTGCCCATTTGGATGGACCGGCTGCGCATTGATGCGCCCTATGACCCAGGGGCACAGCAGGCCGGCAAACGCGCCCTGGGAAGCGCGCTGTTGCGCCTGATCAGTCATAACGATGTTGGCGCCACCGCGCGGTCGCAATATGGGGCGGCGGATAACATGACGCTGCAATTATCGGCGCTGATGAACATTGCGCGTCTGGATCATCAGGCCCCTGAAATCACAGCGTTTTATGATCAATGGCGGCATGATCGTTTGGTCATGGACAAATGGTTTGCCCTGCAAATCAGCGTGGCCGCGCCGGACCAAGTGGCGCAAATCACTGCGCAACTGTGTGATCATCCCGATTTCACCATGACCAACCCCAATCGCTTCCGCGCGGTGTTTGGGGCCTTGGCGGGGCATCACGCTGGCTTTCATCACGACAGTGGCGCAGGATATGCCCTGTTGGCCGATTGGCTGATCAAATTGGACGCGAAGAACCCGCAAACCACCGCTCGGATGTGCAGCGCCTTTCAAACTTGGCGGCGCTATGGCCCCGCGCAACAGACCGCTGCACAAACCGCGCTGAAACGGATTTTAAACAAAGACGGTCTCAGCGGCGATACGCGCGAAATGGTGACGCGGATCTTGGCCCCCTGATGGGTCATTACCCCTATTCGAGTTTATCTGATTGAAACCCAGCCGCGCCTTCGTTATTTCAGGACCAAATGAATGCTTAAATGGATAACGCCATGCTTGATCTGACCTATGAAGCCCCCAAAGTGAAAACCATATCTGGTGCAAAATCAGATTGGGAGCTGGTGATCGGCATGGAAATCCACGCCCAAATCGCATCCAATGCGAAATTGTTTTCGGGTGCCTCCACGAAATTTGGTGCTGAACCCAACAATAACGTGGCCTTTGTGGATGCCGCCATGCCGGGTATGTTGCCGGTGATCAATGATTTTTGCGTGGAACAGGCCGTGCGCACCGGACTGGGCCTGAAGGCGCAGATCAACCTGACATCCGCCTTTGATCGCAAAAATTACTTCTATCCCGATCTGCCGCAGGGCTATCAGATCAGCCAGCTTTATCACCCCATCGTGGGCGAGGGCGAGGTGTTGGTTGAAATGGGCGAAGGCATTGCTCGCCGTGTTCGAATTGAACGCATCCATATCGAACAAGACGCGGGGAAATCCATCCATGACATGGACCCTGCCATGTCTTTTGTCGATTTAAACCGCACCGGTGTTGCGCTGATGGAAATCGTCAGCCGCCCCGATATTCGCGGCCCAGAAGAGGCCGCGGCCTATGTCGGAAAATTGCGCCAAATCCTGCGGTATTTGGGCACCTGTGACGGCAATATGCAAAACGGCAACCTACGCGCAGATGTGAACGTGTCAATCTGTCAGCCAGGCGCCTATGAAAAATTCATCAAAACCGGTGATTTTTCGCATCTAGGCACGCGGTGTGAGATTAAAAATATGAACTCGATGCGGTTCATCCAGCAGGCCATTGATTATGAGGCCCGCCGCCAAATCCAAATCGTGGAATCAGGCGGCTCTGTCGATCAAGAAACCCGTCTGTATGATCCAGATAAGGGCGAAACACGGTCCATGCGATCCAAGGAAGAGGCGCATGATTACCGGTATTTCCCCGATCCGGACCTGCTGCCGCTGGTGATCGAACAATCATGGGTCGATGATATCGCAGCGCGCCTGCCCGAATTGCCCGACCAGAAAAAGGCTCGGTTTATCGCTGATTTTGGCCTGTCAGATTACGATGCCTCCGTCCTGACGGCCGAGGCCGAAAATGCCGCCTTTTTCGAAGCCGCGGCCGCGGGCAACGATGGTAAACTGGCCGCCAACTGGGTGATTAACGAATTGTTTGGGCGTCTGAAAAAGGATGCGCTGGACATCACACAAAGCCCAATCAAACCCGAACAAATCGGCCAAATTGTCAGCCTGATTAAATCCGATGCGATCAGCGGCAAGATCGCCAAGGATGTGTTTGAAATCGCCTATTCAACGGGTCGCGACCCAGCCGAGATTGTTGAAACCGAAGGGTTGAAACAGGTCACGGATACCGGCGCGATCGAAGCGGCTGTGGATGAAATTATTGCCGCCAACCCCGCGCAGGTCGAAAAGGCACAGGCCAATCCCAAATTGGCCGGATGGTTCGTGGGTCAGGTGATGAAAGCCACAGGCGGCAAAGCCAATCCCAAGGCCGTGAATGACATTATCATGACAAAGCTGGGGCTGTAATCACCATGCCCCAAGCGTTTGATTATAAGGTTATCCCTGCCCCCAAAGCGGGTCAAAAATCCCCTTCGGCCCGCACGCCAGAGGATCGGTTCGCCTATGCCATGGAAACCCTTTTGCGCGATATGGCCCGCGACGAGTGGGAATATTGGCGCGCCGAAACCCTGCCCGCGCAGCAGCGCAAAGGGTTATGGGGCAAACAGAACGTTTGGCATGATGTGCTGATTTTCCGCCGCCCCAAAACGGCCCCTGAACAGGCAGAAACCACCCCCAACGGCATCATCCCGCAACGTTAATCCGCGGCCAAATCCAGCGATAACGCATGAATTTGCGCCACCAAATCAGCGCCAAGCGCGGCATGCACCGCGCGGTGCTGTTTGATTCGTGTTAGCCCCGCAAGGGCGCGGGCGCGCATTTTTACGTTAAAATGGCTCTCGCCGCCCTCTTGATACCCGCCATGGCCGCGATGGCGTTCGCTGTCATCCACCACGTCCAGGACACTGGGGGCAAAGGCCGCTTGCAGGGCCTGTTCGATTTGCTGTTTTCTTGTCATTTTCTGTCGATCCCCTCTTCAAAATCCTGTGGTTATAGCTAAACTGTGCATCCTGAATCGAAAAGGGGGTTTCATGGCAAAAGCGGATCCATTTGGTTTTGACATGTCGGTGTCCAGCGCGAAAAAGCGCAATCCACGCACGCGCCGCGGCATGTCTGGGGAAAGTGAAACCTCGGTTCGGCAATGCGAACACGAAGGCTGTACCGAGGCGGGCAAATTCCGCGCCCCCAAAGCCCCCGATGTATTGGATGATTATTTTTGGTTTTGCCAAACTCATGTGCGTGAATACAACACCAAATGGAACTTCTTCCAAGGCACGACAGAGGCCGAAATGAACGCGCAGATGTCCAAGGACAAAGTCTGGGATCGCCCCACCCGAGATTTTCGCGACCCCGAGGCCCGCGCTTGGGCACGACTGGGCATTGAAGATCCGCATCAGGTTCTGGGCAATAATGCCACGCGCAACCCCGGCCGCGGCAACCCCAAAAGCAGCGGCCGCCGCCTGCCCCCGACCGAACGACGCGCGCTGGAGGTTTTGGAAATGCCCGACACATCCACCAAGGTCGAGCTGCGCGGCGCCTATAAGGCGCTGATCAAAGTGCTGCACCCCGATATGAACGGCGGTGATCGCAGCCAAGAAGAGCAGTTGCAGCTGGTCGTCTGGGCCTGGGATCAATTGAAAGACAGCCGCAGCTTCAAATAATCGTGATCCACGCCCTAGACTTTTGAAAATCAGCCCCCATTTGACCCTGTAATGTTCAAATAGGGGGATTTTATGCTTATACGCGCACTGGATCGTTTTTTCCGCCACGAGGCGGCGGGCGGCATCGTTTTGATGTTGGCGGCTGTTTTGGCCATGCTGGCAGCCAATAGTGGATTTTCTGGCAGCTACAACGCGTTTTTGTCGGCCAAATTTTCGGTCACAATCAATGGTGAGGGGCTGGAAAAACCGCTGATCCTATGGATCAATGATGGGTTGATGGCGATCTTCTTCTTCCTGATCGGGCTTGAGCTTAAGGCCGAAATGCTTGAGGGGAAACTCAAGAACCCCCGCGATGTCATCCTGCCCGGCGTGGCTGCCATTGGTGGCATGGCCATTCCGGGGATCATCTATGCCGCGCTCAACTGGGGGTCACCTGACACTCTGCGCGGCTGGGCCATCCCAGCGGCCACTGATATTGCCTTTGCCTTGGGTATTTTGGCCCTGGTGGGTAAGCGCGCACCCGCCGCGTTGAAGGTGTTTTTGTTGACCTTGGCCATTTTGGACGATCTGGGCGCGATTGTGATTATTGCGCTGTTCTATACCGCGCAGCTGAAGGTCAGTTATTTGATTGCCGCGCTGATCCCACTGGCGGCTATGGCGGCGCTGAATGCATCCAAAACCCACCGTCCCGCGCCGATTTTACTGCTGGGTGTGGTGCTGTGGGTGCTGGTTCTGAAATCCGGCGTGCATGCCACATTGGCCGGTGTGATCACCGCCTTCTTCATTCCGATGAAAGACAAATGGGGCAAATCCCCCCTGCATGCGCTCGAGGATGGTTTGGCCCCTTATGTGCTGTATATCATCGTGCCAATTTTCGCCTTCGCCAATGCTGGCGTCAGCTTGGGTGGCATCACACTGGCGGATCTGGCACAGCCCTTGCCGCTGGGCATCGCGCTTGGCCTGATTTTGGGCAAGCAAATTGGGGTTATGGGCGCAACCATTGCTTTGGTGAAATTAGGTTTTGCCAAACTGCCACAAGGGGTCAATTGGGCGCAGATTTATGGCGTCTCGGCGCTTGCGGGGATCGGGTTTACCATGTCGCTGTTCATCGGCGGGCTCAGCTTTGCTGATCCAGACCAAATGAACGCGGTGCGTCTGGGTGTTTTATCCGGATCAATCCTGTCCGCTATTATCGGGTTTTCCGTACTGCGTTTTGGCCCCAAAAGCGAATAATCAATCTGCCAAAGGCCATGGGCCTGCCGGCAGATTATGACATGAAAAAAGGGCGCCCAATCGGGCGCCCTTTTTGCCGCTTGATTGGCATTTACGCGCGGGCGGCTTTGATCAGGCCAAGGATGTTTTTGGCCGCTTCTGGGATGTTGGTGCCTGGGCCGAAGATGGCTTTAACACCCGCATTATACAGGAAGTCATAATCCTGCTGTGGGATCACCCCGCCGCAGATCACGATGATATCCCCAGCGTCTTTTTCCTTCAACGCCTGGACCA
The DNA here is from genome assembly GCA_023260835.1 of Paracoccaceae bacterium. Lineage (GTDB taxonomy): Bacteria > Pseudomonadota > Alphaproteobacteria > Rhodobacterales > Rhodobacteraceae > JALQTR01. The sequence continues at coordinate 6,014 of JALQTR010000026.1, forward strand.
ATTGGGGCGCCAGTGTTTTATGGCCCGCAGCTTGGCTGGAAATACCGATCACATGCACGTCATTGTCGATGGCATCCTGCGCCGCCTCATCCGGTGTTTGGAACAGCGGCCCCACATCCACGTCAAAGCCAATATCGGCAAAGGCAGTGGCAATCACTTTGGCACCGCGGTCATGGCCGTCTTGGCCCATTTTGACCACCAACAGGCGTGGGCGGCGGCCCTCTTCCTCGGCAAAGGATTCGATGTCCGCTTGGATGGCGGCAAAGCCTTCATCCCCTTCATAGGCTTTGCCGTAAACACCGGCCAAGGTTTTGACCTCGGCGCGGTGGCGCCCAAAGGTTTTCTCCATTGCCATGCTGATCTCTCCTACAGTTGCGCGGGCGCGAGCGGCCTCGATCGCGGCATCCAGCAAATTGCCATCGCCCGCGGCGCAGTCTTCCAGCGCCTTGAGGGCGGCCTGACAGGCAGCTTCGTCCCGTGTTGCGCGGATGCTGTCCAGCCGGTCGATTTGCGATTGACGCACCTTGGCGTTGTCGATGTCCAGGATGTCGATCTCATC
>JALQTR010000067.1 GCA_023260835.1 Paracoccaceae bacterium
GGGAAAGGGGCTGGCGGTGCCGGGTGAATTGCGCGCAAAAAGTTCAACCACTCCGTGGCTTAGCGCCCAGACATGGGCCGAAAACATCGCAGCCGGCGGGCGGCGGTTTTCGGGAATGTGGCGCGATAGATCTTCGGCGGCACGTTCCAAAACCCCGCGCGCGCGCGCGGAAACGGCGGCCAGTTCGGGTGTTTTGTTCACGCTGATGCCGCTTTCAAACATCGCAATATAATGGCCCGGATAGCGCCGGGCAAAGGCCAGATAAGCCCGGCCCGTGGCCGAAAACGCAGCCAATGCCGAGGGTTGCCCCTTGTCATAGGCATATTGCATGACATCTGCGAAAATCTCGTAGCCTTGGCGCGAGGCTTCGGCGATCAGGTCTTCGCGGCCCTCGAAATGGCGATAGACCGCCGCAGGCGTAACCCCGGCAAGTTTTGCGGCCTCTGATAAAGTAAACCCTGTTGGGCCTTTTTCTTCGATCAGTTTCAGCGCGGCATCTACCAGCGCTTGGCGCAAATTGCCGTGGTGATAGCCTTGTTTACGCATCCCAAATGTCCGGTCCACCGCAAATCTTTGGATCCAGCGCGCCGATGGCGGCTGGGTTTTTGTGTGTATAGGGCAGGGCGTGCAGAACCGCACGCATTACTTCCAGCCGGGCGCGGCGTTTGTCGTCGGCGCGCACCACCTGCCATGGGGCCTGCGGCTGGTGGCTGCGCGCCAAGGTTTCCGAGATGGCAGCACTGTAGCTGTCCCAAAGGGGCAGCCCATCAACATCGATTTGGCTGAGTTTCCATTGCTTTAGCGGGTCACGTTCACGCGCCAAAAAGCGCTGCAGCTGCTCGGCGCGGCCAATGTTGAGCCAGAATTTGAACAGGTAAATGCCTTCGTCTATCAGCATGTCTTCGAATTTTGGCACTTGGGCAAAGAAATGCGCCCGCTGAGCGGCGCTGCAAAAGCCAAACACATGTTCCACCACCCCGCGATTGTACCAGCTGCGATCAAACAGCACAATTTCGCCCGCGCTTGGCATATGGGCGATGTAGCGCTGAAAATACCATTGGCTGGCCTCGGTTTCGGTGGGTTTTGACAGCGCCACCACCCGGGCAGCACGTGGGTTTAAGTTTTCTGACAGGCGTTTGATCGTGCCGCCTTTGCCCGCTGCATCGCGCCCTTCAAAGAGGCAGGCAATGCGTGCACCGCTGCTGCGCGCCCAGGATTGCAGTTTCACCATCTCGATTTGCAGCGCAGCATAATCGCGCGCATATGCTTTTTTGCCCAGTCGCTTTTTGTAAGGAAAACCGGGTGTTAGTATGGCATCTTTATCTGCTGCTTGAACGGCTACGCGCAGGTCTTCGGGGGCTTTTGTTGCAAGAAACTGGCTGATCGCCCCGTTGAATGGCAAGGTCATGGCAAATTACTCCTGTCACTGGTTAAGCCTGTGGTAACCGCCCCGCCGCTTGGGCGCGGCACTGTGCACGGTCGATGGCATCGATCACGGCATCGGGGCAGGCGTGATGCGGCATATGGCCGATGCCGGGCAACTCTGTCAGCTTTGCGTCGGGCAGCTGGCGGGCCAAAACATGGGCGTGAATATGGGCGGGCACCACGGTATCGGCCGTGCCATGCACGATTTCCACGGGCATGGGCAGGCTGGCGTAATGGCGGCTCATCTCTACGATATGGGGGCGCAGGGTGGTCAGCTGGCGGGCATTGGCCCGGAAACTATCGCGGCGCAATGTCAGCCCGGCACCGATATGGCGGGCGTAGCCCTGTGGCACGGGATCTGGTGTGAAAATGCTGTGCAGCGTGGCATTCAGGCGGTGATAGGGCTTGGCCGCGATGATAAGCGGCGGCAAAAGCGCCCCGCCCAGATAGGTGCCCAGCACGGTATAAAGCGGGCCCAAGCCCCCGGGCCATGGGTTTGACACACCAGATAGCACCACCAATGATGCCACGCGATCAGGCTGGGCCAGCGCCCATGCCAGTGCCACAGCCCCACCATAAGAATGGCCCAAAACAATGGGGCGCGTGACACCCAACGAGGCCGCCGCCGCCGATAACACGGCGGCCTGTTCTGCCGGGCTTTCGGCGCGGGTGGTCCAGGGGCTGCTAAAATGGGCCTGCGTGCGGGCCGTCCAGCCAAGGCCGGGCCTGTCGAGCGCCAGCACGCGGTAGCGTGGGCTAAGGGCTGGTATCAGCGAAAAGGTGAAATCGCGCAGGCTGCCGCTGGCGCCATGGAGCAGCACCAAATCGGGCTTGGCGGTGCCATCATCGCCGGCCAGATAGGCATGCACGTGGCATCCCCCCACATCCAGCAGCTGGCCTTCGGGGGGATAGCGCGCCTCGGCCTCGGCCTCGCGGTAATCGGCCAAGCGGTTGATCAGCAGGCCAGCCCCTGCCACGGCGGCGGTTGTGATGGCCGCGCCCAACATGGCTAGCGCCCGATCTCGGCCATGTCATAGGGGGTGGATTGGTAAATTTCGTTGATCCAATTGCCATAAAGCAGGTGCGCATGGCTGCGCCAGCGGTTTTGCGGCTTTTGGCTGGGGTCATCGCCCGGATAGTAATTTGCGGGCACATTGATGGGCTTGCCCGCGGCAATGTCGCGGTCGTATTCCTCTTTCAAGGTGCCGCTGTCATATTCAAGATGGTTAAAGATATAAAGCGCCCGATGCCCCGGGTCTTCGACCAGGCAAGGGCCGGTTTCGGCGCTGTCGATCAGAATGGGCAGGCCTGCGGCCTCGATCTCGGGGCGTTTCATTTCGGTCCAGCGCGAGACAGGGATCACCATATCATCGGAAAACCCACGCAGATAGGGCGAGGCGGGCGCCAAATTGCGATGGCGTATGCAGCCAAAGGCCTTTTGCGACAAAATATGTTTTTGCACCTTGTGGAAATGCCAGATCATGGCCATGCCGCCCCAGCATACGCCAAAGGTGCTTTGCACGTGGGTTTGTGTCCAGTCAAAGACCTGTGTCAGCTCGTCCCAATAGGTTACGTCTTCGAAGGGCAGATGCTCGATCGGGGCGCCGGTGATGATAAGACCGTCGAATTTTTCGCCACTGGCTTGCACCTCGTCGAAGGGGCGATAAAACGCCTCCATATGTTCGGCGGCGGTGTTTTTTGTTTGGTGCTCGCTCATGCGGATCAGGGATAATTCGATCTGCAGGGGGGTGGCACCAATCAGCCGGGCAAATTGATTTTCCGTTTGGATTTTTTTCGGCATCAGGTTCAGCAAGCCAATGCGCAAGGGACGGATATCCTGCCGCGCGGCCTGGCTGTCGGACATAACCATCACACCCTCACGCGATAGCACGTCAAAGGCGGGCAGATCGGCGGGGATTTTAATCGGCATAGTGGTCAGTCCTTTTCGATGAAGATCGGATGTTTAGGCGCTTTGGACCTGATCTTCAAGCCGCTTTGCAATCAGTGCCACAAAGGCATCGGCATCTGTTAGTCCCGCCACGTCATCTGCGGTGATGGTGATCCCCCAGCCCGCGGCCATTTTTTCGTATCGCGGCTGACGATGTGCCAAAGCCTGCGCATAGACCCAGCGGATAAAGGCATTAGGATCAACATCATCCGGCGCCAGCGCATTTTCATCCAAATACCGTGTCCAAGCCCCCAGTAAAAACGCAGGCTGATAGGCCATGGGTTTGGGGGCGCGATCAAACCGGCGGATCAATTCGGCCGTATGCGCATCATCGCCTTTGATCCAAATCATCAGGCAATTTTGCGCCAAATCTGCCATCAGCGGATCATTTGGATCATCTGGATCGACCCATTCACAGATTGACCCGCCTGTATCGCAAATGAAATTCTGATATCCGTAAATCCGCTGCGCGCGGTCGATGAAATTCGCCGTATCTTGCAGTGCGGCAATCTCTGATTGTCGGAATTGCTCTTGTCGGTGGGTGTATTCGGCCCAATCAAGACCGCCCAAATCCGCGCTGCCTGGTTTGCCCAAATAGCTGGAAACGGGGGTGAGGTTATCAAAGCTGACCTTTGATGACACGCGAATGGAATCGCTCAGCAGTAGATCACGCAGAACCGGTTGTTTCATCGCCTCGGACTTAAAGTAATCGGCGATATATTCGCCCATGTACCGCGTTCCAATCCGATAATCGATCGAATAATGAAACCACCCCGCACCATAGCGCAGCATATTGGACAAATGGGTTTTACCAAGACCCGACATACCAAAAAACAACACGTTTTTACGGGGGCTATTCAGCCAATCTTGCGCAGTTTTATACAGCATTTTATGCCACTTTCATTTGGGGCGGGTTGTGCATTATCCCTAGCGAATTTTGCAAGGGAATGTCCAGTTGTGCATCTTATTGAACGCTTCGAATTGCGCGGGTTTCTTGCCAGATATTGTAATAATTACCGGCAAAGATCACGGCCGCACCAATCAACACAAAGATATCCAGCCCTTCATTATAAAAAACCATGCCCACGATCGCGATGACAGGCAGGCGGATGAAATCCACCGGCACAACCACCGTTGCAGGCGCCAGACGCAGCGCGGTCGTCAGGCAAAAATGCGCCAACAAACCCGCACAGGCGATAAGCCCCAACCATGGCAGATACTCTGTGGTTGGTAGGGCGATATCGCCATCAATACCCGCACAGACCAATCCAAATGCGGCTTGCATAAGCGTCAGGTAAAACAAAATACAGGTGGTGGTTTCCGTGCGCGTCAGCCGTTTGGTGAAAATCGCTGACAGGGCAAATCCGATCGCGGCCCATGCGGCATAGATCAGATCAAAGCTGGCATCGGCACCAAAGGGGCGGGTGACCAAAAGCACCCCCGCAAATCCGATCAGCCCCGCGGTGATCCGCGCCGCCGTCATCCGTTCCGCCAATACCAAGGGCGAGAGCAAGATCACCCACAGCGGGGAGGTGAATTCCAACGCAAACACCTGCGCCAAAGGCAGCACCGTAATTGCGTAAAACCACAGGTTTTGGCCGCTGAAATGGCCAATGTTGCGTACCAAATGTAATCCAATATGGCGGCGACTGACCTGTTTGATCGCCCCAGTGGCCCAGCCCAACCCCACAACAATCGCAAACCCAACGATGGACCGATAGAGCATAATTTCAAATGTATCCAGCTGCGCACTGACCTGACGGCCGGCGATTGCCATGGATGTAAAGGACGCAATCGCGCCGGTCATCCACAGCGCAGCTTTGATGGGTTGGGGGCGTTGATGCGGCATGGGTGCTCCGTTATGTCATGCAGGCACAAAACACCGCTTTCGCCGTCTTTGCAAGTTGGGTTAGACTTGGGTAAACCCTCCGGCCTCGCCCAAGTATTGTTCCACCTTGCCTTCGCCGATGTCATTCCACAGCCCGTGCAGGCTCAGCATATCGTTTTCAACGGCAGCCTTGACGAAAGGGAAGCTCATCAGGTTTTGCAAAGATACAATAACCGCCTGTTTTTCCAGCGCATTTGGTTGCTGGTCTTGGGGCAGGTCTTTGATCCGCTCATACCCTGGGCGCAGGATGTCCATCCAGCGGCCAACGAAGGATGATTTTTCCTCAAGATGGGGGGCGTGGCCATTGCACATATCCACACAGCCCTGCACACCGCCGCAACCTGAATGACCCAAAACGATAATATGCGCGACCTTCAGCGCCGTAACCGCATATTCCACCGCCGCAGATGTCCCGTGTTGATTCCCATCCGGACAATAAGGGGGCACAAGGTTCGCAATATTGCGGTGAATAAAGAATTCACCCTGATCGGCCCCAAAAATCGACGTAACATGCACGCGGCTGTCACAGCAAGAAATCACCATGGCCCGTGGGTGCTGCCCATCGCTGGCCAAACGGCGATACCAAGATTTATTTTGTTCATAAACCGTGGCTTGCCAGCCGTAATACCGTTGCACAAGATAATTTGGGAGGGGTTTGGCAAATGTCATAACCGATCCTTTTGGCGCCCAATCAAAATGGGTCGTGAAAATTGTAAACGAATGTTCAGGGTTTTTCCCGGCCATCCTCACGATTGTGAAATCTTCACCATGTTTAATCGTACATGGATCAAAAATAAAGGCTTCATGTGACCCAGATCTTGACATTGCCCTGCACCGAAAAGCCCCAAATCGACACAGAGGTTCTGGTTGCGCTTTATGAAAAGCTGGGCTGGACGGCCTGTGATGCAACGATTGCGGATTTGGTGCAGTCCTTGCGTGAAGCATTGGAGATTGTCAGATGGACTATCCATTTGGCGAACCTGTCACCTGATCAAGAATGCAAGGTGATTGAGGGGCAAATCCTGTCGATTCTATCCATATCCGATGTGTTGGGTCTGACTGGCCTGACGGGCGTCGGGCTAGAGGTTCTGGGGTTTTGGGAAAAACCGCGTCCAGCACCGTGCCCAACACGGGCGGCAATGGCGTCGCGGCTGCACCGTGTTGGGCAGGCCCATATTCAAGCGCTTGAAATTTTGGTTGATTTGCCCAGTTATGGCCCTTGCGCGGACGAACAAGAACGGTAATCTTCCCCACATAACAACGTGGGGGAATGGCTGTGTCTTTCGATCTTTTTGCAGGTTTTGTTGATTTTGCGCCAGCTGGGTCTGAAGCGCGGGATATTTTGGCATTTGATGCTGATGCATTTGACGATTGGTTGCGTGACCAAACCATCGACTTGCAGAACTGGCTTAAACTGGCTGATTTCAAGGCGGGCATTGGGCAGGTGATATTGCTGCCGGATGGGCGTTGGATTTTGGGATTGGGACGCGCCATAGCCCGCGCGCGTGAACGGTTTGTGTTGGCCGCTGGCTTTGGCAAGCTACCAACTGGGGCGTATCGATTGGCCAATGAATTACCGAACGATTTGTCGCTGGATATGGAAAATTTGGGCTGTTTGCTGGGTGGTTATCGATATGGCCGTTACAAAAACAAACAAGCGCAGCAACCGCAGTTAATGCTGCCACAGGGGTGTGATGCTGACCGCCTGAAAACCATGGCAATGGCCGAGGCATTGACCCGCAACCTGATCAACACTCCTGCCAATGATATGGGCCCCGATGCGCTTGAACAGGCAGCAGCAGCCCTTGCGGATCACCACGGCGCGCATATGAACGTGGTATTGGGGGATGCATTGTTGACGCAGAATTTCCCGATGATCCATGCGGTTGGCCGCGCTGCAGAACAGGCCCCGCGGTTGATTGACATGACATGGGGCAACACTGGCCCACAGTTAACATTGGTCGGCAAGGGCGTCTGCTTTGATACTGGTGGATTGGATTTGAAACCCGCATCGGCCATGGGGCTTATGAAAAAGGACATGGGCGGGGCTGCCAATGTTTTGGGGCTGGCGCATATGATTATGGCGCTGAACCTGCCGCTTCGGTTGCGTGTGCTGATCCCGGCGGTGGAGAACGCTGTGGCGGGCAATGCGTTCCGGCCTGGTGATGTGCTGACCGCCCGCAATGGCCTTACGGTGGAAATCAACAACACAGACGCCGAAGGGCGTTTGGTGCTGGCCGATGCATTGGCTTTGGCGGCAGAAAGCCCCAGTGATTTGACCATATCCATGGCTACGCTAACAGGCGCGGCGCGGGTGGCGGTTGGGCCGGATCTGGCGCCGTTTTTTGCGCAACAGGTTGCGGATGCTGATCAGCTGATGCAGGCCGCTGCGCCGGCGGCGGACCCAGTGTGGCCGCTTCCGTTCCACACCCCCTATGAAAAGATGATAGAACCAGACATTGCCGATTTGGATAATGCGCCAGCGGGTGGGTTTGCTGGGGCAATCACTGCCGCGTTGTTCCTGCGTCGTTTCGCGGGGGATCAGACGCGGTATATCCATTTCGACATTTATGCCTGGACAGCCTCAGCCGCGCCCGGTCGGCCGAAAGGCGGCGCCGGGCAGGGGGTGCGCGCGATATTAACGGCGCTACCTGATTTGCTGGACCTGCCTAAATGACACGCGACAGCCGACTGGCCCCTTGCAACGCGCGCGTGCATTTGAAAGGCACCCCATCCATGGAGCAATCCATTGCTGTGGATGGACGATCCGCATTGGTTGGTGTCCCCGTTGTTGATTTATTGGAAACTCCGGATGGCCCAAGGGCGCGTCAGCTTGTCTTTGGCGCCGATGTTTTGCATCTGGAAACACATAAGGGATGGCATTTTGTTCAGCAGCTCTGGGATGGGTATGTGGGCTATGTTCCCGAAACGATGATGGGGCAGGCCACATTGCGGTTTGATACGCCTGCGCCAACGCATTTTGTCGCGCGCCCTGCCACACATGCCTACAGCAAGCCCGATATCAAATCCCAGCAAAGGGCATGGCTGCCGCTGTGTTCTGGAATTTTTGTTGAACGCTCGACCGATGAGTTTCACCAAACGGCTGACGGGTTTATTCCCCATAATGCATTGCGCCCGCTTGATGCGACGCTGAAGGTTCCTGTGGATGTGGCGCAGATGTTTTTGCATGTGCCATATTTGTGGGGTGGCAATTCGGCGCAAGGGATTGATTGTTCGGGGCTGGTTCAAATGGCCTATCGCGCCTGCGGCATTGCGATTGCTGGCGACAGTGATCTGCAGCGTGCGGATGGGCGCCCAATTCATGGTGCATATCAACGTGGGGATTTGATATTCTGGCCAGGTCACGTGGCCATGATGATGGATGATACCCGCCTGATCCATGCAACGGCTGCCAGCATGTCGGTCATTATCGAGGACCTTGCCACCGTTCAACACCGCATCAAATCGCGCTATGACCATGATATTTTGACAGCGCGCCGTATTTCAGCAGATGGAGCCCACCTATGACATCCGATCCCTTCTTTCACCCTGTATCCGGGTTTGATTTGCCCCGCTTTGCCGGTGTACCCAGCTTTATGCGGCTACCCTATCTTCCGCCAGAACATCCACGTCGGGCCGAAGTGCAGGTCGGTCTTGTTGGTGTGCCTTGGGACAGCGGTACAACCAACCGGCCCGGGCCGCGCCATGGGCCGCGCCAGCTGCGCGATGCCTCAACCATGATCCGCGCAGAACATAGCGTCACAGGTATGCGCCCCTATGAAACCGTGGCCTGCGCAGATTTGGGGGATGTGGGGCCGAACCCTGCTGATCTGATGGACAGCCTGTCACGGATCACTGCGTTTTTTGATGGGATGCGGGCGCAGGGGATTGCGCCATTGACTGGGGGGGGGATCACCTGTGTTCGCTTCCGATCCTGCGGTCTTTGGCCAAGGATGCGCCACTGGGAATGGTGCATTTTGACAGCCATACGGATCTCTACCACAGCTATTTCGGTGGTACGATGTACACCCATGGCACCCCGTTTCGCCGCGCGGTCGAAGAAGGGCTTTTGGACCCAAAACGCGTGGTTCAGATTGGCATCCGCGGCACGCAATATGACAGCGAAGACCGCGATTTTGCCCGCGCCGTTGGCATTCGCATCATCCCGATCGAAGAGTATTTCGCCCGCGGGTTTGCCGATGTCATGACCGAAGCGCGCGACATCATTGGCACGCAGCCCACCTATCTGTCCTATGATATTGATTTCATTGACCCCAGCGTAGCCCCCGGTACTGGAACGCCTGAAGTGGGCGGTCCGAACGCGTTCGAGGCGCTTCAGGTCGTGCGCGCATTGCAAGGCGCAAATATCATTGGCGCGGATTTGGTCGAGGTCTCGCCGCCCTTTGATCCATCCGGTGGCACCGCCTTTTTGGGCGTTTCAATCATGTTTGAAATGCTCTGCGTGATGGCCGGGGCAATCAACGCTGGGTCCTAACGCGGGGTCCTAAAGAATCCCAATATCAGCCAAGGCCCCAGCCAATTCGGGCGGCAGGTCGGGTTCGGCCTGTCGTTTGGCTGATATATCTGGGGGCGCATCTTGCGGCTGAAGATAGCGCCAGCCCTGAAACGCCCGTTTCGGTGATGGCGCGGTTGGAATGATGGTTGGGTCCAGCACAATGGCGCAGCGGCGGATCCCGTCGTGGCCTGTTACCTCATCCAGGCGGGTGATCGTTTGGCGGCAAGTGATCTGCCCTTTCATCACCCAATAAATCGACCCGCCGTCCAGCAATTCTTGTTCACGCTTTGGCCACATACGGGTGATGTGGCGGGGCAAACCATCGTGGGTTTGCGCCTCTGGCCGTGATTGCCAGGCGCGCAGATCATCAGGCCCGTCGGACCCCACCGATAATTTCACCAAATGAATATGCGCCACCAGCCTTGCCTTTCGGGTCAATTAACATCAGATAGAACCTTAACAGTTAATGGATCAGGGGCGGTATTCAAGCCCCAGTTCCCGACGCAACAACAGCACAGACCACATGATGAAGGAGCGCCGCCCATGTCACAATTCACCGCGCCAATAGCCGAAGCAATTTGGGATATGAAATACCGCTTTAAACAGGCGGATGGCACCCCGATTGATGGCACTGTCGAAGACAGCTGGCGCCGAATCGCCCGCGCATTGGCGGCCTGTGAAAAGGACAAAAAGCATTGGGAAAGTAAATTTTACGATGCTTTGGCGGATTTTAAATTCCTACCGGCGGGGCGGATCACAGCCGGTGCGGGGACCGCGCGTCAGGTGACACTGTTCAATTGCTTTGTCATGGGCACAGTACCCGACAGCATGGGCGGAATTTTCGACATGCTAAAAGAGGCTGCGCTGACCATGCAACAAGGCGGCGGCATTGGGTATGATTTTTCCACCATCCGTCCCCGCGGCGCCGAGGTAAAGGGTGTTGCGGCGGATGCCTCGGGGCCATTGTCATTTATGGATGTCTGGGATGCGAT
>JALQTR010000092.1 GCA_023260835.1 Paracoccaceae bacterium
TAGGACAGCACTAAGGACGCACCTGCCGCTGCGGCAAATACCCTCGTCAGTAACTGCATTAACATCGAAAGGTGTTAGGCGTTATTTGGCCCGATGGCAGCGGACGATTGCGGGTGCGCTCGACCGCGCCATCAAAATCGCGGTCGGTGAAATCATTCCAGGTGCATCCTGCGCCGCGCATTAAAACGGACCCGATTGTGCAAACAAAAAGGATCCATGCATCCCCCAGCTGCACTGTGCCGCTGTGCAACATGGCCAGCCCCAACCCCCACAGGCAGGGGATCAGCAGCAGCCACGTGCCGATAGGCCGATCCAGGCGGGACAGGCGCAGCAGCGGCCGCAGCCGCGCAGGGGCGCGCCGATCCACCCAGTTGCCATCCACCGCATCGGCGACGTTTTGCGCGGTGGTCTGCGCTTTGGACGTTGAGTTCGCTTTGCTCATATGGGATGCTCTGGTTTATGACGATACGCCTTTACCTAGATCATCCTTTATCCGCAGGGCAACCCATCACATTGGATCGGGCGCAGGCGCATTATTTGTTTAACGTGATGCGCATGGGCCAGGGCGCGCAGATTGCGGTGTTCAACGGGTCTGACGGTGAATGGGCAGCGGAAATTTCGGATGCGGGCAAACGTGGGGGGGCGGTCACCTGCCTGTCGCAAACGCGCCCCCAGTTGAATCCGCCCGATTTATGGCTGCTATTTGCGCCGATCAAAAAGGCCCGCACCGATTTTATCGTAGAAAAGGCCACGGAACTGGGCGCGGCCCGCATCAGTCCTGTGACAACCGATTACACCAATTCCGAACGGGTGCGGGTGGATCGTCTGGCCGCCCATGCGATTGAGGCGGCCGAACAATGCGGCGGCACTTATGTCCCCACAGTGGCCGAGCCGCAAAAGCTGTCCCAATTGCTGCGCGATTGGGATCCGGCACGGCGGATTTTATTTTGCGATGAAACCCAAACCGATGCGCACACCGTTTTTGCCAGCCTGCCCAAAGGACCTTGGGCCATTTTAATCGGACCCGAAGGCGGATTTTCCGATGCTGAACGCCGCAATCTGGTGTCGCTGGATTTTGTCCATCGGGCCAGTTTGGGGCCGCGGATTTTGCGCGCTGATACGGCGGCGGTGGCGGCCCTGACATTGTGGCAGGCCACCCAAGGCGATTGGGTGGGCGCCCCCGCCCCTTGACGCGGGGCGTGTTTGCCCCACCATTTGCCCCCGGCCAATCATGCGTTGACATCACCGCACAGTTTCCGCATGGCTGTCATAACAACGTTGCGAAAGAGTAAGCCTGATGTCCATTCCTCAATCCGGTGGTGGCCCCATTGAACGGCCCGAACAATTGGCAGAATTTCTTGCTTCGGGCTGCAAGCCCAAAGATGCTTGGGCCATCGGGACCGAGCATGAAAAGTTTGGTTTTGTCAAAGATGGGCTGACTCCGCTGCCCTATGCTGGGCCGTGTTCAATCTCGGCCATGTTTGATGGGCTGATGCGTGATTATGGCTGGACCCCTGTGCGCGAGGGTGGCAACATCATCGGGCTTGAACGCGCGGGCGCCAACATCAGCCTGGAACCTGGCGGGCAGTTTGAGCTGTCGGGCGCGCCCCTGCAAACCATCCACCAAACCTGTGACGAGGTGAATGAACACCTGCGCGAGGTAAAATCCATCGCCGACCGTATCGGTGCGGGCTTCATCGGTTTGGGTGCGGCTCCGCAATGGTCGCATGAGGATATGCCCGTCATGCCAAAGGGCCGTTATCGCCTGATGACCGATTACATGGATCGCGTCGGCACCCACGGCAAACAGATGATGTATCGCACTTGCACCGTGCAGGTGAATCTGGATTTTGCATCCGAAGCCGACATGGTTCAAAAATTCCGCGTGGCGCTGGCGTTGCAGCCTGTGGCCACGGCCCTGTTTGCCAATTCACCCTTTTTTGATGGCGGGCTGAATGGCCATAAATCCTGGCGCAGCCGGATTTGGCGGGATCTGGATGCCAGCCGCACCGGGATGCTGCCGTTCGTGTTCGAAGACGGCATGGGGTTTGAACGCTATGTCGATTATGCGCTCGATGTGCCGATGTATTTTGTCTATCGCGATGGGGAATATATTGATGCGTTGGGTCAATCCTTCCGGGATTTCCTGAAGGGTCAGCTGCCGGCTCTGCCGGGGCAGGTGCCGACACTCAGCGATTGGGCGGATCATCTGACAACGATTTTCCCCGAGGCGCGGATCAAAAAATACATGGAAATGCGCGGTGCCGATGGTGGCCCATGGCGGCGCCTGTGCGCGCTGCCGGCGCTTTGGGTTGGCATTATGTATGATCAGGTGGCACTGGATGCGGCCTGGGATTTGGCAAAATCCTGGGATGCCCCCACGCGTGAGGCGTTGCGCGTTGCTGCATCGGTGGATGGGCTGGATGCTCAGGTAGGTGATATCCGCATGATGGATTTGGCGCGCGAATTGGTGGCGATTTCGAAATCAGGCTTGCGCGCGCGCGCCGCGCAAGGCGCCGGCGGCATGGTGCCGGATGAGACGCATTTCCTGTCCGCGCTTGAGGATAGCCTGCAATCGGGCCAAACCCCTGCGGATGAATTGATCGTCAAATTTAATGGCGATTGGGGTGGTGATCTGTCCCAGATCTACAGCGAATACGCCTATTAATCCCCGCGGTTAGGCGAGGATGGCAGGCGATTTTCAGCGCGCGGCATCAAGGTCCATGTGGCATGTTAAACGGCTTTATCACCATCACCGCTTTGGCGCGATTTGGCCGCGATTTGGCGCAATTAGAGTGGATTGCGCCATTCCCCCCTATGCTAGGTGTGCCACAATATATGTTCCCCAAAGGGCCAATGGCCCACAGATCCTAAAGGATGATTGATATGCGATTTTCCGGCCTGCGCGTCATCACCGAAGCGCTTCGTGGCAATAAGTCGTGGACGCCGCATTGGCGCAACCCTGAACCAAAGGCGCACTATGATGCGATTGTGATCGGGGGTGGCGGCCACGGGTTGGCAACGGCCTTTTATCTGGCTGAAAACCACGGGCTGCGCAATGTGGCGGTGCTGGAAAAAGGGTATCTGGGCAGCGGCAATATTGGCCGCAATACCACCATTGTGCGGGCCAATTACGGCCTGCCGGGGAATTCGGAATTTTATTCTCATTCGCTGAAGCTGTGGGAGGGGATGGAAGGCGCGCTGAATTACAACGTAATGCATTCGCAGCGCGGGATTATTAACCTGTTCCATTCGGATGGGCAGCGCGATGCCTATGCGAGGCGCGGCAATGCGATGATCAACCAAGGCGACGATGCGTTTCTGCTGGACCGTGAAGGCGTGCGCAAAATTCTGCCCTATTTGGATTTCGACAATACGCGGTTTCCGATTTACGGCGGGCTGTATCATCCGCGCGGGGGGACGGCGCGGCATGATGCGGTGGCTTGGGGTTATGCCCGCGGGGCGGATAAGCGCGGCGTGGATTTGATCCAAAACTGCGAAGTAACCGGCATTGACGTGGACAATGGCAAAGTCGTTGGCGTGCAAACCACCCGCGGCGCGATCCGCGCACCCAAAGTGGGGATTGTGGTTGCGGGCCGCTCTAGCCAGGTTGCCGCGATGGCGGGGATGCGCCTGCCGATTGAAAGCCATATCTTACAGGCCTTTGTGACCGAAGGGTTGAAGCCGGTGATCGACCATGTGGTGACATTTGGCGCCGGGCATTTTTACATCAGCCAATCGGACAAGGGCGGTTTGGTCTTTGGCGGCGATTTGGATTACTATGCCTCTTATGCGCAGCGGGGGAACCTGCCGATTGCTGAACATGTGATCGAGGCCGGGATGACCCTGATGCCGATGATTGGCAAGGCAAAGCTGCTGCGCAGCTGGGGTGGGATTATGGATATGTCCCCCGATGGCAGCCCGATCATTGATAAGACGCATATCGACGGGCTCTATCTGAATTGCGGCTGGTGCTATGGCGGGTTCAAGGCGGTGCCGGCATCGGGCTGGTGCATGGCGCATTTGATGGCCACGGACACCCCGCATGAGGTCGCCCGCGGATACCGTCTGGACCGTTTCGCCACCGGGCGCGGCCTGATGGATGAAGAGGGCACCGGCTCTCAGCACAACCTACATTAAGGGGGATTTGTCATGCGTATTACCTGCCCAAATTGTGGCCAGCGCGATCTGCGCGAATTCACCTATATGGGGCATGCTGTGGCCCTGAACCGCCCTGCGGCGGATGCGGATTTGGCGCAGTGGGATGATTATCTGCATAACCGTGACAATCCGGCGGGGCCAACAGATGAATTATGGTATCACGGCGCCGGCTGCACCGCTTGGCTGAAGGTGCGCCGTGATACGGTGACACATGTTATATCGGATGCTTGGTTGGTGATGCCGCCCAGCAAGGGGGTGAAATGATGCGTATTCGCGATATTGGACCCGCTGTTTCCTTCACATGGGACGGCAAGCGGTTGCAGGGGCAGGTGGGTGATACGCTGGCATCGGCCCTGTTGGCCAATGGACAGCGCGTTGTTGCGCGGTCGTTCAAATACCACCGCCCGCGGGGGATTTTCACCGTGGGCAGCGCCGAACCCAATGCGCTGGTCACCATCGGATCGGGCGCAGCGCAGGATCCCAATATCCGCGCCACGGTGCAGGAAATTTACCCGGGGCTTGAGGCGCGCAGCCAAAATCGCTGGCCCAGTCTGGGGTTTGATATTCTGGCGATCAACGATCTGGCCTCGCCGTTTTTATCGGCTGGGTTTTATTACAAAACCTTTATGTGGCCGCGCAGTTTTTGGGAAAAACTGTACGAGCCGTTCATTCGCCGTGCGGCGGGGATTGGGGCGCTCAGCGGGCAGCATAATGCGGATCATTACGAAAAGGCCTTTGCTTTTTGTGATTTGCTGGTGATCGGGTCAGGGCCTGCGGGCCTGGCGGCCGCGCTGGAAGGCGCGCGCGCTGGGGCGCGGGTTATTTTGGCCGAAGACGATGCCCGCATGGGCGGGCGGCTGATCTGTGATAATGCCCTGCTGAATGATGCAGCTGCGGGTGATTGGGTCGATGCGGCGCTGGCTGAATTGGCCGCGGCGCCCAATGTGACCTTGATGCCGCGCACGGCTGTGACCGGCGCCTATGACGGTGGCACCTTTGGGGCGATTGAACGCGTTGGGTTGCATCTGCCGCATCAGCCAGAGCTGCCACGCGAAACATTCTGGCGCATTTCTGCGCGCCGCGCGATCCTGGCAACAGGTGCGATTGAACGCCCCATTGCCTTTGCCAATAACGACCGCCCGGGCGTGATGATGGCCAGCGCTTTGCGCAGCTATTTGCACCGCTATGGCGTGGCTGCAGGCCAGCAGGTGGTGATCTTTACCAATAACGATGACGCCTATGCCAGCGCCCGCGATCTTGAAGGCGCGGGGGTGCAGGTCACGCTGGTGGATGCGCGCGCCGATGCGGTGGCGCCAGCAGGATTTGCAGGGCGGTTCATTGCCGGTGCGCAGGTCTGTGACACGCGCGGGCGCATGGGCCTGCGCGCGGTGCAACTGCGCCATGGCGATGGCCGCACCGAATGGACCCGCGCGGATTGTTTGGGCCTGTCGGGCGGTTGGAACCCCAGCCTGCATTTGGCCTGTCACATGAATGGCAAACCGCAATGGGATGAGGGCCTATCGGCCTTCTTGCCTGTGCCTGGGATGGTGCCGGGTCTGGATTACGCGGGCGCAGCAAATGGACAGTATGACACGGCGGCCTGTTTGGCCGCGGGCCAAACCCGCGCCCGCGCGGCGCTGGGCGATCTGGGCCTGTCCTTGCCAGCAGCAGCGGATCTCCCCAAGACGCCGCAGGCCGCGGCGCGGCCTATGCTGCCGCTGTGGCAGGTGCCGGGGAAATCCCGCGCTTGGCTGGATTTCCAAAACGATGTGACGACCAAAGATGTGGCGCTGGCCGCGCGGGAAAATTATACCTCGGTCGAGCATATGAAACGTTACACGACCCAAGGTATGGCGCCTGATCAGGGGAAAAATTCCAACGTGAATGCGCTGGCGGTGCTGGCTGATGTGACGGGGCGCAGCATTGCGCAAACGGGGATCACCACCTATCGCCCGCCATTTGTGCCAGTATCTTTGGCCGCTTTGGGGGCCGGGGCGCAGGGCGCGGGGTTCGCCCCGCAGCGCTTTACCACGTCAGATGCTGCCTCGCGCGCGATGGGCGCCCCAATGATCGAGGCGGGGCTGTGGTATCGCCCTTCCTATTTCCCGCAGGCGGGGGAAACCCATTGGCGGCAATCATGCGATCGTGAAGTGGGCTATGTGCGCAATGCGGTTGGCATTGCCGATGTGTCCACATTGGGCAAGATTGATATCCAAGGCCCCGATGCCGGCGCGTTTTTGGATTTCGTTTACACCAATATGTTCAGCACCCTGCCTGTGGGTCGTGTGCGTTATGGTTTGATGCTGCGCGAAGATGGGCATGTGATGGATGATGGCACAACCGCCCGTTTGGGGCCGGATCATTACCTGATGACCACCACAACCGCTGCCGCGGCGCAGGTGATGAAACATTTGGATTTCGTCCGGCAAGCGCATTGTGCGCAGATGCAGGTGGCCTTTACATCCGTGACCGAAGAATGGGCGCAATTTGCCATTGCCGGACCAAAGGCGCGCGGCTTGCTGCAGCAGCTGACGGGGCAGGCGCTGGATGGCGCCGATTGGCCCTTTATGGCCTGTGGGCCGATTGCGCTGGGCGATGTGCAGGGGCGTCTGTTCCGCATTTCCTTCAGTGGCGAAATGGGGTTTGAACTGGCTGTCCCCGCCCGTTTTGGCGCGGCGCTGTTTGACCGCCTGTGCGATATGGCACGCGATCTGGGCGGCGGCCCCTACGGCATGGAGGCATTGAACGTCCTGCGGATCGAAAAGGGCTTTATCACCCATGCGGAAATTCATGGCCGTGTGACCGGATTTGACATCGGTATGCAGGGCATGCTGAGCCGCAAAAAGGATTTCATCGGCAAGGCCGCCGCATCGCGTCCGGGGCTGCTGGAAGATGGCCGCGAGCTGCTGGTGGGGCTGCGCGCCACCAATGGATCGCTGATTGCGGGGGCGCGATTGTTCACCCAAGGCAGTGATGCGGTGCGCACAGCGGATCAGGGGTATATTACCTCGGTCGCGTATTCGCCAACCTTGGATGCCTCGATCGGGCTTGGGTTCTTGCGCAATGGCCGCGCGCGCATGGGCGAGGTGATCCGGGTAAAGGACCACCTGCGCGGCGTGGATATTCTGGCCGAAGTTTGCAACCCTGTGTTCTTTGACCCTGAAGGAGGGCGCGCGCGTGACTGATCAAGCAATGACATTGCCCGAAACATCCCCTGCGGCGGGTCTTTTGCCGCAAAGCATGGGCCGAATGACCCTGACGGAATGGGCGCAAATGCCCATCACTTGGGTCGGGCTGTTGTCCACGGATGTGGCTGCGGCCAGCGCTGATTTGCAGGCACAAATCGGCGCGGCACTGCCGGCGCCGGGCCAATCATTGCCCTGCACGGGCGGGCATATCCTATGGGCCGGTATGGGGCAGGCTCTGGTGATGGGCACGGCGCTGTCATCTGTGGCGGGTGCATCGGTGGTTGATCAATCGGATGCATGGTGCGCATTGCGCCTGTCGGGGCCGGATGCGCCGGCAATCATGGCGCGGCTTTGCCCGTTGGATTTGGGGTTCGATCAATTCGAAGAAGGTGCCGTTGCGCGCAGCCTGATCGGGCATATGAACGGCATCATCTGGCGCGATGGGGCGGACAGCCTGACGGTGATGGTTTACCGATCCTTTGCGCAAACATTGGTGCATGAATTAACCCATGCGATGCGCGCCTATGCGGCGCGGCTGGCCCTGGCATAAGCCATTTTGGTGGGGCCTCAGGCCCCGCCAAAATCCTGCAACCGCGCGACATAGCGCGCCAGCGTGTCAATTTCCAGATTGATCCAATCACCGACTTGCGCCTGCCCCCATGTGGTTGCGGTTTTGGTGTGGGGAATGAAGTTGATGCCAAATTCGGCCCCGTCCACCTCATTCACGGTGAGCGATGTGCCATTCAGGGCAACCGACCCTTTGGGCGCAATGAACCGTGCCAGCGCATCTGGGGCGCGCAGACGGACGCGGGTGCTGTCGCCCTCATCGTGCATTGCGACAATCTGTGCAACGCCATCCACATGGCCCGATACGATATGCCCGCCCAATTCATCCCCCAGACGCAAGGCGCGTTCCAAATTGATGCGCTGGCCCGGGGTCCATGGGGATTTGTGCAGATTGGTTTTGGCAATGGATTCGGCGCTGATTTGCACATCAAAGTTGCCGCCTTGTGCATCGCCTTGCGCGGAAATGACCGTCAGGCACATGCCATCACAGGCGATCGAGGCACCGATGTCGATGGACGGGATATCATAGGCGGTTTTAATTCGCGCCCAAAGATCACCATCTTGCCGTGTCTGGACGATTTCACCAATATCCGTCACAATGCCAGTGAACATGGGGCCAATCCTTATTTTGAATAATGCGCGCTGCGCAGATTTCTTTGTTAACCGCAGAGGTAGCGAATTTCAGTGCCAAACTCCAGCCCCTTGCCACGCCGATTTTTGTTTCTTCAGGGGCCGCATGGCCCGTTTTACGCGCGCCTTGCCCGCGCGCTGCGGGGGCAGGGCGTGGATGTCTGGCGCATTGGGTTTAATGGCGGGGATCGCGTGTTCTGGCGCGATCGGAGTTCCTACATCCCTTATCGCGGTGATCTTGCGGGTTGGCCCGATTTTCTGCGCGATCACATCGCACGGCTGGGGATCACCGATCTGGTGATTTATAATGACACGCGGGGGTATCACAAGACCGCGGTTGAAATCGCCCGCGCAGTTGGGCTGCGCATTCATGTGTTTGAAGAAGGGTATATCCGCCCCTATTGGGTCACCTATGAACGGGATGGATCAAACGGTCATTCACGCCTGATGGATTTGGACCTGGCGCAGATCCGCGCCGCCGCGCCGCCCGCAGATGCGCCGCAGGACCCGCCGCCTGCGCATTGGGGCGATATGCGCCAGCATATGTTTTATGGTGCGCTGTATCATTTCTGTGTTCTGTTGGGGCGGCCGTTTTATCCGCGGTTTCGGGGACATCGCGCGCTGGGGCTGGGGCAGGAATTTGCCCTTTATGCCAGCCGAATTCTGCGCAGCCCATTGCTGATTGTGCAGCGCTGGGCGCGCACAAGGCGCCTGCTGCGCAGCGGTGTGCCCTATCACGTGGTGCTGATGCAGCTGGAACATGATACCGCCTTTCAAGAGCACAGCCCCTTTTCCATCATGCCCGAATTTATTGATCTGGTGCTGCAAGGGTTAGCTGCAGGTGCACCAGCACAGGATCATTTGGTGTTCAAGGCGCATCCTTTGGAAAATGGGCGCTGGCCGCTGGATCAGCTGGTGGCCACGCGCGCGGCGGCCCTGGGTTTGACGGGCCGAGTGCATGTTCTGCCCGGCGGCAAGCTGGCCCCGCTGATGGCGCATGCCAAAACGGCCGTGACTGTAAATTCCACCGCCGCGCATCAGGCGCTGTGGCGCGCCGTGCCGCTGAAAATCTTTGGCGCCGCGATTTATGACAAACCGGGGTTTGTATCCGCGCAGGATCTGCAGGCGTTTTTCGCCGCGCCAACACCGCCGGATATGGATGCCTATCATGATTTTCGCGCGTTTCTGTTGTCTAGCAGTCAGCATTTGGGCGGGTTTTATGCCGCGCGGGGGCGCGCGCGGCTGTGTGCGACCCTGCCGCAGGCGATGCTGGCGGCGCAAGATCCGTATCAGGCGGCGCTGGCCAACGGGGGGCGCGCCCAGCCCAAGGGCTAGACATCAGCGCCATTTCCCCGTAGCGTGTTCATAACTATAGATTTTACGTGAAAACGGGCAAAGAAATGCAGATCAATTCATGGATGCGGGTGGCGCCTTTATGTGCAATATTGGCGCTTGGCGCTTGGCGCCTGTGCCTTGCCCCGAACAGGCCCAGATAAGGCCGAAATTCAGGCCGGTCAGGTTCTGCAAACCAATGCGGCCCCGGTTGTGATGGTCAATGATGCCGTGGCCAAAGAGACCTATTTATCGCCCCAATTCACCATGCCGGCAGCATTTTTGAATACGCCGGTAATTGGCGGCGACATGATTTTCGAAGGCGATGTGTTGCAGCTGACCATCTGGGAAAACGTAAAAAACGGCCTGCTGAACACTGGGCAAAACAATGCCACACAGCTGCAGGTGGTTCAGGTGGATTCGAATGGATTTATCTTTGTGCCCTATGCCGGCCGTGTAAAGGCCGCGGGCCGCACGCCAGATTTGCTGCGCCAAGACATCACAGACCGGCTGAAGGGGCAAACGCCCGATCCACAGGTTGAACTGCGCCGCGAAGCGGGGTCGGGTGCGTCGGTCAGCGTCTTGGGGGCTGTATCTGCACAGGGTGTGTATTTGATTGAACGCTCCAGCCGGACGTTGTCCGCCATGCTGGCCCGTTCTGGCGGTATTGCGATTGCGCCGGATGTGGCGCAGGTCAAACTGATCCGCGGTAATCAAACGGGCGAATTGTGGTTCAACGATCTGATCCGCGATCCAAAGCTGGATGTGGCGTTGCGCAATGATGACCGCATTGTGGTGAAAAACGACAGCCGCACCTTCACCGCGCTTGGCGCAACGGGTGTGCAAAAACGTGTGACGTTTGAAAAACAATCCCTGTCAGTTGTCGAAGCCCTGGCCGAGGTTGGCGGCCTGACATCCGGCGCGGCTGATCCCACGGGTGTGTTTATTTTCCGCGATGAGCTGCCCCAGATCGCCAATCAGGTTTTGGGCCGTAATGACATCACCGAAACACAGCGCATGGTTTATGTTGTAAACCTGACAGAACCCAACGGCATTTTTTATGGCCGCGATTTTTATATCCGTGACCAAGACACGCTCTATGTCACTGAAGCCCCCTTCACACAGTGGAGCAAAGTTATCTCGGCTGTGAACGGATCGTTGGGGACCGTGGGTTCGGTTGATAATGCGCTGAATGTGCTGAATTAAGGGTGCCTATGACAGCCAATAAGGGCGGTCGGTATATTGCAAGCTCTTTGGGGTTTTGGACGCAGCCAGATCTGCGCCGCGTGGTATGTGCTGCAGGGATAAAACCGGTGTTTGCACTGCCGCGCGTTGGGGATCACATCCTGACATGGGGCGGGCGTAAAACGGCGGCGCGTGCGCGGCAGATGGCGCGCAGATCAGGGGCGCAGCAGCTGTTTATCGAGGACGCCTTTTTACGTGGCTTGCATCCGCGCAAAGGGATCCCGCTTGGCCTGCTGATCGACAGCCAAGGGCAGCATTTCGATCCCCAAACCCCCACGGATCTGGAGGATATGCTGGCGCAGGATCCGCTGGATGATCCGCACCTGTTGGCACGCGCGGATGCCGCGATTTCGCGGATGAAGGCGCTTCATTTAACCAAATACAGCGCGGTTGATCCTAACTTGGCCCTGCCAGATGCGGGGTATGTTTTGGTGGTGGATCAGGTACCGGGGGACGCGTCATTGGTGGCAAGCGGGGCAGGGCCTGCTGAATTTGCGCAGATGTTGGCGCAGGCGCGGGCGGATCATCCGGGCAAAGACATTGTGATCAAGGGGCACCCGGCGGCAGGTCGGGGCCATTACAGCACGCGTGATGCGGATGTGTTCATCACAGCCCCTGCTTCGCCATGGGCTGTATTTGATCGGGCCGTGGCGGTTTACACAATCTCATCCACCATGGGGTTCGAGGCAATTTTGGCCGGCCATCGCCCGCATGTCTTTGGGGGGCCATTTTATGCCGGATGGGGGCTGACCAAAGATTACGCTGATCTGCCGCGTCGTGGCCGTTCATTAACCCCCGCGCAATTGTTTGCAGCGGCCATGATCAAAGCGCCGTTTTGGTATGACCCGTACCGCGATCAGGCCTGCAAATTAGAGTGTGTGCTGGACACGTTAGAGGCGCAAACCCGCGCATGGCGCGAAGACCGGCGTGGCTGGGTCGCTGCGCATATGCGGCTGTGGAAACGCGCGCCCCTGCGCAAGTTTGTGCATGGGCCGCTGTCTTTTGCGCCTACGATCGCGCAGGCGCATAAGGCAGCGGCGAAAACGGGAGCACGCGTTATGGCATGGGGGGCCCATGATGCCCCCGGGGTTGTGCAGATAGAGGATGGGTTTTTGCGATCAAATGGATTGGGCGCAGCATTAACGCCGCCCATGTCATTGGTGTTTGATCAAACGGGCCTGTATTATGATCCCAACACTCCCAGTGATTTGGACAGGGCGATTGCGGCATCGGGTGATTTGCCCCCCGCTGCATTGGCGCGGGCAGAGGCGCTGCGCCAACGCATCATCACGTCGGGCGTGACGAAATATAATTTGACCGATGGCGATCTGGAAATTCCATCGGCGCCCGGGCAAACGGTTATATTGGTGCCGGGGCAGGTTGCAGATGATGCATCGGTTCGGCTTGGGGCGCCGGGGCTGGGCAATTTGGATTTGCTAACGCGTGTGCGGCAGGAGAACCCAGATGCGTTTGTGGTCTACAAACCCCACCCTGATGTCGAGGCAGGGCTTCGCCCGGGCGCGATCCCACACGATGATATGCTGCGCCTGGCAGATTGCGTGGCTATGCGCGTGTCAGCCGAGGCGCTTTTGCGCCAAGTGGATCAGCTGTGGACGCTGTCATCCACCATGGGGTTTGAGGCATTGTTGCGTGGCATCCCCGTCACCTGTTTGGGGCAGCCGTTTTACGCAGGCTGGGGTCTGACACAGGATTTGGCCCCAGCCGTCATTGGTCGACGACCATCTGGGATCACGCTTGCGGGATTGGTGCATGCTGTTTTGATTGATTACCCCCGCTATGTGGATCCAATAACCGGTTTGGCCTGCCCGCCAGAGATTGTGGTGGACCGTTTGGCCGCGGGGGATTTTGTTCCGCGCGGGACGATTGCACGTATGGCGGCAAAAGGGCAGGGGGTTTTGGCCAGTTTTGGCCTGTGGGATCATCTGCGCCCGAAAGGATAGGGCAGGCTGCGTTTAGCGCCGGTTCATCCAAGCGGGTAAGGGAAGCCCGCCTTCGATCAATTGCCGCAGGCCCAGATAGGCCCCCAAAAAGATCGCAGCCAGCGTCACAGGCGCGGAATAGGCCAGTAGGGCAAAGGCCGAAACGCCCTGTCCAATGGTGCATCCCGATGCAATGACCGCACCTATGCCCATCAGACCGGCGCCGGTAATCTGGCGGCGCAGTTCGCGCGGATCATCACAGGCTTCCCAGCGAAAATGGCCCTTGCGGATGGACCCGATCAAGGCCCCGAGCAGAACACCAATCACCGATCCGATGCCAAAGGACAGCGGCAGCGCACTGCCCATCATGATCCACAGAACCGTTTCCCCAACGGGGGCGGAAAAAGTGTGGGATTGCACCATATGGGCCTCGAACCCGGTCTGAGACACCCAATGGGTGCCGATAAACCCGCCTGACACGGCAAGCCCTACAATCGCCCCCCAAAAAAGACCCATGGGTTTGGCCCAAACGGCTTTGCTCCAGACGGAGAACCCCAGAAGACAACCGCCCAATATCAACCCCCATAGGGGCGCTGAGATTGGGGTGGCGGCCTGCATCGCCTGCACGATCCCAGCCGTTTGATCAGCGGCCAATGGGGTCACTGGAAACAGCGCCACGCGCCAGCCTGCCAATGGACCAGAGAGCGCGGCATAGGAGGCCACACCCAACACCGCGACAACCACAAAGGATCGCATGTCCCCGCCGCCCAAACGCGCCAGCGCGCCAAAGCCGCAGCTGCCCGCCAGCGCCATGCCATAGCCAAAGATCAATCCCCCAACGATGGCCGCAGCGGGGGAAAAGGCGTTGCTTAGATAAAAAATACCGTCCAAATCCAGCAGGCCAGCCAATGCGGCCGCATGGCAGATGATTGCAGCCACACCGATGGCCACGCCCCACATGCGCAAACGCCTTGTGTCACCACCGTAGAACAGATCCTCGATCGCGCCCAAGGTGCAAAAGCGCCCAATGCGCGCCGCCAGCCCAAGCGCCACGCCGCCGATCAAACCGATCAGGGCCATGGACATATCTTCGCCGATCAGATCCAGCATTGCGCCCCTAGCCGCCCGTGTGGGACATATGGCGGGTCATCTGCCCAGCCACCTGTTGACGGGAATAATCAAAATCATGCCCCTTTGGTTTGCGGTCAATCGCATCGCGAATGGCCGCGCGCACCGGTGTATCATCATTGGGGTGATCGCGCAGGGCCGCGCGCAGATCGGCGCGATCCTCTTGACCCAAACACATGTACAGCTCGCCGGTGCAGGTCATCCGCACCCGATTGCAGCTTTCGCAAAAATTATGCGTCAGCGGGGTTATGAACCCAATTTTCTGCCCTGTTTGCGTCAGTCGGACATAGCGCGCAGGCCCGCCCGAGCTTTCGGTCAAATCCACCAGATCATACCGTTCGGCATACCGCGCGCGTAGATCCTTGAGCGGCCAATACTGATCCAAACGGTCCTCATTACCCAGATCGCCCATGGGCATGACCTCGATCCAGGTCAGATCCATATCGCGGGTGGCGCAAAATTCGGTCAGGGTGAATTGTTCATCCTCGTTAAAGCCTTTCAGGGCCACGGCGTTCAGCTTGACCCGCAGGCCGGCCTGCTGCGCCGCATCAATTCCGCGCATCACCTGATCCAGGCGGCCCCAGCGGGTGACACGGGCGAATTTATCCGCATCCAATGTGTCCAGGGACACATTCACCCGCCGCACCCCGCAGGCCGCCAGATCCGCGGCAAAGCGGCCCAGCTGAGATCCATTGGTGGTCAGGGTTAATTCATCCAGATCACCACTGTCCAAATGCCGCGACATTGCCTGAAAGAAGGACATAATGTTTTTACGCACCAACGGTTCGCCCCCGGTGATGCGCAGCTTTTTCACGCCCATACCAACAAACAGGCTGCACAGCCGATCCAATTCTTCCAGCGTCAGTAATTCCTTTTTGGGCAAAAAGGTCATGTTTTCCGCCATGCAATAAACACAGCGAAAATCGCAGCGATCTGTCACAGACACACGCAGATAGGTGATGGGGCGGGCAAAGGGATCGATCAGAGGTGTTTGCATGCAACAATATCTAGAGCCCTTCTTCGTCTGCGGCAAGGGCGCAATGCGAAGCAGACTTTTGTTGATTTGTGAATAAACTTTAGAATATAATTTTAGTGAAGTTTACAAAAATACGGAGCCCCCAATATTGAAAGAGTTCAAAGATTTTATTGCCCGCGGCAATGTCATGGATATGGCGGTCGGGATTATCATCGGCGCGGCCTTCACCGCGATTGTGCAATCGCTGGTTAAGGATTTGATCAACCCCATTATCGGCCTGTTCACCGGCGGGGTGGATTTCACCAATAATTACGCTGTTTTGTCGGGGGATGTGCCAATCGGCGCCTCGCTTGAGGCCGCGCGCGAAGCGGGCGCATCGGTCTTTGCCTATGGCGCCTTCATCATGGCCGTGATCAATTTCCTGATCATCGCCTGGGTGGTGTTCATGTTGGTGCGCTCGGTGAACAAAATCAAAGAGGCCACTGAAAAGCAAGAGGCCGAGGCCGCCCCCGCCGCCCCCGCCGGGCCCAGCGAAACCGATCTG
>JALQTR010000068.1 GCA_023260835.1 Paracoccaceae bacterium
GCCTTCTAACCTAGATTGCGCCAGCTTTAACCTGCGTTTATCGGCCAGTGTAACTGGTGGGGTTACAGCGGCCATCATCCACGCGGATGTAACAAAAAACAGTGGCTTGAGAAATTCTGAGGGCTGCAAGCTGGCAAAGCCCAGCGAATACCACCGGACCGCGCCTTTGCCAAAATCAGTTCCCAAAATCGGCAACAGTGCCAGCGCAACAAAGGCCAATGCAAACCCAATCACCGCCGCACGGCGGATCAGAAGAACCGGCAACATCGAGGACACCAACATCACCCCCAATGCCGCACCGCCAAACACCGCTTGGCGCTGCACATAATGAAACGGGGCAAACCCGTTTTTTTCCGCCAATGGAGGGGAGGCCGCCAACCCGAGCAAAATGCCAATCGCAAATAACCCAATCACCAGCGCGATCGAGGTCTTATCCACCGTGCGCCACCATTTCGATAGCACAGGTTCGCGTTGGCTTTGCGCAAGCCCGCTGTAGATCATATCTGTCATATTGCCTGCTGCCGATGCTGCTTGCCGTAACCCGGGCGGTCTTGTGCCGCTTTGATAGACAGCATATCAAATCCACACAGAAATGAAAGTCATTTAGCAAGGCCCAATTCAACAGCTATGATTTACAATACGATCATATTGGGCGCCGGGGCCGCAGGGCTGATGTGCGCTGCTTTTGCGGGTGGATCCTGTTTGGTACTGGACCATGCCAAGGCGCCCGCTGAAAAGGTGCGCATATCGGGCGGCGGGCGCTGTAATTTCACCAATCTTTACGCCAGCGCGGAAAATTACATCAGCGAAAACCCGCATTTCGCCAAATCCGCATTGGCCCGATATACGCAATGGGATTTTCTGGACCTGATCGCCAAACATAAAATCGCCTATCACGAAAAGACATTGGGGCAGCTGTTTTGCGACAACAGCGCGCGCGATGTGATTGACATGTTATTGGCCGAAGTCGATGCCGCAGACGCTCAGGTTTGGCTGCAAACATCGATCGTGGCCCTGCGCCACGATGGTACGCAGTTTCAGATTGATGTTGACCGGCAGGGCGTGCGCCGCAGCCTAAGCGCGCGCCACATTGTGCTGGCAACCGGTGGCAAATCCATTCCCAAAATGGGGGCCAGTGGCCTGGCCTATGATTTGGCCCAGCAATTTGATCTGCGCGTCACCGACACACGGCCTGCCCTGGTGCCGCTGACATTTTCGGATGGTCGTTTCGCTGAACTCTCGGGCCTGTCTGTGCCGGCTCGCGCAACCGCGAACGGCCCCGCATTTGACGAGGCGATGCTGTTCACCCACCGCGGATTATCCGGCCCATCCATCCTGCAAATCAGCAGTTATTGGCGCGAAGGCGGCACGATCAGGGTGAACCTTGATCCAGACGGCGCATTTTTGGCGCGTTTGCGCGACCAACGCAGCACGGCTGGGCGGCAAAAGCTGGCCACCGCCTTGGGCGCCATGCTGCCTGCGCGGTTTATTGCCTTTTGGGGGCAACAGTTGGATTTATCACGCAATTTGGCCGATTACAGCGATGCCCATTTGGGGGATATTTGCGCCAGTTTGCGGGACTGGCAGCTGCGCCCCAGCGGCACCGAAGGCTATCGCAAGGCCGAAGTGACCTTGGGCGGCATTGCCTGTGATGGGTTGGACAGCAAAACCATGGCCGCAAAGCATCTGCCGAACCTGTTCGCCATCGGCGAGGCAGTGGATGTCACCGGATGGCTGGGTGGGTATAATTTCCAATGGGCCTGGGCATCGGCCGTGGCAGCGGGGCGCGAAATTGCTGCGCGTGGACGCGCCGTTTAAAACATCGTTAATAGATACAGGTTAATATCCCCAAAACGTCACTAAAGGGGATAGTATGGTCGCGCATTGCCAAACGGTGGCTTTTGATGGGATGTCACCACAGATTATTACGGTCGAATGCGCGCTGATCGCAGGCGTGCCGGGCTTCACCATCGTCGGCCTGCCCGACAAAGCCGTGTCCGAGGCGCGCGAGCGCCTGCGCGCGGCCTTGGCCAGCCTGTCACTGGCCCTACCGGCAAAAAAAATCACCATCAACCTTGCCCCCGCCAGCTTGCCCAAAGAGGGCAGCCATTACGATCTGCCCATCGCGCTGGCGCTTTTGGCGGCAATCGATGCCATTCCGCGTGATCAGGCGGCGGGTTTGCTGGCCATCGGGGAATTGGCCTTGGATGGGCGCATGCTGCACGTCAAAGGCGCGCTGCCTGCCGCCCTTGCCGCGGCCGAGGCGGATTTGCAGCTGGTCTGCCCTGCGGCCTGTGGGCCAGAAGCCGCCTGGTCGGATGCCAGCCGGACTATTGCTCCGGCGAATTTGTCGGATGTTATTGCCCATTTGAACGGTCAGATCTGCGTGCCCGCGCCGGCACCGCGCCGCACAGCGGCGATGCAGGCGCCACCAGATCTGGACATGCGGGATGTAAAGGGGCAATCACGGGCCAAACGGGCGCTGGAAATCGCCGCGGCCGGACGCCATAATCTGTTACTGATCGGACCGCCGGGGGCCGGCAAGTCGATGCTGGCAGCACGGTTGCAAACCATTATGCCACCGATGACAGCGCGCGAGGCGCTGGAGACATCCATATTGCATTCGCTGGCGGGGCTGACAAAAGACGGCGCCATCCCACAGGCGCGCCCGTTTCGCGCGCCGCATCACACCGCATCCATGCCCGCCTTGGTTGGCGGAGGCCGCGGGGCCGGCCCGGGCGAGGTCAGCTTGGCCCATAATGGTGTGCTGTTCTTGGACGAAATGCCTGAATTCAGCCCTCAGGCGCTGGACAGTCTGCGCCAACCGGTTGAAACCGGCAATGTATCTATTGCGCGCGTTCATGCCAAAACCAGCTATCCCAGCAAATTCCTTCTTATGGCGGCTGCGAATCCCTGCCGCTGCGGGCATTTGGCCGACCCCTCGCGGGCCTGCCCGCGCGCGCCGGGATGCGGCAGCACCTATATTAATCGCATATCTGGCCCGCTGATTGATCGGTTTGACATGTTGATCCATGTGCCCGCCGTCCATCCCAGTGAATTGGATCAGGCCCCCACCGGCCCTACCAGCGCCGAGATTCGCGCCCGCGTCACTGCCGCGCGCCACTGTCAGGATCAACGTAACGGCGATGGCCGGTTGAACGCTGATCTGTCTGGCGGCCTTTTGGACAAACACGCCCCGCTTTGCGATGAAAGCCGCGCCCTGTTGGCGCGAGCCTGTGATACCCTGCATCTTTCAGCCCGCGGATTACACCGCCTGCAACGCGTTGCGCGCAGCATTGCGGATTTGGCCGGATCGCCCGCCATCACATCCGATCACATAGCCGAGGCCCTTTGGCACCGCGAAGCATTGTAACATCCCTATGACTTAAGCCTTGCATTTGCTGCATAGCAGCAATTCCAACCTGTCCATTGTGCAGTTGCAGAATGCGCGCCATATTGATCCCAGAGATTAACCGCGGATGCCGCAGCGCCCGCAACACAACTGGACAAAGACAATGGCATATATCACCCAAGACGCCGCCCCAAGCGCCATCATCGCACAGCGTATCGCTGGCTTTGTGAAAAAAGTAATCACCGCCGCAGAACGTCGCGCAGTTTATCGCACCACCTATGCCGAGCTGTCACAGCTGAGCAACCGCGAGCTGGCGGATATGGGCATGAACCGCAGCATGATCAAACAGGTTGCGATGGATGCGGCCTATGGCGTTCGCGGCTAAGACCGACCTTTGGCAGGCGCGGCGCCTCCTCCCAATTTTGCCGCGCCTGTCAGGGCTTAACCACAGTTAGGCCCAAACCAGATCCGAATGACCCCTTCCTCCCAATTCGGGGTCATTAGGTAACACGGCGGGACGTTCCTCCCAGTTTGTCAGCCGTCATATCAGCGATGGTGCCATTCCTCCCCCCTGGCACCATCGCTTTTTTATTTCTCGACAAAGCGCCGGATCACCTGCGCGCAATCCGCAGGATGGGTCAGCGGGGCCATATGGCCCGCCCCGGCAATTTGCGCACGCTGCACGTTGGGCAAGCGGTTTTGCAGACCGTTATTAATGGCGGCTATAATCGGTGGGCTTTGTTCGCCTTCGACCAGCAAAACAGGGATATCCAATCTGTCCAATACCCCTGGGCGCAATAACCCCGGGGCATCATCATAAACGCTGATCCCTGTTGCCTCGATCAGGCGCATTTGCCCTGCGATCATATCACGCTTGGCCTGTGGCAGCTTGGCCCATACCGCTGGACCATCGCCCCAAAAGGCAAAAAACCGTTGCGCAGCGCCCATATAATCCCCCGCAGCAAACTGGGCAGCGCAGCGGTCATGTTCGGCCTGCAACAGCGCATCAACACGCGCCGATCCATCCCGCGCAGAGGCAAAAAACACAGGTTCAACCAACACCAATCGCTGGACAAGTTGGGGAAACAACACGGCCAATCGCAACGCCACAGTCGCGCCAAAGGAATGCCCAATCACATCCATGGGGCGCCCATCCATAACCCGATGCGCCATTTGTGCCGCATACAGCTGCAGCTCGACCCGGCCATCCCATGGGGCGGCGCGGCCATGCCCGGGCAAATCAAACGCATGCATCTGGTAATAATCCCCAAGATGCTGCGACAGACCTGCCCAAGCCCGGCTATGCGCCAGCATGCAATGGATCATCAGGGCATGCTGCCCACCTTGCCCCATGTCCCGCGTAAATGGCATATCCATATCAAAAATCCTTTTCCTGTGGCCTGCCTAGACGCTGCCTGCGGCGATTGGAACCACATTTTCATCAAGCATCACTTTGACTTGGACCCGCGCGCTTGATAAGCCCGCTGGTATCACGAATCTGTCACATTCCGCAGGAGAGCCACTGCCATGGCCAACCCCCTTGAGCCCAAGCTTATTTCCGGCAACGCCAATATGCCGCTTGCCAAATCCATTGCAAAACGCACAGCCATGCATCGGGGTCGTCCGGTTGATTTGGTCGATGCGCGGGTCGAACGTTTCAATGACCAAGAAATCTTTGTCGAAATTTACGAAAACGTCCGCGGCGAGGATATGTTCGTCATTCAACCCACATCGAACCCTGCGAATGACAATCTAATGGAACTGCTGGTCATCTGCGATACGCTGCGTCGGTCTTCGGCTGCGCGCATCACCGCGGTGATCCCCTATTTCGGTTATGCACGGCAGGATCGCCGAACAAAGGCACGCACACCGATCACCGCCAAATTGGTGGCCAATATGATGGTGTCTGCCGGCATTGAGCGGGTTTTGACGCTGGATTTGCACGCGGCCCAAATTCAGGG
>JALQTR010000195.1 GCA_023260835.1 Paracoccaceae bacterium
GAATTGGCGGGGGCCGAACAATTGCAAAAGGCGCTTGAAGATGGTTTGGACCCGTCGCAGGTGCGTGTTCTGCGTGCACCCTGCATGGGGCGCTGTGATACCGCACCCGTATTGGAAATTGGACATAAGCATATTGATCATGCCACACCAGAAAAGGTGGACGCGGTTATTACTGCTGGCGATTATCACGCGGAAATCCCCGATTACGAAACGTTGGATGCCTATGTCGCAAATGGTGGATATGAAACGCTGAAATCATTGCGTGCTGGCGGTGATTGGGAAGCGGTGCAGGACAAAGTTCTGTCTGCTGGTCTGCGTGGTTTGGGCGGCGCGGGTTTCCCATCGGGTAAAAAATGGGGTTTTGTGCGCGCCAATGCCGGCCCACGGTATCTGGCCGTGAACGGGGACGAAGGCGAGCCCGGCACCTTCAAAGACCGCTATTATCTGGAACGAACACCGCATCTGTTCCTAGAAGGTATGTTGATCGCCGCATGGGCGGTCGAGGCGGAAAAAGCATTCATTTATATGCGAGATGAATATCCGGCCGTTCTGCATATATTGCGTACTGAAATTGCGGCATTGGAACATGCGGGTCTTGTTGCGCCGGGTTATATTGATCTGCGCCGTGGGGCTGGGGCTTATATCTGCGGTGAAGAAAGCGCGATGATCGAAAGCATCGAAGGCAAGCGTGGCATTCCGCGTCTGCGCCCGCCTTTCGTCGCGCAGGTGGGGATTTTTGATCGCCCCACATTGGTGCATAACGTCGAAACCCTGCATTGGGTCGCGCGCATCTGTCGCGAGGGTGCGGATATCCTGTCATCGGTCGAAAAGAATGGCCGCAAGGGACTGCGCAGCTATTCGGTGTCGGGCCGTGTGGCGGCGCCTGGGGTCTATTTGCTGCCCGCTGGATCGACCATTTTGGACATTATCGAGGCCGCAGGCGGCATGGCCGCTGGACATGAATTCAAGGCCTATCAACCGGGCGGTCCATCTTCGGGGCTGTTGCCGGCATCGATGAACGATATCCCGCTGGATTTTGACACGTTGCAGCCGCATGGCACCTTTATCGGATCGGCCGCGGTGGTGGTTCTGTCTGATCAGGACAGCGCGCGCGATGCCGCGTTGAATATGCTGCGGTTCTTTGAAAGCGAAAGCTGCGGCCAATGCACCCCCTGCCGTGTGGGATGCGAAAAGGCGGTGAAGCTGATGCAGGCGCCCAAATGGGATCAGGTTCTGCTGGAAGATTTGTGCCAGGTGATGGGCGATGCCTCGATCTGCGGGTTGGGGCAGGCGGCGCCAAACCCGATCCGTCTGGTCATGAAACATTTTGCCAAGGAAGTGTAAGATGAAAGATTTGAACGAACAGCACACCGTCACCTTCACTTTGGACGGGCAAGAGGTCACAGCGCGGGACGGCGAAACCATTTGGCAGGTGGCCAAACGCCACGGTACCGATATCCCGCATCTGTGTCATAATGATCAAACCGGATACCGCCCCGATGGCAATTGCCGCGCCTGTGTGGTGGAAATTGATGGCGAACGCACCTTGGCCCCATCTTGCTGCCGTGCGCCGCAGGCGGGAATGGCGGTGAAATCGCAATCGGATCGCGCGGTCAAGGCCCGCGCTTTGGTGACGGAATTGTTGTTGGCGGATCAGCCCGAACGCGCCGCCGCGCATGATGCGGCATCGCATCTGTGGGATATGGCCGATGCGCAGGGCGTTAGCACCAGCCGCTTCCCCACGATCGAAGCGGACCGCGTGCCGCTGCTGGATGACAGCCATGTGGCGATGCGAGTCAATCTGGATGCCTGTATCCAATGCGGCCTGTGCGTGCGCGCCTGCCGCGAGGTGCAGGTGAATGACGTGATCGGTATGTCTGGGCGGGGGCATGATGCCTATCCCACATTCGATTTGGCTGATCCGATGGGTGCCTCAACCTGTGTGGCCTGCGGCGAATGTGTGCAGGCCTGCCCGACCGGCGCGCTGATGCCTGCCACGGTGT
>JALQTR010000202.1 GCA_023260835.1 Paracoccaceae bacterium
TGGCCAATGTGATGGGCAAACCTTACCGCGCGATCTTCAACGAATTCCAAGGCGGCAGCTTCAAACCCGAAGAGGTCGACGGCTCAGGCGATGTGAAATACCATTTGGGGGCCTCATCCGACCGCGAATTTGATGGCAACCGCGTGCACCTGTCGCTGACCGCCAACCCCAGCCACCTAGAGGCCGTGAACCCCGTGGTTCTGGGTAAGGTTCGCGCCAAACAGGCACAACTGAACGATACAGACCGGACCAAAGTGCTGCCCATTTTGCTGCATGGCGATGCCGCCTTTGCCGGGCAGGGTGTTGTGGCTGAATGTTTTGGCCTGTCGGGGCTTGTTGGCCATAAAACCGGCGGGACAATCCATCTGGTTGTGAACAACCAAATTGGCTTTACCACGGCACCGCATTTCAGCCGCTCTAGCCCCTATCCAACGGATATCGCGCTGATGGTCGAGGCGCCGATTTTCCACGTCAATGGCGATGACCCCGAAGCGGTTGTCCACGCAGCCAAAGTTGCCACGGAATTCCGCCAGAAATTCCACAAAGATGTGGTGATTGATATCTTCTGTTATCGTCGGTTTGGGCATAACGAAGGCGATGAGCCGATGTTCACCAACCCGATCATGTATAACAAGATCAAAAAGCACAAAACAACACTGACGCTGTACACCGAACGTCTGGTTCAGGATGGGCTGATCCCCGAGGGCGAGATCGAGGATATGAAAGCCAGCTTTCAGGCCCTGCTGAATGAAGAGTTCGAAGCCGGCAAAGAGTTCAAACCCAACAAAGCCGACTGGCTGGACGGAAAATGGGCGCATCTGGCCGGCAAAAAGGATGAATATCAACGCGGTGAAACCGCCATCAGCCCGGACACCATGGCCCAGGTTGGTGCGGCCCTGACCCGTACCCCCGAAGGCCTGCCCCTGCACCGCACAGTGCAGCGCCTGCTGGAGACGAAGAAAGAGATGTTCGCCACCGGCACGGGCTTTGATTGGGCCACGGGCGAGGCGCTGGCCTTTGGATCCCTTTTGACCGAAGGCTATCCAGTACGTTTGGCCGGCCAAGACAGTACCCGCGGCACCTTCAGCCAGCGTCACAGCGGGCTGATTGATCAAAACACCGAAGAGCGGTTCTATCCGCTCAATAATATCCGCGAGGGTCAAGCGCGGTATGAAGTGATCGATTCAATGCTGTCTGAATATGCGGTTTTGGGCTTTGAATATGGTTATTCGCTGGCCGAACCCAACGCGC
Source organism: Paracoccaceae bacterium (assembly GCA_023260835.1). Taxonomy (GTDB): domain Bacteria; phylum Pseudomonadota; class Alphaproteobacteria; order Rhodobacterales; family Rhodobacteraceae; genus JALQTR01. Next base: position 1,252 of record JALQTR010000202.1, read on the forward strand.
TGGTGATGTGGGAAGCGCAATTTGGCGATTTCGCCAATGGTGCGCAGATCATGTTCGACCAATTCATCAGCTCGGGCGAAAGCAAATGGCTGCGGATGTCGGGTCTGGTGGTGTTGTTGCCACATGGGTTCGAAGGGCAGGGGCCGGAACACAGCTCGGCCCGATTGGAGCGGTTCTTACAGATGTGTGGGCAGGATAACTGGATTGTGGCAAACTGCACCACGCCGGCGAACTATTTCCACATTTTGCGCCGTCAGCTGCATCGGACTTTCCGTAAGCCGTTGATCATGATGACCCCCAAATCCCTGCTGCGCCACAAGCTGGCGATATCGGATGCGGCGGATTTTACCACCGGTTCCAGCTTCCACCGGATTTTGCATGATGACGCCCAGCAGGGCCATTCGGACACCAAATTGGTGGCGGATGATAAGATCAAGCGCGTGGTGATGTGTTCGGGCAAGGTTTATTATGACCTGCTGGAAGAACGCGATGCGCGCGGGATTGATGACATTTATTTGATGCGGTTTGAACAGCTATATCCTTTCCCTGCGATGTCAGCGGTCAAGGAATTGGAACGTTTCACGCAGGCCGAAATGGTTTGGTGCCAAGAAGAGCCCAAAAACCAAGGCGCGTGGAGCTTTATCGAACCCAATATCGAATGGTGTCTGACCCGGATCGGCGCAAAACATCAGCGCCCAGATTATGCGGGGCGTGCGGCCAGTGCGTCGCCGGCCACGGGTTTGGCATCTCAACACAAAGCACAACAACAGGCGCTGATTGATCAGGCGCTGACGATTGAAGGAAAATAAACATGACCATCGAAGTGCGCGTGCCCACTTTGGGCGAATCTGTCAGCGAAGCCACGATTGCCACATGGTTCAAAAAGCCAGGCGATCAGGTCGCAGCCGATGAAATGCTGTGCGAATTGGAAACCGATAAAGTCACGGTTGAAGTCCCAGCGCCTGCGGCAGGCGTGCTGGGCGCTTTGGTCGCCAATGAAGGTGACACAGTTGGTGTGGATGCCCTGCTGGCCACCATCGAAGAAGGCGCAGCCGGCGCGGCCAAAGCGGCCCCCGCCGCCGCCGCGCCCGCCGCGGCATCCACAGCAGATGTGGATGTGATGGTGCCGGCGCTGGGCGAATCGGTGTCTGAAGCCACCGTGGCCAATTGGTTCAAAGCCGAAGGCGAGGCCGTGGCACAGGATGAAATCCTGTGCGAGCTGGAAACCGATAAAGTATCGGTCGAAGTGCCAGCGCCTGCTGCCGGTGTTTTGGGTAAAATCATGGCCGCCGCTGGCTCAACCGTTGCGGCGGGCGGCCAGTTGGGCGTGATCAGCGGCGGAACCGCCGCAGCAGCAGCTCCAGCGGCAAGCGCAGCCCCCGCGGCACCAGCCGCGGCGCCTGCTGGTAAAGACATTGAAAACGCCCCATCGGCGCAAAAGGCTATGGCCGAAGCCGGCCTGACCCCCGCACAGGTGCAAGGCACCGGCAAAGACGGCCGCGTGATGAAAGAGGATGTCGCCCGCGCCGTTCAGGCCGCGGCGGCGGCCCCAGCGCCTGCGGCGACTGCGCCCACCCCGCGTGCCCCCGTGCCCGCAACCGATGCCGCGCGCGAAGAGCGGGTCAAGATGACCCGCCTGCGCCAGACCATCGCACGGCGTCTGAAAGACAGCCAAAACACCGCCGCCATGCTGACCACCTATAACGAGGTGGACATGAGCGCAGTAATGGAG
>JALQTR010000035.1 GCA_023260835.1 Paracoccaceae bacterium
GGCAGATGGGCAGCGCGCCTTATTTGGGCGGCGGCTTTGGGCATTTCTATGCCTATGCACCAGAAAAATTTGAATACCCGATCGACCGGTTCACCATGGAAACCAAACGCCAGCTGGATGTGTTGGACAAACGTCTGGCCCAGGTGCCATTTATCGCCGGTCAAGATTACACCATCGCCGATATCGCCATTTGGCCATGGTATGGCCAGCTGGTGCTGGGCCGGCTGTATAATGCCGCCGAATTCTTGGATGTCGAAAGTTACACCCATGTCATGGCTTGGGCGCAAAAGATCGACGCCCGCCCCGCGGTGCAGCGCGGCCGCATGGTCAACCGCGCCTTTGGCGAGCCGCAGTTGCAGCTGCATGAACGCCACGATGCATCTGATTTTGACCTGCGCACGCAGGATAAAATCGGCGATTAATCCCCTGCCCGTACGATCAGCGACCGCCCCTTGGTTTCGCTGATCGTGCGTCAGGCACGGCCGCGATCCAATAATTTTGCGTATCTCGGCAGGCGGGCCTTTTTGAATAGCTTGCGTAAACTCCAATCCTCACCCGACAGCTGCTGTGCGGTTTGAACGATGCGTGCAGCATCACCCGACAGCGGCGCAGCATAATCCGCATACAGCTGGCACATCAGCGCATCGGGGTCGATGCGATCCAGCCCTTCTTCGCGCAGGGTATGGCGGGGGAAATCCTTGGCGTTCATCGTCACGATCAGATCCGCCCCGCCATCAATGGCGGCCGCCAATACATGGATATCATTCACATCTGGCAGATATAGCCGCGCTGCGGTCCCCTGCCCCACGGTGATCTCGCCGCGGGGGAATGCGGCCCGCATCAGGGCAATCTCGCTGCGGGCGATGTCCTGCTGCGCCGGGTTCAGACGGGCGGCCGCGCGCGCCCATTCTTCCAAAATGCGCGCAGAATAGAGCGGCTGAAACGCGCCCAGCTGCGCGGCCCCGAGCAGGACCTCGCGCATTACAGTTGGGTATAAAACGCAGGCATCCAACAGCAGCTTCACAGCGCGTAAACCAATGCCTTCAGATACCCGCTTTCGGCCAATTGCGGGTGCATCGGATGATCGGGCCCCGCAAAACCGGTGTAAATCAGGCCGCTTTGCCGGCCAGCGCGGCCAATACCGCGATTGCAGGCGGTACGGAATTTGCCCAAATCAGCGGCGTGCGAACATGAACACAGGGCCAAAAACCCACCCTTGCGCACCAATGGCGCCGCCAGACGCGCAATCCGTTCATAGGCCCGCAGCCCCGCATCCAGCGCCTTTTTCGACGGGGCAAAGGCGGGCGGATCACAGATCACCACGTCAAATTGCGCGCCTTCCGCCGCAAGCTGTTCCAGCACATCAAAGGCATCGCCCTGACGGGCGGTAAAATCTGCACCCGCGCGCGTCAGTGCCGCGCCCTGCGCCGCCAGATCCAGCGCCGCCGCGGATCCATCCACACAGGTCACCGCCTGCGCCCCCGCAGCCAATGCCGCCAAGCCAAAGCCACCGACATGGCTGAACACATCCAGCACATCGCCGCCGCGGCACAGCGGCGCCACAAAGGCATGATTGGGTCGCTGATCATAAAACAGGCCCGTTTTTTGCCCATCCACCAGATCCGCCAAATAGGTCGCCCCATTCATCGAAACCGCAATGGGCGCATCGGGCCCCGTGCCATGCAGCACGCCCCCCACATCATCCAGCCCTTCCAATTTGCGCGCGCGGCCAGAGGCGCTTTTGATCACGCAGGCCGCGCCCAATTCATCACGCAAAAAGGCTGTGAAATCATCCAGCATGGCATCGGCCCAGGCCGCGTTGGGTTGGATCACGAAATGATCGCCAAATCGATCGATGATCACACCTGGCAGGCCGTCAGCCTCGGCATGGACCAGTCGATAATAGGGCGCATCGAACAGTCGCGCGCGCAATGCCGCCGCCTGCGCCAGTTTCGCCCAGACCCAGGCCCGATCAATCTGCACCTGCGCATCCGTGTCCAGCACGCGGGCAAATATGCGGGAATTTGGGTTCACCGTCACCCGCGCCAGATCGGACCGATCCGCATCTTGCAGCACCGCAAAGCTGCCCGGCGCCAACCCGCGCGATCGCCGATCCAGCACCAATTCATTGTCATAAACCCAAGGGAACCCATGGCGAATGGCCCGGGCAGCGGCATTGGGGCGAAGGCGAATGATTGCATCTTTTTCCATAACCGCGCTGTTACACCTGCTGGCGCGGCAAAGAAAGCCCCTTCATGGCTTTGTTTTATGGGGAAAGTCACGCCAGCGGCGATGCACCCAAAACCACTGCCCCATATGCGCGCGCACCTGCGCCTCGAGCCCGTCATTGAGGGCCTGCATCATCGTGGGGGGATCACTGTGGGGGATGGGTGGGTCGAATTGGGTGACAAAGCTCAGCCCATCAGGCTGACGTATGGCATAGCACGGGATCAGCAGCGCATCATATTTCAGCGCCAAATCGGCCGCCGAAAGCCCGGTATAGGCGGTGCGGCCAAAGAACTGCAGCGGCGTTCCGCCCGATACATTTTGATCATGCAAAATCGCCAAACAACCGCCCTGTTTTAAAAACCGAACCATCTGCCCCATACCTCTGCGGCCACGTTCAAACAGCGGCCGACCAATCACCCCAATCGCATCCACATAAAACCGATTAACCGCCGGATTGGCCATTTTGCGATAGAGCGCGCCAACCGTCACCCCGCGTTGGCCCAGCCCGCCACGGATCACATCGTAATTCCCAAAATGCCCCGACACGATAATAACCGGACGGCCCTGCGCCTGTGCCGCCAGCAACGCATCTAATCCTGGGCCGCCAAATGGCATGTCGCGAATGTGATCCAAAAACGCCTGCCCCGAAAAAATTTCAAACAATGTGCGGCCGAAATTATCAGGCACTTCATTGAAAATTTCGTTACGCGCCTTTTGTTCCAAATCTGGGCAGATCATGTCCAAATTATTCGCAATGCGTTTTTTGAAACCCGCAACTGGCCCCAGAACGCGTGCCATCAGCCAGCCGCCAAAACGAATGCGCAACCGATAGGGCAGCAGCCGCATCACAAACACCACCGCCCGAAGGACAATGTATTGCAACAGGTGCATACCGCTTTGCTGGGTCGATTTTTTTGCCATAACCGTTCATGTCTTATGCTGATTTGCGGCATATCAGGGCGTTGGGGTAAACTCAAGCAGCGGCAAGGGGGACCTTGGGTTCTGCCCCTGCGGTCATTTTACTCTTTAGCCAGCCAAGGGAATTTGCTAACCCCAGACGAAACACGCCCCTATTTAAAAGTAAAAACACAATGGTTGATATTTTTCTGCATAATTCGCGCAGTCGCAAACGTGAACGGTTCACCCCACTGGATCCTAATCGCATCGGGATTTATGTCTGCGGGCCAACCGTTTATGACCGCGCACATATGGGGAATGCGCGGCCCGTTGTGGTGTTTGATGTGCTGTATCGGCTGATGCGGACGGTTTATGGCGCAGGTCATGTCACCTATGTGCGTAATTTCACCGATGTGGACGATAAAATTAACGCCAAATCGGCGCAAACCGACCGCCCCATCAGCGACATCACCGAAGAAACCATCGCCTGGTATTTGGATGATATGGCGCAACTGGGGGCGTTGCAGCCGGATCATATGCCACGGGCAACGGCCTATATCGGGCAGATGATCACGATGATCGAAGGGCTGATTGATCGCGGTCATGCCTATGCCGCGCAGGGCCATGTGCTGTTTCGGGTGCGCAGCTACACCGACTATGGCGCGCTGTCGGGCCGGTCCGTAGATGATATGATCGCCGGTGCGCGGGTCGAGGTTGCCCCCTTCAAAGAGGATCCAATGGATTTTGTCCTTTGGAAACCGTCAGATAGCGATCAGCCCGGTTGGGACAGCCCATGGGGGCGCGGGCGCCCCGGCTGGCACATCGAATGTTCGGCCATGTCGCATGACATTCTGGGCGACAGCTTTGACATCCACGCCGGCGGCAATGATCTGATGTTTCCGCATCACGAAAACGAAATCGCCCAAAGCTGCTGCGCCCATCCCGAAGGGCAATTCGCCAACATCTGGCTGCACAATGAAATGCTGCTGGTCGAGGGCAAGAAAATGTCCAAATCACTGGGCAATTTCTTCACCGTGCGGCAGTTGCTGGATCAGGGCATCCCGGGCGAGGTGATCCGCTTTGTCTTTCTTGGCACCCATTATCGCAAGCCAATGGATTGGACCGCGAAAAAGGCGGAAGATGCACAAAAAACCCTGCGCAAATGGCGCAGCCTGATTGCCGGTGCCGGCATCGGACAGGTGGACCCCAAACTGCTCGAGCTTCTGGGCCAAGACCTGAACACCCCCGGCGCGCTGGCGCATTTGGATAAAATGGCCAAAGCCTGTGCCGCAGGGCAGGTTTCGGCAGATGATTTTCGCGCCTCGGCCGCCGTTTTGGGGCTGCTTAGCGATGATTTGGGCGGTTGGTATCAGGCCGATGAAACAGTCACCCAAGGGGATCTGCATTTTACCGCGCCGGCGGATTTGTTGTCGATGCAAGATGCCGTATTCACGATTTTGGCCGCATGGCGCGCTGCGCGTTTGGCCAAAGATTTTGATCGCGCCGATCACATTCGACAGCTTTGTGATGGCACTGGCCTGTCCCTGCGCGCCAGCAAAGACAGCTTCGAAGCCGCCGCGGACGCGCAAACAGATGGTGCCGCAATCACGGCTGCGGCCGCATCACTATAATCAGGTAACCCCATGAAACAGCGCCTTTATATTTACGACACCACATTGCGCGATGGGCAGCAAACCCAAGGCGTGCAATTTTCCACCAAAGAAAAACACGCCATCGCGGCGGCTTTGGATGAATTGGGCGTGGATTATATCGAAGGCGGCTGGCCCGGGGCCAACCCCACCGACAGCGCGTTTTTTGACGACGCCCCGCAGCTGCGCGCGCGCCTGACGGCCTTTGGCATGACCAAACGCGCAGGGCGATCGGCGCAAAACGACGATGTCTTGGCCGCGGTCCTGAATGCTGGCACTGGGGCGGTGTGCATCGTTGGTAATACCCATGATTTTCATGTGGAAACCGCGCTTATACTCTTCACGAACCTCTGAACCTGGACTCTTTGGAGCAACCATGATTACCGT
>JALQTR010000100.1 GCA_023260835.1 Paracoccaceae bacterium
AGGCCAAGGAATACATGGCCGCCGCGGGCATTCCTGTGAGGCTCTGATGACTGTTCTCGACAAACTGGCTGCCACCATCGAGGCGCGCAAATCGGCTGATCCCGATAGCTCGTGGACGGCGAAACTGCTGGCCAAAGGCCCCGAAAAATGCGCCGAGAAATTCGGTGAAGAAGCCGTAGAATGTATTATCGAAGCGGTGAAAAACAACCGCGAAGGGCTGATCGGCGAAGGCGCCGATGTGCTGTATCATTTTCTGGTGATGATGGCCGCGCGCGGCGTCACGTTAAATGATATCGAGGCCGAATTGATGCGCCGCCATGGCACATCCGGCATCGACGAAAAAGCCGCGCGGGGGGCCTGACCCCCACGCGGCTGGTTTATCGTATCAAGCCGATCCCATATTTTTAGGATAGCTAGCGTTGTAACGCACAACCTCGGCCACTTCATTCGCGGATCCGATCACGACAGACACACGGTCATGGTGGCCCTGGGGCATCACATCCACAATATCCTGCCAGCCGGTCGAACCGGCCCCACCTGCGGCGGCCATGATCATGGACATGGGGTTGGCCTCATACATCAGGCGCAGCCGGCCGCCTTTGTCCAATGTTTTTGCATCAACAGGATATAAAAACACCCCACCGCGGGTTAAAATGCGGTGGATTTCCGCCACCATGGATGCAACCCAACGCATATTCAAATCCCGCCCGCGTGGGCCATCCTTGCCCGCTAAACAATCATCAATATAGGCGCGAAACCCTGGTGGCAGGTGGCGATAGCGCGATATGTTAATGGCAAATTCGGCCGCATCCGTAGGCACTGAAAACGCATCATGCGATCGCAAAAACGCCCCTGTTTGCGGGTCCATCGTGAACCCCTGCACATCATCACCAAAGGTCAGCACAATCGTGGTCGCCGGCCCATAAAGCGCATAGCCCGCGCAGATTTGCAGCCGCCCCGGGTGCAGCACATTACGATCGCCATCCGCCTGAACCGGTATGATCGAAAAAATTGTACCGACCGACAGGTTCACATCCAAATTCGATGACCCATCCAGCGGATCGTAATAGACCAAAAAATCGCCCTGCTGCGGCTCTTTAAGCCAGATAACATCATCCAATTCTTCAGATACCAGAGCGGCCACACCCGCCACGCCCTCAAGCGCCTTTTGGACGTGGATATCGGCGATAACATCCAGTGCCTTTTGATCCTCGCCCTGCACATTTTGCGCGCCCGCCAGACCAATATTGCCGGCCAGTGGGCCAATGCGGACATCCGCCTCGATCCGGGTGATTGCATCTGCCAGTGCGTTCAGAACCGCCGCTAGCCGCGCATCCAGCCCATGCTGCGCGATTTTCTGCGCAATCATTTCATCGAATTTAACCTGTGCCATACTCAGCGGTCCTTATTTATTTACGCGTTCACATCAACAACAACGCGGCCTTTAACCTGGCCCTTCAAAATATCCGCACCCAGCGCCGGCAAATCCGACAGGGTCGCAGGTGTGATCATCGATGCCAGCTTTTCCATCGGCAGATCCTGTGCAATCCGCGCCCAAGCCGCCTGACGGCCGGCATAGGGTTGCATCACCGAATCAATGCCCAGCAAATTCACCCCGCGCAGCAAGAACGGCACCACAGTCGCCGGCAACCCGGCCCCGCCCGCCAAACCAACAGCCGCGACAGAGGCGCCATATTTCATCTGTCCCAGAACGCGCGCCAACATGGCCCCGCCCACGGCGTCAACACAGCCCGCCCATGTTTCGGTTTCCAACGGGCGCTTTACCGTTTCATTCAGATCGTCACGCGGCACAATTTGTGTGGCCCCCAAAGATGTCAGGTAATCGCTGGTTTCTGGACGGCCGGTCACGGCCGCAACCTGATGACCCAATGCCGCCAAAATCGCCACGGCAACGGAACCCACACCGCCAGCTGCGCCCGTGACCAATACCGGACCATCACCCTGTTTCAGCCCGTGGTTTTCCAACGCCATAACTGCCAACATGGCGGTAAAACCTGCGGTCCCAACGGCCATCGCATCGCGTGTGGACAGCCCAGCGGGCAGCGGCACCAACCAATCGGCCCGAACCCGCGCCTTTTGCGCGTATCCACCCCAATGCACCTCACCCACGCGCCAGCCGGTCAGCACCACCTTGTCACCTGGTTTATAACGGGGGTCATCCGATGCCTCGACCGTGCCAGCGAAATCAATGCCACCCACATGCGGATAATTGCGCACCAACCCGCCGCCTTTGGGCGACAAGCACAGCCCGTCCTTGTAATTCACCGTGGTATATTCAACGGCAACCGTCACATCACCTGCAGGCAAATCAGCATCGGAAATTTGGGTCACCTGCGCCGAGGCAAGGCCATCATCGTTTTGAGTCAATATCAGGGCGTTAAACATGGCGTGGCTCCGTTTTGAGGGCCCTTGCTGATGGGCCTTTGCATTTTGGTTCAGGGATAAAGACTTGCCCCCCGTCCCGCAACCCCGTTCACATATGTCAGGTCGACCCACGGGGACCAAATTCTTTTGACAGCCTAGGCCCCCTTGTGTACTATTATTTTTTAAAGGAGGGGCGGTGCGACATATTGTTTCCAAAATGATAGCTGTTTGTGGAATCCTTTGGGGGATAACCACAGTGGCTGCCCCATTCGGGGATCCCGATAAGGGCGAGGTGATTTTCAAAAAATGTATCAGTTGCCATGCCGTTGGCACCAATGCGCGGCACAAGGTGGGCCCCCAGTTAAACGGCATTTTTGGGCGAAAAATGGGCACGGCTGATGGATACACCCGCTATTCAAAGGGATTAATCCGCGCCGGTCGTGATGGGCAGATTTGGGATTACGACCGATTGGATGCCTATCTTGAAAACCCCAAATCTCTGGTCAGTGACACGCGCATGAATTTTCGCGGCATCGCGGATGAAAATGATCGCCACCACGTCATCGCCTATTTGCGCAGCTTTTCAGACAGCCCTGCAAACATACCCGAGGCAGCACCGACAGCGGATGCAGAAGAAATCACGCTGCCGGCCAATATTTTATCCCTGATCGGGGATCCCGAATATGGCGAATATTTGGGATCTGAATGCAAAACATGCCATCAAGAAAACGGCGCAGATCAGGGCATTCCATCAATCACCGGCTGGCCCGAGCGGGATTTCGTCATCGCCATGCACGCCTATAAAGAAAAAATCCGCGCCCATCCCGTGATGCAGATGATGGCCGGCCGCCTGAGCAATGAAGAAATCGCTGCGCTGGCCGCCTATTTCGCCAAGAAATAAGCAAAAAGGGAGGAATAACCATGACCATCTCCAGACGCGGTTTCATCACTTCAACAGCGGCCGCCAGTGCCATGGCCGCCCCGATGCTGCGCGCAGCGGGCAAACCGCGGGTCGTTGTGATCGGCGGCGGCGCAGGCGGGGCAACCGCCGCGCGATACATCGCCAAAGACAGCAAAGGGGCAATTGATGTCACATTGGTCGAACCTACGCGCAGTTATTACACCTGTTTCTTTTCGAACCTTTATATCGGCGGTTTCCGCAGTATCGACAGCATCGCCCATTCCTATGGCACACTGGCGTCGCAATACGGCATCAATGTGGTGCATGATTGGGCGGTTGGAATTGATCGGGATGCGCGAACGGTGATATTGGCCGGCGGGGCGGTTCTGCCATACGACCGTTTGGTGCTGTCGCCGGGGATTGATTTTGTCGATGGCGCCGTGCCCGGGTGGGACGTGACTGCGCAAAACAAAATGCCCCATGCCTATAAAGCAGGATCGCAAAGCGAGCTGCTGGCGGCGCAAATATCCGCCATGCCAAAGGGCGGGGTGTTTGCGCTGATCGCGCCGCCCAACCCCTATCGCTGCCCACCTGGGCCATATGAACGCGTGTCGATGGTGGCGCATAAATTGCGCGCGGAAAATCCAACGGCCAAGATTTTGGTGGTGGATCCAAAACCAAAATTTTCCAAACAAGGCCTGTTTGAAGAGGGCTGGCAGCGGCATTATGGCGGGATGATAGAACGGATTGGCCCCGATTTTGGCGGTGATAACGTATCCGTTGATCCCGATGCGATGACTGTCAGCATTGATGGCAGCGTGGAAAAGGTGGATGCCTGTAATGTCATCCCTGCGATGAAGGCGGGGCGGATCTGCGACATTGCGGGGATCACCGAAGGCAATTGGGCGCCAGTCAGTGGCCATACGATGCAATCGCGTTTGGATGAAAATATCCACGTGTTGGGCGATGCCTGCGCGCAGGGTGACATGCCCAAATCCGGCTTTTCCGCCAACAGCCAGGCCAAGGTGGCCGCCATGGCGATCCGCGGTGCGCTGACGGGGTCCAAGGTCTTTCCGGCGAAGTTCTCAAACACCTGCTGGTCATTGATCGACACCGATGATGGGGTGAAGGTCGGCGCCAGCTATCAGGCGACGGATGAAAAGATCGCCAAAGTGGATGGGTTTGTATCCCAAACCGGCGAGGATGCGGCGCTGCGCAAAGCCACCTATGAAGAAAGCATTGGGTGGTATGCTGGGATCACGGCAGATATGTTTGGGTAATCACAGATTACATTGCATGACGGGCGCGCAAGGCGTCCGTCAGCAAATCCAAAACAGCCGCTTTTGGCACATCAGAGGAGACAAAGCTGTTCCCAATCCCGCGGGTCAGGATGAACCGCAGCTGCCCGTCAATCACCTTTTTATCTTGCCCCATCAGATCCAACAGCCCCGCGGCTGATGGCAAATCGCCCGGGATCTCGGCCAGATCTTTCATCATGCCCATCTGATCCAAATGCGCCCGCAGGCGGCTGGGATCTTCTTGCGAGGAGAGGCCCAAGCGGGCGGACAGCTCCAGCGCCAATGCGCAGCCGATGGCCACCCCTTCGCCGTGCAACAGCCGATCGCCAAACCCGGTTGCGGCCTCGAGCGCGTGGCCAAATGTATGGCCTAAATTCAACAGCGCGCGATCCCCCTGTTCGGTTTCATCACGCAGCACAATATCGGCCTTCATTTGGCAGGATCGTTTTACGGCTGCAATGCGCGCCTCCATATCCCCTGCGGCCATTGCCGGGGCGTGCTGTTCCAGCCAATCAAAAAATGCGGCATCCCCCAGTAGGCCGTATTTGACCACTTCGCCATAGCCCGCCAGAAAATCGCGCGGGCGCAGCGTGCCCAGCAAATCCACATCGGCCAGCACCATGGATGGCTGATGAAACGCGCCAACCAGATTTTTGCCCTGCGGCGCATTGATCCCCGTTTTACCCCCAACCGAGCTGTCCACCTGCGCCAGCAATGTGGTTGGCATTTGCACAAACCGCACTCCACGGCGCAAAATCGCCGCGGCAAACCCGACCAAATCACCGATCACTCCGCCGCCCAGGGCGACAACCATATCGCGCCGTTCAACCTTTTGATCCAGCAGCCATTCCACCGTGCGGATCAAATACGGCCAGGATTTCGTCCCCTCGCCCGCGGACAAGACCAGCGCGTCCGAGGCAATACCTGCGGATTTCAGCGCCGATTGCAGCGCATCCAAATGCAATGGGGCCACATTGTCATCCGTCACAATTGCCAGCTTGGGCCGATGCATCAGCGGGGCAATCAAGTCAGGTGCCTGCGCCACCAACCCTTGTCCAATGAAAATATCATATTCGCGCCCCGGCAGGGCAACATGCACGGTTTCTGTCATGCGGATACCTTTAAAATTTTCGGATTAGCGGCCAATGTTTCAATCACTTTGGCGCACATATCTTCGATCGCATATTCTGGTTTGGCTTTGACGCGCAGCTGTGACAGCGCATAGGTGTCTTTGCGCGCATTAAATAAATCTTCCAAAGTGGCGCGCGGATCCGCGGTGCGCAGCAGAGGTCGCGTATCGCGATGTTTCACCCGCGACCACAGCAAATCCAAATCCGCATCCAGCCATAAGGACACACCCTGCGCCGCAATCACATTGCGCGTTTGTGCATCCAAAAAGGCGCCGCCACCAACTGATAAAACCGCCGGCACCCCATCCAAAAGCCGCGCAATCACCTGGCGTTCTTTATCCCGAAAAAACGCCTCGCCGTGTTGGGCGAAAATCTCGGCAATGGTGGTATTGGCCGCAACTTCAATTTCGGCATCAGAATCAATGAAATCAACACCCAATTCAGCGGCAAGCGCCTTGCCCACAGCGGATTTTCCAGCCCCCATCATGCCCACCAGCACGATTGTTTTATGTAATTTGTATCCCATGCGGTCTGCTTTGCGCCCATTCGCGTCAATTTTCAAGTTTCTTGCCCCAAATGACGTGATCTTTGCCAAAAGACCAGCTATAGTTTCGATCAAAACGCAAAGCATCCAAAGGGGCAAGGGCAATGTTGCAAATCATAAAATGGATCCTGTTTCTGATCTTTTTTATGCTGTTGGGATTAACGGCCTATGCCTATCTTGGGCCATTCTTTGGCGCAGATTTTTCTGCCCCACTGCATGACATTACAATCCCTGTGGAAATTGATGCGCAGTAAATTTCTGACAGCTTTACTGGTTATTCTTCCATATGCGGGATGGGCGCAGACCCCGCTCAGCGCGATTGACTGGCTGAATGGCAATCCACCTGTGCATTTGGGGGACCCAACCCCAGTTTGGCCAGTAAACCCCATCACATCGCAGCCGCTGGATAAGCCAAATATGGATGCAGCGGGGCTTTTGCCGCAAACTGTGACGGGCTTTCCAATGGATTTATGGGAAGGGTCACAAACCGCCGATTTGGTCGCGCAAATTGGCACCCTGCCCGCGCCGAAATTACCTGCCCTGCAGGCGCTGCTTCATACATTATTGTTGGCCGAGGCTCGCGCGCCATCCGGCGGCGGTGATGGGGCATTTTTATTTGCACGACTTGATCTGTTAACACGTCTGGGCGCAGTTGATCCTGCGATGGGGTTGGCCAACCTGCCCAATTCTGCCCCCCCAGAACTGCAGGCGCGGCGATTGGCACTGGCCCTGCTGCAGGACCCATTGGGGGCAAGCTGCCCAGCTGATTTTGGGGCTTGGGCCGATTACACCACGAAAATATTCTGCACAGCCCGTTCGGGGGATTGGGAGCGTGCCGAGATTATCTTTGAAACGGCGCAAAGCCTGGGCTTGCTTGCGGATCATCGATTGGATCTGTTGGCCGCCTTTTTGGATCAACCCAGCCAAAACAATCGTCCCGAAGCCCCAACGGCCCAGGATGCAGCCATGGCCCTGACGATTGGCGAGCCATATGCCACGCATCAACTGCCGTTGCCGTTTTCATATGCAGATCTGAACGGCACGTCGGGCTGGAAACCCGCAATATTGGCGGCAGAACGATTGGTCAGGGCCGGCGCAATCGATCCAAACCTGTTATGGGGGATTTACACAGACCAAACGCCTGCGGCATCAGGCGGTGTGTGGGATCGCGCCGCCGCCTTTGCCAACTTTCGCGCGGCATTGGATGCCAGTGATACGAACAAAATTGCGGATCAGCTTCAGGCCATTTGGCCGCTTTTACAGGCCGAAGGTTTGGATATCGCCTTTGCCGAAACATTCGCCCCCCGTCTGGCGGCCTTCAATTGGCCAGCATCCGCACAGCCGCAACTGGCCAACCTGTTATTAGCCGCATCAAGGCAACTGCCTGCGCATTGGGTGTTTGGATCCCCAGACATCACATTTGCCCAAGAGGTCATTTCGGGCCGCGCCGCATGGACGCGCCCGCAAAGCCAACTACAGACACAAATCCGCCGTGGATTTATCAGCGGCTTGCCAGACAAACAGGCAAATTATGTGAACCAAGGTCAATTCGGCGCAGCCTTGTTGCAAGCGATTGTGGACATTGAAACCGGATTTGCCAATCAATCCGATCAACTGGCGGATGGTCTGGCGGCGCTGCGGCTTTTGGGATTGGACCATGTCGCCCGCGCCGCATCGGTGCAAATTCTTCTTCGCTCACGGCTTTAACATCAGGTTTTAAAATGCCAAACACACATATCCATCACCAAAATGTCCAA
>JALQTR010000189.1 GCA_023260835.1 Paracoccaceae bacterium
TGTGCGCCCCATGCCGCAGGTGTTGCACCTGTCGCAGATCGCGGGATTTGACCGCATCACCCAAACGGCGGATGCAATCACCATTGGCGCGGGGGCCAGTTATGCGCAGGCCGCGCCGGTTTTGGCGGCGGCTTTTCCGGCGCTTGGCCCCTATTTGGACCGGATCGCTGGCGCGCAGGTGCGCAGCGCCGGCACTATTGGCGGCAATATTGCCAATGGATCCCCCATCGGTGATATGCCCCCCGTCCTGATTGCCTTGGGCGCGCGCATCACGCTGCAAAGCCAATCGGGTGTGCGGGATTTACCGATCGAAGATTTCTTCATCGATTACGGCAAGCAGGACCTGCGCCCTGATGAATTGCTAACGGGGGTGACCATCCCGCTGCATTTGGCGTCCGGCGCTGCGACAAACAATGGGCATACGCTTGTGGCGCAGAAACTGTCGAAACGGCGCGATGATGATATTTCGGCAGTCAGTCTGGGGATGGCCTGGGTGCTGGATGGGGACCGTATGGGTGATGTACGCATTGCCATGGGGGGCATGGGGCCGATCCCAGCCCGCGCCCGCGCGGCCGAGGTTGCGCTGGAGGGCGCCACCTTTACCGCCGCGGCCTTTGATGCGGCGGCCCGCGCGCTGGCGCAGGATTTTCAGCCCATATCGGATATGCGGGCCTCGGCCGACTATCGGATGATGGCGGCGCAGAACCTGATCCGGCGGGTGTATTTGCACCACACTGGCGCGGCGCAGTCGAATTTGGAAAGGGTGATCTGATGGCCGATGCATCACAGGTAAACCGCCCCGAAGATGCGGGCGTGACCCACCAGCCGCTACCGCATGACTCGGCGCAAAAGCATTTGACGGGTCAGGCTGATTACACCGACGATATCCCCGCCCCCGCGGATTTGCTGCATGTCTATCTGGGCGTGTCGGATCAGGCCCATGCGCGGATCACTGGGATGGATCTGTCGGCTGTGTTATCTGCGCCCGGGGTGGTGGGGGTGTTGACCGCCGCGGATGTGCCAGGGGCGAATGATGTCAGCCCCACGGGGGTGCAGGATGATCCGGTGTTTGCCGATGGGTTGGTGCAGTATCATGGCCAGCCGATTTTTGCCGTTCTGGCGCAGACGCGGCTGCAGGCGCGCCGCGCTGCGGCGCTGGCGCGGATCAGGTATGATCCGCTGCCGGCGATATGCGACATTGCTGCGGCCCGCGCGGCGGGCGGGGATTTGGTAACGGCGCCCCTGCGCCTTGCGCGCGGCGATGCGGCTGCGCAGCTGCCCCAGGCGCCGCACCGCGTGCAGGCCGGGTTCGACATTGGCGGACAGGACCACATGTATCTGGAAGGTCATATCGCCATGGCCTGGCCGGGCGAGGATGACGATGTTACCGTTTTTTCATCCACCCAGCACCCCGCCGAAGCGCAGCATATGGTGGCACATGTTCTGGGTGTGCCATCGCACAGCGTGATCGTGCAGGTGCGCCGCATGGGCGGCGGCTTTGGCGGCAAAGAAACGCAGATGAACCTGTTCTGCGCCGTTGCCGCGATTGCGGCTAAACGCTGGGGCCGCGCGGTGAAGATCCGGCCCGATCGTGATCAGGACATGACCAGCACCGGCAAACGCCATGATTTCCGCGTGGAATACGATCTGGGGTTTGACGATGATGGGATGATTAGGGCCGTGGATGGGCAATTTTATGCGCGCTGCGGGTTTTCGGCAGACCTGTCTGGCCCAGTGACGGATCGGGCGCTGTTTCATGCCGATAACGCCTATTACTATCCCCATGTGGCGCTGACATCGCACCCGTTGCGCACCAATACCGTGTCCAACACGGCCTTTCGCGGCTTTGGCGGGCCGCAGGGTGTGATCGCCGCCGAACGCATGATTGAAGAGGTGGCCTTTGCCCTGAACATGGACCCGCTGGATGTGCGGCTGCGCAATTTGTATGGTGGGGCGGGGCGGGATGTGACCCCCTATCACCAGCAGGTGACGGATAACATTCTGCCGCGCCTGATGGATGAATTGGCAACCAGCAGCAATTACCGCGCCCGCCGCGCGGAGATCATGGCGTTTAATGCCCAAGGCGGCACAATTCGCAAAGGCATCGCCCTGACGCCGGTGAAATTTGGCATTTCCTTTACCGCGACGTGGTACAATCAGGCATCGGCCCTGGTGCATGTCTATGCCGATGGGTCGGTGATGCTGTCGCATGGCGGCACCGAAATGGGGCAGGGGCTGTATACCAAAGTGGCGCAGGTGGTGGCGGATGCGTTGGGTGTGCCCTATGGCTTGGTGAAACACGCGCGCACGTCCACGGACAAAACGCCCAATGCCTCGGCCACGGCGGCGTCCAGCGGGGCGGATTTGAACGGGATGGCGGCGCGCGATGCCTGCGATCAGATCCGCGCGCGGCTGGTGGAGTTTGCCACGATGCAGTGGGGGCTGGCGGCAGATCAGGTCCAGTTTGCGGCGGGGCAGGTGCACCTGGGCGATCAGGTCATGCCATGGGCGGATTTCATTAAATCCGCCTATATGGCGCGGGTGCATCTGTCAGCCGCGGGGTTTTATAAGACCCCGAAGATCCATTGGGATCGGGCCAAGGGGCAGGGCCGGCCGTTTTATTACTTTGCCTATGGCGCGGCTTGTTGCGAGGTGGCGATTGACAGCCTGACCGGTGAAATGCGCATCCTGCGCAGTGATATTTTGCACGATGTTGGCCAATCGCTGAACCCCGCGCTGGATCGCGGCCAGGTCGAGGGGGCTTTTGTCCAAGGCGCCGGCTGGCTGACCTGCGAAGAGCTGGTCTGGGACGATAAAGGCGCCCTGCGCACCCATGCCCCATCCACCTATAAAATCCCGCTGGCCAGCGACATCCCCGAGGTGTTCAACGTGCAGCTGGCCCAATGGTCCGTGAACCCTGAACGCACGATCAAACGGTCCAAAGCGGTGGGCGAGCCACCCTTTATGCTGGGCATTTCCGTGTTCGAGGCCATATCTATGGCCATTGCCAGCCACGCCAACTACAGCCGTTGCCCGCGTCTGGATGCACCGGCCACCCCCGAACGGGTGCTTATGGCGATCCAGCGGATGCAGGGATGAGGGTGGATTTGCCAGATTGGTTGGCTACCCAGTTGCAGGTGGTCAAGGTCCAGATCACGCAGAAGGATGGGTCTGCCCCGCGCGGGGTGGATGCGATGATGTTGGTTGCGCAGACGGATATTTGGGGCACCATCGGCGGCGGCGCAGCGGAATTTGCCGCCATTCAGGCCGCCCGCGATTTATTGCGCTGCGGCGATGCGCAGGCCCAGCAGCTGGATTTGGCCCTGGGGCCACAAACGGGCCAATGCTGTGGTGGGCGCATTGTGCTGAATTTACGTCCGTTGCAGCCACAGGATTACGCGCAGATTCTGGCGGCATATCAGGCACAATCGGCGCAGCGCCCACAGGTGCTGATCTTTGGCGCGGGGCATGTGGGGCGGGCGCTGGCGCAGGCGCTGTTGCCGCTGCCGCTGCGGGCGCAGGTCTTTGATGCGCGGGCCGATCAGATTGCCCTGCTGCCGCGCGCGGTGCGCGCGCAGATCACCGCCCTGCCTGAAGCCGCGATTGACGCGGCCCCACCGCACAGCGCCTTTGTTGTTGCCACCCATGATCATGGGTTGGATTTTGCGCTGACCGAGCGGGCCTTGGCGCGGGGGGATGCCGCCTATGTTGGGATGATCGGGTCGGCAACAAAACGCGCGCGGTTTATCCGCTTTGTGGCACAAAATGCACCGCAAACGGATCCATCGCGCCTGACCTGCCCAATGGGCAATTTGGGGCTGCGCGCATCAGATCCCAGCGTGATCGCTGCCCAATTAACGGTCGAGCTGTTGCGGGTTTTCGACCAAAATGCGCCAAGTGATTAGGGCCAATTAAGCCGCAGGTTTTGGCGCCGATCCGGGGTCTGCACCCTGATCCGACTTCAGCGCCCATTTGCCCACAGCATTTTCCAAATCGGTTAACTTCACGGGTTTGGCCAAATAATCATCCATCCCTTTGGCGATGCATTTTTCTGCCTCACCCACCAGCGCATTGGCGGTGATGGCGATGATGGGCACCCGTGTGGCATCTGTTTCTTCGGCACGAATGCGGGCCGTCATTTCCAGACCGTCCATTTCGGGCATATGGCAATCGCTGAGGATCACATCAACCCCGCCTTGGCGCCAAGCTTCCAGCCCCATCAGGCCATTTTCGGCCAATTTGATCCGATACCCAAGGCTGCTGAGCTGCGCCTCCATCACCTGTTGGTTGATCAGATTGTCTTCAACAATCAAAACGGTGATTTCTGCGGCCTTTGGTGTGTCGACCATCGGCTGGGGCGGGGCGGCCTCGATATGCGTGGATTTTTGCGCCAGCGTGGCCATGGCGGTCCATAGATCACTGGGGCAAAGCGGTGAAATGGCGACCAAGGCACCGCAGCCGTGATCCTCCATCCCGCCCATGTTGATGGTGCGGCACATCAAAATTGTGTCGCGGCAGCGGCCATAGCCGGAAATGATTTGATGGGCGGCTTCGGTTTCCTCTTGGGTTTGTGGGGCGACCAAGAGCATCGCGAATTTTGTGTCCGATGCCAGATGTTGGTTCAGCTGGTCCAAATCATCGGCCAGTGTCACCTGTGCGCCGATCTGGTTGGCGTAACTGACAATGGCGTTGGGCAGGGTTTCATAACTGGTCCATGCCAGAACATTCATTGGTGGCATTTTGGGGATGCGGCTTGGGCCAGTTGCCGGTTCAATATTCAGAACGACCACCATTGTGGTGCCCGTGCCAAGCGCGCTTTTGACATGGATATCGCCGCCCATGCGGTCCACCAGCATTTTGGTGATCGACAGGCCCAATCCGGCGCCACCGAATTTGCGTGTTGCGGCATCATCGGATTGGGAAAATGGCTGGAAGATTTTGCCCAGAGTTTCCGCGCTCATCCCCACGCCATTGTCTTCGAATGTGATGCTGAACCGCCCACCCTGCAGCTGTTCCACGCGCATTTTGATCAAACCGGCGTCCTGATCATGGGGCCGGGCAGAAAATTTGATCGCATTGCCTGCAATGTTCAAAATGATCTGCCGCAGCCGTCCGGCATCGGCTAGAATCCATTCGGGCAAATTGGGATCATAATACAGGTAAATGCGCACATTGGCGTCTTGGGCCAGCGGGCGCAGGATTTCGATGGCATGCTCGACCTCGTCCAGCAGATGCATGGGGGCGTTGTAAATGTCCAATTTGCCGGCATCGATGCGCGAGCTGTCGATGATATCGTCGATGATCCGCAGCAGCGCGGTGGAGGACCCCTCGATTGTTTTGGCCATCCGCTGCTGCTGGGGCGACAGATCGGTTTTCTTCAGCAATTCGGTGACGCCCAAAATGCCGTTCATGGGGGTGCGGATTTCATGGCTGACATTCGCCAAAAAGCGCCCCTTGGCCTCATTCGCGCGGGTGGCCTGCGACCAAGCGGTTTCCAACACGCGGCTTTGACGGTCATTGATATAGGCAAAGAAGCTCAGTTCGATCACCAACAAAAGCGGCACCAAAATTTCGGCTGTTGGCGCATCCAGCATCAGCGCAGTTTGTTCGTCGATTTCCAGTGGCAATAAGTGACCGTTGCCATAAAAAAAGCCAAGTGCTGCAATGGCTGTGCTGAATGTCAGCGCAGAGATAAGGTATTTAAGCTCCTCTTTGAAAGAAAAAGCCAAGAAGCACCCGCCATAAACAACAACATAGTAATAATCAGACTTGCCAGCTTCATGCGTTACAAGATCGCCATAAAAAATTGACAGGCTTCCGACGATGAAAAAGATATACCGGCCAAGCAAGTAATTTATTTTATACATAAATATCAGAGCAAGCGCGGTTGAGAAAAAGCCGACATAAATATGTAAATCGGTGGTCTCGCGCCCGTAAATCAGGTCCAGCACCAAAACCACGGTCCAGCCCAACCAGCCCACCCAGGCAAACATAAGCATAGCCCGTTTGCGGTAGTTGATTTCCGCGCCTTCCCATTGGGGCTTATTGGTGGATGTTTGTGGCATAGTTGGCTGTGATGTTGTTTTTTGGATCTTAATGTAACTTACCCCCGAAACGGCCTGCATGTATAGCATTGAATTCATAGCAATTGAATGATCCATTTGATGTCATTCTTATTATCCAAACTGTTTGTGCGCGCCATTTGGATCACGTTTGTGTTAATTTTCGGGGTTATATGAAAAATCCCTCTGGTCTGGGACGGGTCTGCGCGCTAGGTCTGGGCGGAAGCTAGATTTGAGGGAGCGGCCAGATGGCGAAAATTACCTATATTGAACATAATGGCACAGAACATGTTGTGGATGTGGCCAATGGGCTGACCGTGATGGAAGGCGCGCGGGACAATAATATCCCGGGGATCGAGGCCGATTGCGGCGGTGCCTGTGCCTGTTCAACCTGTCACGTCTATGTTGATCCGTCTTGGGTGGATCGTCTACCCGCGAAGGATGATATGGAGGTCGATATGCTGGACTTCGCCTATGAACCGGATGAGGCGCGGTCGCGTTTGACCTGTCAGCTGAAGGTCAGCGATGATCTGGACGGGCTGATCGTTCATATGCCTGAAAAACAGATCTGATGCCGGACAGAGCGCCGCGTCTGCCGTTGCGCCTGTGGCACGCGCCCATCCGCGGCGCGGTGCTGATCTTGGCGCTGGTGGCGATGGGCGCCCTGGGGCTGGCGGCAGGCGCCGGTCAAGCCGGACAGGCCGCATCGCTGCGGGCGGAATTTTTGGGCCCAACGGATCGGTATCCCCATGGTGTTTTGGGGGATGATTTGGAATGGTCTGCGCTGCGCCTGGTCCAAGGCGCGCGCGCTCTGACCGTCACCTTGCCAACCACGCGTGTGTTCGAGGATTTGGCGCCGCGGATCATCACCACCCCAAGCGGGCGCAATTTGGCCATGGTGGTGCAAAGTGATGCCCGTTTGGGTGCACGATTGGCGCTGTATGATATCGGTGGTTTGGTTGTGGCAACGCCCTTTATCGGCCAACGCTTTCGCTGGCTTGCCCCCGTGGGGGCCGCGGATTTAGACGGCGATGGCCAGTTAGAGCTGGCCTTTGTTGACCGCCCACATTTGCGAAAAACCCTGCGTCTGTTTCGGCTGTCCGAGCGCGGGCGTCAGCTGCGCCTGACCCCTGTGGCCGAAATGTCGGGGGTCAGCAATCACCAGATCGGCTGGGATTACATTGCCAGCGGGATCCGCGATTGCGGATCTGATGCCCCACAGATCATTGTGCCAGATGCCACCTATCAGACCCTGCTATCGGTGCGGTTTGATGGCAAAACCCTGACCTCTGCCCGTTTGGGCGCCTATGCCAGGCGCGCAGCCGTGTCTGCCCATCTGCGCTGCGGCGGGTAATCGCGCCCTTGCAGGCGCGGGCTGGCTTGGGTAAGTGAAAGAAAAGATTTAAAACTCGGAGTTGCCCCCCATGTCGATTGACATTGAAACCGCCAGCCGCGTTGCCAAATTGGCGCGGATCAAAGTGTCTGATGATGCTTTGCCCGCCTTGGCTGAAGAGTTTAACAACATTCTTGGCTTCATCGAACAGTTGCAAGAGGTCAATGTGGATGGGATCGAACCGATGGTATCCGTGACCCCGATGCCATTGCCGCGCCGCGTGGATGATGTGACCGATGGCAATCAACAGGCCAAAGTTTTGGCCAATGCGCCCGATGCGCGCGAAGGATTTTTTGCTGTGCCGAAGGTGGTGGAATAATGACCGATCTGAACAAATTGACCATCGCAGGCGCGCGCGATGCCCTGCGCAAAGGCGATGTGACCAGCGCCGAATTAACCCAAAGCTGTCTGGCCGCGATTGATGGGGCCGGCGCCTTGAACGCCTTTGTTCACAATACGCCCGATGTGGCACTGGATCAGGCCAAAGCCGCCGATGCGCGGATCAAATCCGGTGACGCCCCCGCCATGTGCGGTATTCCAATCGGTGTCAAAGACCTGTTCTGCACCAAAGGCGTGGCGTCCCAAGCGGCCAGTAAAATCCTTGAAGGGTTCACGCCAGAATACGAAAGCACCGTGACAACGCAGCTGTTTGATGCGGGTGCGGTGATGTTGGGCAAGCTGAACATGGATGAATTTGCCATGGGATCGTCCAATGAAACATCCGTTTATGGCGCAGCCATTAACCCATGGCGCCGCGCGGGGGATGCCGCGGCGCTGACGCCTGGTGGATCATCCGGCGGGTCGGCCGCGGCCGTTGCTGCGGATTTATGTCTGGCTGCAACCGGCACGGACACCGGCGGGTCAATCCGCCAGCCGGCGGCCTTTACCGGGATCACGGGGATAAAACCAACCTATGGGCGCTGCTCGCGCTGGGGGATTGTCGCCTTTGCCAGCTCGCTGGATCAGGCGGGGCCGATGACCAAAGACGTGCGCGATGCGGCAATCATGCTGCAGGCGATGTGTGGCCATGACCCCAAAGACAGCACATCCGCCACCCTGCCGGTGCCAGATTTCGAGGCGGCCTTAACGGGTGATATTCGCGGCAAAACCATTGGCATTCCACGCGAATACCATATGGACGGGATGCCCGCAGAGATCGAGGCCCTGTGGGCCGAGGGCCGCCGCATGTTGCAAGATGCCGGCGCCAAAATCGTGGATATTTCCCTGCCGCATACGAAATATGCGCTGCCTACTTATTATGTGATCGCGCCGGCCGAGGCGTCGTCGAATCTGGCGCGGTATGACGGTGTGCGCTATGGCTATCGCGCGGCATTGGGCAAGGGTGATGGGATCACCGAAATGTACGAAAAGACCCGCGCCGAGGGCTTTGGGTCCGAGGTGCAGCGGCGTGTCATGGTTGGCACCTATGTTTTGTCAGCCGGGTTCTATGATGCCTATTACAATCGCGCACGTAAGGTGCGCAGCCTGATCAAGCGCGATTTCGAACAGGCGTTTGCGCAGGGTGTGGATGCGATCCTCACCCCCACCA
Organism: Paracoccaceae bacterium; assembly: GCA_023260835.1. Lineage (GTDB taxonomy): Bacteria > Pseudomonadota > Alphaproteobacteria > Rhodobacterales > Rhodobacteraceae > JALQTR01. The sequence continues at coordinate 9,005 of JALQTR010000189.1, forward strand.
CCCCATCTGCTGCCTTTGGCTTGGGGGAAATGGTGGATGCCGATCCGGTGCAGATGTATCTGAACGATGTCTTTACCGTGACGGTGAACTTGGCTGGTCTGCCTGGTGTGTCGCTGCCCGCGGGCAAAGATTCGCAGGGCCTGCCACTGGGGCTGCAGCTGATTGGCCAACCCTGGGCCGAGGCTGATTTGCTGAACACGGCCTTTGCGCTGGAACAGGCGGCTGGTTTCCATGACAAACCCCAAAAATGGTGGTAAGCTGAACGGGTGTTAAAATTCAGGAGTGTGTTATGCGGTCTATATTTGGCTTTTTGATGATTGCAGCGGTGCTGGCAGGTTGCGCGCCGACCATCGGTAACCTGACGGGTAAAACAGCCAATCCTGATCCGCTGGTCCCTGATTATAACACTGTGCCGCTGGGTGCGGACCCGCTGGCAGCTGATGCAGCCGCCACAGATGACGCCGCCGCGATTGCGGCCGAGGCCTTGGCCGCGCTGGAGGACGGTGCGGATGCCAACCGTCCCCTTATGTCGGATGAAAATAATTTTGACGCGGTGGCTTCGCGCGAAACAATCCAAAGCGATGCGGCGCGGATTGAACGCAATGCCCAGAATTATCAGGTGATCGAGGCCACCCCCCTGCCCAAACCGGCCGGCGATACGGGGCCAAATATTGTGGCCTATGCGCTAGAAACATCGCACCCTGTGGGGCAGGCGATGTATCCGCGGGTAAAGCTGGCATCGGAATTTCGGTATAAACGCGCCTGTTCGCAATTGGGATCCCCAGATCAGGCCCAGCGCAGCTTCTTAACCCGCGGTGGCCCAAAGGTGGATTGGTACGGCGTGGACCCAGATGGCGACGGTTATGCCTGTGATTGGGACCCAACGCCATTTCGTAAGGCAGCTGGGCAATAGCCAGCACAGGTCATAACTGGCGCGCGTCGCCCAATTACGGCCCCCGCCGAAACGGGGCGCGCCCTGACCTGATTGTTCTGCATTACACCGCAATGCAAACGGCCGAGGCGGCCATTGATCGGCTATGTGACCCCGCAGCCGAGGTGTCCGCCCATTATGTGATTTGCGAAGGCGGCAATGTCACGGCTTTGGTCGCCGAAGAGATGCGCGCCTGGCACGCGGGGGCAGGGGCTTGGGGGGCGATAACGGATGTAAATTCGCACTCCATCGGGATTGAATTGGCCAATACCGGCGCGCATCCCTTTCCCCATCCGCAGATGCAGGCGCTGCTGGGGGTGCTGGCAGAGCTTCGCACGCGTTGGGGCATCGCGCCTGCGGGGGTTATTGGCCATTCTGATCTGGCGGTGGGGCGTAAAATTGACCCTGGCCCGCACTTTGATTGGTGCGCTTTGGCCCTTCAGGGGCACAGTATTTGGCCCGAAACCCGCGCCATTCAACCCCGTGATCCGGCCGAATTTTGGCCCGCGGTGCGGCGCATCGGGTATCATTGGGCAGATGGGCAAGAGCCCGATATGATCGCGGCCTTTCGCAGCCGGTTCCGCCCAATGGCCAGTGGGCCGGTTGATGCGCTGGATGCGGCCATGGCCTGTGATTTGGCCGATCGGTTTGGGCAGATGCCAATCGATTAACCCTGCTGCGCGGCCCAATCTGGCAAGGCAGAGATGCTGGGCAGCACCGCTGCGGCATGCGGGGCCAGATCTGCTGTGGTCGCAGGGCCGGTCAGCACGCCGATGGGGATCATGCCTGCGGATTTTGCGGCCAGCAAATCATGGGTGCTGTCCCCCACCATCACCGCCTGCTGGGGCGGCACGCCCACAGCCGTGCAAAAGGCCAGCAGCGGCCCGGGATCGGGTTTGGCGCCAAACCCACTGTCGGCACCTGCGACAAAGGCAAAGTGATCGATCAGCCCAGCCGCGCGCAGGTGTGCCAATGCGGGGGCTTCGCTGTCATTGGTCATAACGCCCAATTGCAGACCCATATCGCGCAGCGCGGATAATGTGGTCTGCACCCCATCCACGGGGCACAGCGGCGCATCCATTGCGGCGCGGTCCAATATGTCCAGAATTTGTTCCGGTGATAAATCCCCAGCCAATGGCGCCAAAATCTGGGTGATCTCGGCAACGGTTCCGGCAATGGCTGGGCTGTGGGGTAAAAACCGCTGTGCCGTCAGGTCATAGGCGATGGCTGCGGCCATGTCCTGCATTACCTGATCCTTGCCGCCAGACAGCTGCTTCAGGATCTGTTTGGCCCAGACCCCCCATGTGGCGTGGAAGTCAAACAATGTGCCATCTTTATCAAAAAGGATCGCTGTGATTTGGGTCATGGGTCAGGTCCAATGGGTTTGCTCGCCGCCCGGCAGGGCCGCGCGGGCGATGGCCAGCCGGTCTGGGGCGATCTGTTGTGCCTCTGCGCAGGCAATGACCCAGGCATCATCCATCAGCAGAAAATCCAAAACGGCGCCCAAAAACGCCGGATCCTTCAGCTGATTGCGCAGGTCATGTTCTGATGCGCCGGTGGCCCCCAAAAAAACGGGCAACAAATCATCATTTCCAACCAACCATGCCACAGCCTGCAGGGCGATGGCTTCGGCGGATTGGGGGGAAATGGACATGATCGCGGGCCTGACAATTGGGGGGCATTGGCCCGCAGATTGCGCATGGCTGACGCCGGCCGTCAATAACCTTTATTGTCTGTTCAGGCGGTCCTCTAGACGCGCGGCCAGATCGGCCCGTTGGTCTGCGGTCATGGCTTGCACCCTGTCCATCAGCGCATCCGCGCCAAACCGGCGCATTTTGCTGTGATGGGAAAAATCAGACTGAAGGATGCGGCGAATATCATCATCCCCACCCTGTCGCAGCGCGTCGATCAACGCCTTTATTTGGTCTGGATTGCCGCCATGGCGTTTGTGACCTTCCATGTCGCGGTGCATTTGCGCCCGAATGCCCGCGCGGTCCTGATGATCCAATGCGCCAATCACCATGCGGGTCAGATCATGTGATTTCACCGGCCGCTGCGGCGCGCGCAGATGCAGCCCGGCCAGCAGCCCCACCAAGGCCAGATTCAGCGCCAGCGATGGGATCAAGGCCCAAATCCAACGGCGCGATGCGCGGGGTGGGGTGGGGTTAGTTGTCATAATACACCTCTTGATATCCATCGGCGAAGGCCAGCAATTCGGTTGTGTTTGCCGCGGGCGTTTGCAGGGATGGCAGCGCGCCATCTGGCAAAAACAGGCCCAGGGCCAGACCTGCGGCCATTGATGCCCCCAGCAGCGCCGCCAATGGCATCGGATGCAGGCGCGCCGGTCTTTGGCGGATGTCCATTTGGGCATCGGCGATAATGCGCGCCTCAAGCGCGGCATGGGGATGGGCGGCGTCCTGCATCGCCGCGTCGATCAGCGCATCAATGGCGGCATCCGACAGGGTGCTGTGATCTGGTCTAGTCATCCTGAAACCCCAGTTCTGGCTTTTGCGGCGCCAAGGCCGCGGCGATATGGCGTTTGGCCCGAGCGATCAGGCTTTCGACGGCGTCAACAGATAAATCCATGTCTTTGGCAATGTCCATGTTGCTGGTCCCATCCAAATGACGCGCCACAAAGGCCTGCGCCTGACGTGGTGGTAGTTCGGCCAGGGCGGCCCGCAATGCGGCGCGGCGCCCAGTTTGCAGCATTTGCTGCGCTGCATCGGGGGTTGGATCTGCGGGATCAATCCCGTCCAACCCATCGGTTTGATGGCGCGCGGATTTGCGCGCCTCGTCAATGGCCAAATTGCGCAGAACCTGATTGGTCCAGGCTGTCACGGACCCGCTGCTTTTCCAATTGGGCGCGTATCGCCACAGCCGCAGCATGGTTTCTTGGACCAAATCTTCGGCGGCGGCGCGCGATGGGGCCATGCGCAGGGCCAACCCCATCAGACGCGCCGTATGGCGGCGCGTCAACCACCGTGCGGCCCCAGCATCGCCTTTGGCGAACTGGGCAAGAAGCGCCGCATCGTTGTTTGGGTCGGTGGTCATGGGGCCTCTTGCCGCGGGCGATTAGTCGTGTTTGCAGCCTTTGCCATGCATCTTATCGTCATCGTCCATGCCGCGCATCCCCATTTCATCATTTGAAATCATGCCATCATTGTCGCGGTCCATCCGTTCGAACATTTTGTCCGAATGATCCATTTCTGCGGCGTCAAGCACGCCATCCCCATTCGCATCCATCCGCTGCAGCATTTTTGCGCTGTGTTTGGCGATCCGTTCGGCCATGCGTTTTTGCATTTGATCCAGCATATGGGCCTGCATTTCATCGGCGCTGACACTGCCATCGCCATTGCTGTCCATTGCGGCAAAACGCGCGGCGGCTGCGGCTGCGGCCTCGTCTTTGGAAATCATACCATCGCCGTTGGTGTCGGCCAGTTTCATGTGATCTTTATGATGCTTGCCGTGATGTTTTCCGTCATGTTTTCCGTGCCGCATGCCGTGGCCCTTGTCGCCATGATCCATCTGGTCACAGGATTTGTGGCCGCCATCGCCATGGCTGCTGGCGGTGACTTGGGCGGCGCCGCCCAAAACAATGCTGACGCCCAATGCGGTGGCAAGAATGGTATGTTTCATAATCTGAACCCTTTTTCGTTAAAACCTGCGGCAGGGTAACCTGCTGCGATAGTATAGAAACGCTGGGGGTTTGGGTTTCCGTCGCAGATTTTTGATATTTTTTTCAAACCGCGCTTCACCCGGGGGGATTGGCGAATCCCCCTTTGCGACATGGGGACGCAAGCGGCGGATCTGGGGTTTTCTTTTGCCTGCCCTGCGCGCATGGTGCGCAAAATTTAATTGAAGGCTTGCCCGATGTTCCATGCACAAGACATGACCCCTGAAGATGATCGCCCGCTGAACCGGTCGCTGTGGCGCGGATTTCGCTGCAAATGCCCCCAATGCGGGAAAGGCCCGCTGCTGCACAGCTATCTAAAGGTGCGCACTTCCTGCCCTGTGTGCGACGAAGATTACACCGCGCAACGCGCAGATGATGGTCCGGCCTATCTGACCATTTTGATTGTCAGCCACATCATGGCGCCCGCTCTGCTGTGGGCGTTCACGCATTTTCGCCCTGAACCACTGGTGCTGTTCAGCATCTTTGCCGTGGGCTGTGTGGCGCTGTCGCTATATCTGCTGCCGCGCCTAAAGGGGGCTGTCGTGGCGTTCCAATGGTCGCGCCGCATGCATGGGTTTGACAAAGTCGATTAACTGCGGCCTAACTGTTGGACAATTCGCAACAGCAGTGAGGTAGGGATGGATATCGACAAAACCGCCATCCGCGATGCGGCCACGGTGATCGTTCTGCGTGATATCGGCGGGGCCCCCCATGTTTTGATGGGGCAACGCGGGGCCAAAGCGGCATTTATGCCCAATAAATTCGTCTTCCCCGGGGGGGCTGTGGATCTGGCAGATCGCGATGTCGCGCTTGCCGCGCCCATTCAATCCCCCTGCCGTGATCGGCTGGCTGAAGGCGCGGATGCGCCGCTTTTGCATGCGCTGGGCGTGGCCTGCGTGCGTGAATTATGGGAAGAAACCGGACTTGTGCTGGGCCAAAAGGGCGCATGGGATGGTCCGGTTCCGGATGATTGGCAGGGCTTTGCCGCCACCGGCCATTTGCCCGATGCGCAGCATCTGCAATTTGTGTTCCGCGCCATCACCCCGCCGGGTCGCCCCCGCCGGTTCGATGCGCGGTTTTTCCTGATCCACGCCGATCGTCTGTCCAGCGACCCTGATGATTTTTCCGCCGCCTGTGATGAGCTGAGCCACCTGCAATGGATCGCTCTGGATGAGGTGCGCCGTCTGGATATGCCCTTCATCACCGAGGTCGTCTTGGCCGAAGTCTCGGCCCGCGCGCACGATCCCGCCCCCCCTGCATCGGTGCCGTTTTTCAAAAATGATGATGAAGAAAGCCTATTTTTACGAATTCGGGGTTAGGGTGATTTTCAATAAAACCGCCCAGCCTGCCCTTGCACAGGGTTGGGGCAAACACTAAGACTGTAAAACAAAGCCATAAACCGGCCCCCGCGGGGCAAGCAAAAGCGAGAGACAGATGAAAGATCCCCTTGACGTCTACATGAACACTTTGGTCCCGATGGTGGTGGAACAGACCAGCCGCGGCGAACGGGCCTATGACATCTTTTCGCGTTTGCTGAAGGAACGGATCATTTTCCTGTCCGGTCCTGTGCATGATGGCATGTCCAGCCTGATCGTGGCGCAGCTGCTGCACCTTGAGGCGGAAAACCCATCCAAAGAAATTTCAATGTATATCAATTCGCCTGGCGGGGTGGTGACATCGGGCCTGTCGATTTATGACACGATGCAGTACATCAAACCCAAGGTCAGCACGTTGGTGATTGGGCAGGCGGCGTCGATGGGGTCACTGCTGCTGCAAGCGGGCGAGCCGGGGATGCGCTATTCGCTGCCCAACAGCCGCGTCATGGTGCACCAGCCATCGGGCGGGTATCAGGGGCAGGCCACGGATATCATGATCCACGCCCAAGAAACCCAAAAGCTGAAGAACCGTTTGAACGAAATTTACGTCAAACACACCGGTCAAGATATCGCCACGGTCGAAGCCGCGCTGGAGCGGGATAATTTCATGTCCCCAGAAGAGGCGAAAGCCTGGGGCCTGATTGATGAGATCGTTGAAAAACGCCCAGGCGGTGACAGCGACGCATAAGGAAGTCAGGGCCGAACCGGTGAATCTGATTGTGCTGGCCGGCGTGCTGGCATAGATTGGGGGAAGGTTCGGCCAAATAAAGCAAGGCCCCGGATCAGAAAAGGAAGCCCATGTCCAAAAGTTCCGATAGCGACAGCAAGAACACGCTTTACTGCAGCTTCTGCGGCAAAAGCCAGCATGAGGTGCGCAAACTGATCGCGGGCCCCACGGTGTTCATCTGTGATGAATGCGTGGAATTGTGCATGGACATCATCCGCGAAGAAACCAAATCTGGCGGTCTGCGCAGCAGCGAGGCCGTGCCATCACCCCGTGAAATTTGCGAGGTGCTGGATGATTATGTGATCGGTCAGGCCAAGGCAAAACGCGTTTTGTCGGTCGCGGTGCATAACCATTACAAACGGTTGGAACATTCTGGCAAATCTGGCGAGGTCGAGCTGTCGAAATCCAACATCCTGTTGGTCGGGCCAACGGGCTGCGGCAAAACCTTGCTGGCGCAAACCTTGGCGCGGATTTTGGATGTGCCCTTCACCATGGCCGATGCCACCACATTAACCGAAGCGGGCTATGTGGGTGAAGATGTTGAAAACATTATCCTGAAATTGCTGCAAGCATCGGAATATAATGTCGAACGCGCGCAGCGCGGGATCGTCTATATTGACGAGGTCGATAAGATCACCCGCAAATCCGAAAACCCATCCATCACCCGCGATGTGTCGGGCGAGGGCGTGCAGCAGGCACTGCTGAAGCTGATGGAAGGCACGGTTGCATCCGTCCCCCCACAGGGTGGCCGCAAACATCCGCAGCAGGAATTTTTGCAGGTGGATACCACCAATATCCTGTTTATCTGCGGTGGCGCCTTTGCCGGTTTGGACAAGATCATCGCGCAGCGTGGCAAGGGCAGCGCGATTGGCTTTGGCGCCGATGTGCGTGACAATGACGCCCGCGGCGTGGGTGAAATTTTCAAAGATATCGAACCCGAGGATCTGCTGAAATTCGGCCTGATCCCCGAATTCATTGGCCGCCTGCCGGTTCTGGCCACGCTTGAGGATCTGGACGAAGAGGCGCTGGTGCGCATTCTGACCGAACCCAAAAACGCGCTGATCAAACAATATCAGCGTCTGTTCGACCTCGAATCGGCGCAGCTGACCTTCACGGATGAGGCGCTTTTGGCCATCGCCAAACGTGCCATTGCGCGCAAAACCGGCGCTCGCGGTCTGCGGTCGATTTTGGAAGAGATTTTGCTGGACACAATGTTTGAATTGCCCAGCTTGGAAAATGTCGAAGAGGTTGTGGTGAACGACGAAGCGGTGCAGGGCGAGGCTCAGCCGCTGATCATTTACGCCAAAAAGGGCAAAAAAGCGCCCGCTTCGGCCAGTTAAGACGCCAAGGGAAACAGGCTTATGGGACTTATGAACACTCTATTGCGGGCGGTCACATGGTGGAACGGATCCACCCTGAACACCGGGCTTTTCACCCTGCGCCACGGCGTGAAAGTGGGCGAGGATGATCAGGGGAATATCTATTACCGCAATCGCGACGATTCGCATCGGTGGGTGATCTTCAATGGCGAATCCGAGGCAAGCCGCGTCAGCCCCGATTGGCATGGCTGGTTGCATCGCACCTGGGATGAACCGCCAACCGAGGCGCCATTGGTGCATAAAGCATGGGAAAAACCGCATCAGGAAAACCTGACCGGGTCGATGCTGGCCTATGCGCCGGCCGGATCGCTGCGCCAAGCTGCGCCTGCCGATCGCCGCGATTACGAGGCTTGGACGCCCCAATAACCCCAGCGACGGAGGGTCCACCCCATGTCCAACAGCAAATTCGAAGCCTTCATTGGGGCCGTTGTTGTGGCCGCCGCGGTGGCCTTTGTCATTTTCACCGGCAGCACCACGCAAAGCTTCAACACTGCGCGCGGGTCCTATCCGATCGAGGCCTCGTTCCGGTCGCTTGAAGGGGTTGCCCTTGGCACTGATGTGCGGCTGGCCGGGGTGAAAATTGGCACCGTGTCGGACATTGCGCTGGATCCACAGACCTATCGCGCGCGCACGGTTTTGTCGGTGCAAAGCGGGATTGATATCCCCGATGACAGCGCCGCGGTGATTGCATCCGAAGGGCTGCTGGGTGGCACATTCGTGGAAATCGTTCCGGGCGCCTCCTTGGATATCCTGCCGGCGGGCGGCGAGCTGGAGGATACGCAATCGGCCGTATCGCTGACCTCATTACTGTTGAAATTCGTATCGGGCGGTGGGCAGTAAGGTGAGGGCCTTGCCAAACTTGCCAAAACGGATGCGCCGATGCGCTGTTGGTTTGGTGTTTTTTGGCACATCCCTGACGGCGCAAACGACGATTGAATCGGAACCTTTGTCGCCCTTAACCAATGCACCTGCGCAAACGGACTATGGCTCTGCGCCCGCGGCGCAGCTGAAATTATTGGACCGCTTGGCCGGCACCGTGGATGAGGTCACCTTGCCTGTTGGCATCACCCAGCCGCTGGGTAAATTGCGCATCACTTTGGATGACTGCCGCTTTCCCGAAGATAACCCCACGGGCGAGGCCTTTGCCTTTGTCCGGATCACCGAAGGGGATGCAGCGCTGTTTGCAGGCTGGATGATTGCATCATCGCCTGCGTTGAACGCGCTGGATCATCCGCGATATGATGTTTGGGTGTTGCGCTGCAACAGGCCATAACCCGTGGCGGGCAGCGCGGCTGCGCCAAATCGTGCGGTACGATTGATTGCGCGTGACAGGCGGCGGCGGTAATCGGCGCGCGGAATTTCAACCGCCCCCAGACTGGCCAAATGCGGGGTGATGAACTGTGTGTCAAACAGGCTAAATCCGCAGGCGCGCAGGTGATCGGTTAAATAGGCTAGCGCGATTTTTGATCCATCGCGTGCAGCGCTGAACATGCTTTCACCAAAGAAGGCCCCACCAATGGTCAGGCCAAACACCCCACCGATCAGGCCGTCTGGGCCATGCACCTCGATTGAATGGGCGTGGCCCATGTCGTGCAATGCGCTGTAAAGCCGGCGCAAGGGATCGTTGATCCATGTTTCGGGTCGCGCGGCACAGGCACGCACCACATCATCAAATCCATGGTTCAGCGTCACGCGGTAATCATCGCGCCGCAGCCGCCGTGCCAAACTGCGTGATATGTGAAACCCATTCAGCGGGACCACCCCGCGATGCCGTGGGTCCACCCAAAAAAGCCGCGGATCATCCCGCCCCTCTGCCATCGGAAAGATGCCGGCGGCATAGGCCTGCAGCATCATATCCGGCGTCAGCTGGGCCGACAGGTCATCCTTCATATCAGACCCCCCAGCCCCCGCATCAGGCGTAGGTTTTCTCCAGCCATTTTTCCAGCCAATGGATCGAATAATCCCCAGTTTGGATATCAGGTTCGGCCAGCAGCTGATGGAACAGCGGCACGGTGGTGTCGATGCCGTCGATGATCAGCTCGCCCAGGGCGCGGTGCAGACGGGCCAGGGCCTCGGGCCGGTCGCGGCCATGCACAATCAGCTTACCAATCAGGCTGTCGTAATAAGGTGGGATGCTGTAGCCATCATAAAGCGCGCTGTCCATCCGCACGCCCAACCCACCAGGGGCATGGAACTGCGTAATTTTGCCCGGGCAGGGCGAAAAATTGGGCAGCTTTTCGGCGTTGATGCGCACCTCGATCGAATGGCCGTTGATGGTCAGATCATCCTGCGTGAATGACATCGGCAGACCCGCTGCTACGCGGATTTGTTCGCGCACCAGATCAACGCCAAAGATGCCCTCGGTCACGGGGTGTTCCACCTGCAAACGAGTGTTCATCTCGATGAAGTAAAATTCGCCGTTTTCGTATAAGAATTCAATGGTGCCGGCGCCGATGTAATTGATATTGGCCACGGCCTTGGCGCAGGTTTCACCGATTTTGGCGCGTTCTGCGGGGGTGATGCAGGGGCCGGGGGCCTCTTCAAAAACCTTTTGGTGGCGGCGTTGCAGCGAACAATCGCGTTCGCCCAGATGCACCGCATTGCCCTTGCCGTCACCAAAGACCTGAATTTCAATGTGCCGTGGTGTGGTCAGGTATTTTTCGATATAGACTTCATCATTGCCAAAGGCGGCCTTGGCTTCGGATCGCGCGGTTTGAAAGGCAGTTTTCATTTCGGCCTCGGATGCCGCGACCTTCATGCCGCGCCCGCCGCCACCGGCGGTGGCTTTGACGATGACGGGGTATCCGATTTCGGCGCCGACCTTCAGCGCCTCTTCCACGGTGGGGACGCCGCCATCGGACCCGGGCACGCAAGGCACGCCCAGGGCTTTCATCGTGTCCTTGGCGGTGATCTTATCGCCCATGATGCGGATATGTTCGGCGCTGGGTCCGATAAAGGTCAGGCCGTGGTCTTCGACGATTTGCACGAACCGCGCGTTTTCGGACAAAAACCCATACCCGGGGTGGATGGCCTGCGCGCCGGTGATGTCACAGGCCGATACGATGGCTGGGATCGACAAATAACTGTCGGTGCCCGCGGCAGGGCCGATGCACACGGATTCATCAGCCATGCGCACATGCATTGCATCGCTGTCTGCGGTGGAATGCACCGCAACGGACCGGATGCCCATTTCGCGGCAGGCGCGGATCACCCGCAGCGCAATTTCCCCGCGGTTGGCAATAAGGATTTTATCAAACATGGCGCGTTGTCCCGATGCAGAAGTTATTCGATGATGACAAGCGGCGTGCCAAATTCAACGGCGCTGGCGTCTTCGACCAAGATGCGCGTGATTTTCCCGGACCGAGGCGCGGGGATATGGTTCATGGTTTTCATCGCCTCGATGATCAACAATGTGTCCCCCTCATTCACCTGCGCGCCCACGGAAATGAACGCCGGTGCGCCGGGTTCGGCCTGCAAATACACTGTCCCCACCATCGGCGATGGCACTGCACCAGGATGATCCGCTGGGTCTGCGGCTGCGGCTGCTGGGGCAGCTGCGGCGGCGGGTGCTGGCGCGGCTGCGACGGGCGCGGCGGCAACAGGGGCGGCCATCACGGGCGCGGCTGGCACCCCGCGGCTGACGCGGACGTTCAGGCTGCCTTCGTCGCCATATTCGCGTTTCACCTGCAATTCGGTCAGGTCATTGTCGCGCAGAACTTCGGCCAGTGCCTTGATGAAGGCTACGTCGTCTTGTTGGGGTTTATTTGTCATTGCCGTCCTCGATATTGTTTGATGAAGGGCGGTGATTTGCCTGCTGCGCCCTGTCTTGGGGTTGGTTATAAAGCAAGCGCGCTTGGGTGAAAAGCCTTTTGGCTGCAGCCAAGCAGATTGGTTAAACCGCCCTATATCTATGCCTTGGGGCTGGACAGGCCAGTAATAAACGTTAGTTTGCAAACAATTGGATTTGATGGGGGCGGATATGGAAAAATTTGGGGCATCACAGGCGCATCGCCGGTTCGAGGATATTCGGTTCCTGACCGGCGCAGGGCAATATGTTGAAGACACGGCACCAGATGGGGCGCTTTATGGGTTTGTGTTTCGCTCCCCTGTGGCCCATGCGCGCATCACTGCGCTGGATGTGTCGGCGGCGCGGGATGTTGATGGCGTGGCGCTGGTGCTGACGGCGCAGGATCTGCTGGAGGCTGGTGTGAAGCTGGACCTGCAGGGTGTGCTGGTGAAAAACCGCGATGGCAGCGATGGCGCCGCCCCAACGCGCCCGCTGCTGGCGCATGGCAAGCTGCGCTTTGTCGGTGAGGCGGTGGCGATGATCTTTGCCAGCAGCCTGCAGGCCGCCCGCGATGCCGCCGAATTGATTGAATTGGATTACGACGAATTGCCCGCCAAGCTGGACCTTGGCGCAGATGGGGAAAAGATCCACGATGATCTGCCCGATAACCGTGCCTTTGATTGGGGTATGGGGGATGAGGCCGCAACCGATTCCGCCATCGCCGCCGCCGCCCATGTGGTCAAGGCGCAGGTGGATGATAACCGCGTGATCGTCAATTCGCTGGAGCCGCGCGGGTGCTGGGCCGAATTTGATGGGCAGCGGCTGCATCTATGCGTCAACGGGCAGGGCGTTTGGAACCAAAAACGCCGTTTGGTTGAAATGCTGGGATTGGCCGAGGCCGATGTGCGCGTCACCAATCCGGATGTGGGCGGCGGTTTTGGGATGAAGGCCATGACCTATCCCGAATATTACATCTGCGCGCAGGCGGCGCGGATGCTGGGGCAGCCGGTACGCTGGATGTCCGACCGGACCGAGGCAATGCTGTCCGATAACGGCGGCCGTGATTTGACCAGCCATGCGGTTTTGGCCTTTGACGCGGATTATAAATTGACCGCCTATAAGGTGCACAGCCTGTGCAATATGGGCGCCTATAATTCGCAATTTGGTCAGGCGATCCAAACGCAGCTGTTTTCGCGCGTGTTACCGGGAGTTTATGATCTGCAAACCACCTATTTGCGGGCCGAAGGGTTTTACACCAACACGGTGCAAATGGATGCCTATCGCGGCGCTGGCCGGCCCGAAGCGATTTATTTGCTGGAACGGATGATGGACCGCGCGGCCCGTGTGCTGGGCGTGGACCCGCTGGAATTGCGGCGGCGCAATTTCATTCCGGCATCGGCCTTCCCCTATGCCGCAGCGACGGGGGAAACCTATGACGTGGGGGATTTCCACACGGTGCTGGATAAGGCAGTACAGGCCGCGGATTTGGATGGGTTCGCCGCCCGCCGCGCGGCCAGTCAGGCCGCGGGCCGTTTGCGTGGTTTGGGCCTGTGCTATTACATCGAAAGCATCTTGGGCGACCCGTCCGAGGGCGCAAAGGTGGTGTTCGACGATGATGGCGGCGCGCGGATTTTCGTTGGCACGCAATCCAATGGTCAGGGGCATGAAACTGTTTATGCAACCTTTCTGTCCGATCAGACCGGCATTCCGGTTGATAAAATCACCGTGGTGCAGGGCGACAGCGATCAGATTGCCCAAGGCGGGGGCACGGGCGGGTCACGGTCGGTCACGGTGCAGGCCAATGCCACGCTGGGCGCGGTGACCAAAATGGTCGAAGGCTTCACCGCCTTTTTGGCGGACATGCAGGATGTATCGCCAGATGACATTGAATTTGACCACCAAACCTTCCGCATTCAGGGGTCGAACCTGACACCGACCATGTTGGAAGTGGCGCAAATGGCGCGTGAGGCCGGTCGGGCCGATCTGCTGTCATTCGAAGTGCGCGAAACCCTGCCCGCGCGATCCTTCCCCAATGGCGCCCATTTCGCCGAGGTCGAGGTCGATCCAGACACAGGCCGCGTCACCACAGATCGTTACACCGTGGTTGATGATTTTGGCAATCTGATCAACCCAATGCTGGCTGAAGGCCAGGTCCATTGCGGCATCGCGCAGGGGTTGGGACAGGCGCTGTGCGAACGGGTGGTCTATGATGAAGATGGTCAGCTGTTAACCGCCACATTCATGGATTACGCCATGCCGCGCGCGGCTGATTTGCCGATGATTGGGTTTTCAACCCATGCGGTGCCATCCACGGCCAACCCAATGGGAATGAAAGGCTGCGGCGAAGCCGGCACCGTGGGGGCCATGGCGGCGGTGGCCAATGCGGTGCAAGATGCGCTGTGGGATCAGGGGGTTCATCAGGCGGATATGCCCTTCACCCCGATGCGGGTCTGGCAAATGCTGCAAGACGCCAAAGGATAGGGCCTCTGCGGTGGTTATTAAATGCGGTACAGTGCGAAGGGCTGCGCCTGCCTGAGTAGACGCCCAAGTGTAGAATTGCAAAACTCACTCTGAGCGCGAAGAAGATGAACCGTAACCCCTCTTGCAAGGGTCAAAGCGCCTGCCCGGGGGCAGGCAGGCGCTGCCCGGGCTGAACGCCCGTGCGAGCAAATGAATGATCCAAGCCTGTATTATTCAGCACTGGTTTTTGTGATTGGTTCTATGGCGTGTTCGCCGAAACCAAAAGGGCCGCGCCTTTAAGGCACGGCCCTTTTGTGATCCGTTGAAATGCGTGGCCTTACACCAGACGAGAATTTTCCATCGCGGCGCGGATGAAATCCTTGAACAGGGGGTGCGGTTCGAACGGTTTGGATTTCAGTTCGGGGTGGAATTGCACACCGATGAACCAAGGGTGGTCCTTCCATTCGACGATTTCGGGCAATTTTCCATCGGGGGACATGCCGGAAAAACACAGGCCTGCGTTTTCCAGGGCCTCGCGGTATTTCACATCGACCTCATAGCGGTGGCGGTGGCGCTCTTCGATTTGGGTGCTGCCATAGGCCGCAGCGACGCGGCTGCCGTCTTTGAGAACCGCGTCATAGGCGCCCAAACGCATGGTGCCGCCCTTATCATCATCGCGCGACCGTTCGACCTTGGCATTGCCCTGCACCCATTCTTTCAGGTGGTAAACAACGGGGGTGAACCGTTTCTTGCCCAGCTCCAGATCAAATTCTTCGGACCCTGCATCAGCCAAGCCGGCGGCATTGCGCGCGGCCTCGATCACGGCCATTTGCATGCCCAGACAGATGCCCAAATAGGGCACGTTATGTTCGCGGGCATATTGCGCGGCTTTGATTTTGCCTTCGGTACCGCGTTCGCCAAACCCGCCGGGGACCAAAATGGCGTGCAGCCCTTCCAGATGCGGGGTGGGGTCTTCGCTGTCGAAAATTTCCGCATCGACCCAGCGGACCTTCACCTTCACCCGATTGGCCATGCCGCCATGGGTCAGGGCCTCGGCGATGGATTTATAGGCATCTTCCAGCTGGGTGTATTTGCCCACGATGGCAACGGTTACTTCGCCTTCGGGGTTGTTGACGCGGTCGGCCACATCCAGCCAACGATCCAAATTCGGTTTGGGCGCCGGCGCTATGCCAAAGGCATCCAAAACCGCCTGATCCATGCCTTCGCGGTGATAGGCCAAGGGCGCCTCGTAAATTGATTTCAGGTCCTGCGCGGCAATCACCGAATCGGGGCGCACATTGCAAAACAGCGCCAGCTTTTCGCGTTCTTTTTGCGGGATTGGCCCTTCGGACCGGCAGACCAGAATATCAGGCGCAATCCCGATGGATCGCAGCTCTTTGACGCTGTGCTGGGTGGGTTTGGTCTTCAGCTCGCCCGAGGCCTTGATCCACGGCAGCAGCGTCAGGTGCATAAACACACATTGCCCGCGGGGGCGTTCATGGCTGAATTGGCGGATGGCTTCGAAAAAGGGCAGGCCCTCGATGTCGCCAACGGTGCCGCCGATTTCACACAGCATGAAATCCACCTCATCCTCGCCAATGGCAATGAAATCTTTGATTT
Source organism: Paracoccaceae bacterium (assembly GCA_023260835.1). Lineage (GTDB taxonomy): Bacteria > Pseudomonadota > Alphaproteobacteria > Rhodobacterales > Rhodobacteraceae > JALQTR01. The sequence goes on from JALQTR010000189.1 coordinate 24,958, forward strand.
CATTGGTGACATGTGGGATGACCTGAATGGTTTTGCCCAAATAATCCCCGCGGCGTTCGCGTTCCAGCACGTTGGAATAAATCCGCCCCGACGAAATCGAATCAGTTTTGCGGGCCGACACGCCGGTGAAGCGTTCGTAATGGCCCAGATCCAAATCGGTTTCGGCACCATCGTCGGTGACGAAGACCTCGCCATGTTCATAGGGGGACATGGTGCCGGGATCGACGTTCAAATAGGGGTCCAATTTACGCAGGCGTACGCTGTATCCACGCGCCTGCAACAGCGCGCCCAAAGCCGCGGATGCAAGCCCCTTGCCCAAGGATGACACAACGCCGCCAGTGATAAATATGAAACGTGCCATGCGGTGCAGGCCCCCCGTGGTTGATGCAAAATAAGGATCAAGAAGCCGCCCAAAAGCGCCCTGTCACGGGATTTGAGTCTTAATGGATTCTTCTAAAAAGCGCAAGGGCGACCACAACGTATTGCGGTCGCCCTGTGATAATTTTCAACAGATTGTATTTATTCTGCTTTTGGCGTCAGCGGCGCGGTGCTGTCGCTGGGCGGCAGGGCAAAGGGCAGGGGCTCATCTGCTTGCTGGTCCTGTGCCGCGGGGGCCAAACGGTCGACCACCGAACTGCCGGCGGATTTTTCCGCGGCCAAAATGGTCAAAGTGATAGATGTCAAAATGAAGGCACCGGCCAGCATCCATGTCGCTTTGGACAGGGCCGTTGCGGCCCCGCGCGCTGACATCATGCCGCCGCCACCGCCGCCACCAATGCCCAAACCACCACCTTCGGATCGCTGCATCAAAACGATGCCGATCAGGGCCAATGCCAACAAAAGGTGGATGATAAGGATCACATTTTCCATGGTGGGGTGCCGCCTTTAATCTTATACGTTGCGCGCCTTCTACGCGCTTCCGCCCTGCGGGGCAAGGGGGCGGGGGCGGCAGAGTTTGCAGCATGTTGGATCGGGCATTCAATTATGCCGTTCACCGGCAAAGCCGCCCTTTGGCGGCCCCATCGTTGATCATGTGACACCCTGGGGCAACGGTTTTATCACACCTTATTCCCCGTCCCCTGCAGCACGCCATGTTCCAGGGCGTATCGGGTTAGGCCGGCGGTGGTGGCGATGCCCAGTTTACGTTTGATGTTTTTGCGGTGGGTTTCCACGGTGCGCACGGAAATGCCCAATTCGGCGCCGACGTCTTTGTTGGATTTGCCCTGCGCCAGTTTCAGCAAAATGGTTTGTTCGCGGCTGGTCAGGGCCTCGCGGTCTTGGGCATCATCTGGGGGGGCCAATGATCCGGCGGCGCCGGTGCACAGGTATCGCTGACCGGCCATGACCGTATCGATGGCGGTTTTAATTTCTTCGGTTGGCACGTCTTTGAGGATATACCCCATTGCCCCATGCGATAGGGCGCTGCTGATATATTGTGGGCTGTCATGCATCGACAGGATCAGGATCCGCATCTGTGGATGCTTTTCCAAGATCATTTCGGTCGCGCTGAGCCCGCTGATCCGCGGCATGTTCAGATCCAGTAAGATCACATCCACATCCATCTGATCGACGGCATCAATGATTTGCTGCCCGTCGGTCAATGTGGCCACCACATCAATATCATCATACCCATCCAGCAGGGCTTCGATCCCTTCGGCGACCATTGGGTGATCGTCAACGATGATGACTTTGGTGGGCTGCATAGGGGATACCTTCGCTGTGGGCGTTAAACGCTGTCTGATTTATCACGCTGGTTTTCGGGGGCAAGCAGGTGTGTCAGCGGCACCTGGGCCATTAATTCGGTGCCGGATTTTCCGGTGGTGATGGTGAACACCCCATCCAGCTGGTCAATGCGTTCTTGCATATTGCGCAGGCCCATCCCGCCTGTGGTGCTGGGGGCGGGGCGGTGGCTGATGCCTTTGCCATTATCCATAATGCGCAAGGTGGCGCCTTTGGCGTGGCCGCGCAGATCCACCGACACATGGCTGGCGCCCGAATGGCGTTCGATATTATTCAGCGCCTCTTGCGCGACACGGTACAGCGCGATTTTCGCATCCCCGTCCAAACGGTTGCGAAAGACCACGGTTGAAAAATCGCAGGTGATGCCGGTGCGGGCGGAAAAATCATCGGTCAGGGCCTTTAGCGCGGGGCCAAGCCCCAGATCATCCAGCACCCCGGGGCGCAAATCGCGGCTGATGCGGCGGACCTCGGAAATGGCTGTGCCAAGGTGGGTTAGGCCCTTATCCAGATGATCGACCGCGCGCGGATCATTTTGCCCCAGCCGCCGCCGCGCCACATCCAAGGCAAAGCGCACCCCGACCAGGATTTGGCTGATCCCATCGTGCAATTCGCGGGCAACGCGGCCGCGCTCTTCCTCTTGCGCGTCAAACACGCGCTGGGTCAGGTGTTTCAGTTTTGCATCGGCCAGCCGGCGTTCGCGCACATTAATGACCATGCCGCTGATGAACACCAACAACAGCGCGGCGCTGGTGATCGCGATGATGTAAATGAACGTGCGCTGCACCCGGGCCTCGACCTCGGCCCGGGCGGATGCGACTGACGCAAGGATGTCATCAATGAACACCCCCGTGCCGACCGCCCATCGCCAGCTGGGAAATGAGGTGACATAGGTGATCATCCGCGCCTCATCCCCGGTGCTGGGTTTGGGCCAAAGATAGGTGTGATACCCCGCCCCGCCGCGGGCTATATCAATCAGCTGCGCCACAACAGGTGTGCCTTCGCTGTCGCGCAGATCCATCCAATTGCGGTTGATCAGATGGGTCTGGCGCGGGCTGACCAGGTTATTGCCGTCATAATCATAGACGAAAAAGAACCCATCATCGCCATATATCATCGCCGACAGGATTTGACTGACCTGCGCCTTGGCCTGTTCATCATTGGGGGCGGCATTGCCGTAAATGAAATAGAACCCATTGCGGGCTTGGGTGACGTAATTGCGCAGCTCGGCTTTTTTGGCCTCGATCAGTTGAAGCTCCAACGCCTTGATCTCGCGTTCGGCCAGCGCGCGGGATTGTTCGGCCACCAATACCGCAATCGCCGCCACCGCCAATATCAGCGGCAGCGTGGCCAGCAAAAACAGCTTCTGCCCATAGCTGATGCGGAGCATCTGCGGCCAGCGCATCGCGGGATCCCCCTTTGGCGTTTCAGGTTCCCTGTTTCCTGCGATGCGGCGGATGTGATTGCAAGAAAAAACCGAAAATTGGGGTGATTCTGGCCAGATTGCTGGACGTGTAGCCGATAAAATGATGGTGTTTATTCAATGAAATGAATGTACTAACCAAAAACCTGTGTGGCTACGCAGTAGTAGGTATTTGCAGATTGCCCTTTGCACACTAACATCCAACATACTTTTAACGGATCTGCGCGATTTGGGCGTATGATCTACCTTTGGGAGGAGAGTTAAAATGGATCGTCGTTCATTTTTGAAAACCACTGCGCTGGGCGGCACCGCTGCTGCAGCGTCCACCTTGGCAGCGCCCGCATATGCAACTGGCAAGCGCACGCTGACCATGGTGACATCTTGGCCACGCGGTTTTGCGGTTCTGGATGATGCCGCCAGCTATTTGGAGAAAATGGTTGGTGAAATGTCGGGCGGCAGCCTGACAATCGAAAAGAAAGCCCCAGGTGAACTGGTTGGCGCATTGGAAGTGTTTGATGCTGTGTCTTCGGGCCAGGCAGACATGTACCATTCGGCCGATTACTATTTCATCGGTCAGCACCCAGGCTATGCCTATTTCACCGCGGTTCCCTTTGGCGGCACTGCTCAGGAATTGACCAACTGGTATTACCACGGTGGCGGTCAGGACCTGCATGATGAACTGGGCCAGATCTTCAACCTGAAGGGTTTCTTGGCTGGGAACTCGGGCTCGCAGTCGGGCGGTTGGTTCCGTAAGGAAATTCAATCCGCAGATGACTTCAACGGTTTGAAATTCCGTATGCCAGGTCTGGGCGGCAAGGTTCTGGGGAAACTGGGCGCATCCGTTCAGAACATCCCCGGCGGTGAGCTGTATCAGGCCCTGTCGTCCGGCGCGCTGGACGGTCTGGAGTGGGTTGGCCCAATGGCGGACGAACGCGCCGGCTTCCAAGAAGTTGCAAAAGTCTACTACGCAGCTGGCTTCCACGAGCCAGGCTCCGGTTTGGCGGCCAACATGAACTTGGACGTTTGGAACGAACTGAGCGATCAGCACAAAGCCATCGTTCAATACGCCGCCATGGCGACCACCCATTATCAGCTGGCCGAAACGCTGGCGAACAATGGTGCGGCGTTGGCACGTCTGCAGGCGCAGGGCGTGAAGGTTCCCTCATCTGGAAATATTCCGTGTAAGGGTGACATAAACTCCTACCCGGTCATAGAGGACGGAGGGTTCATATGGGCATCCGACACCAAGGATACCCTCCCAACTCGTTACTGTGACGAACTTTTCGACCCGTCATGGGTAAAAGTGTATGGTTCTAGGGAACTTCAAGGTAACATTTACGACTGGATTCTAAATGCCACAGATATCTCACATATCAACTTTGTTCATGATTTTGCTGACGAGGATAATGCTCGTGTGAAAAATACAAAAGTTGAGATGAAAGATGATTACGTCGATTGTTTCGCTAATGTACGCTCCAAAGCTTCCTCAAAGTTGACGGAGCATATGCAACCACAAGATGGATCTGATGTCCATAGTCGTTTTGTGGCACCGTGTACATCGATTATTAGAATCAAATTGAGGAGACCATATGAATTCATCACATTTAGCACTCTACTCCCAATGGATGACGATACCACCAAAATGTCTTGGTGTATGATGTACCCCAAAAAACCCCTTCTCGATAACCCCCTCGTCTATTCCCGTTTCTATCAGAGAATGTTCGACACAGTCGCTCAAGATGAAGCGATCATCAAAGATGTTGCTTGGGTTCCTCTCGCTCTTAATGCTCAATGTGATCTATTCCAATTGAAGGCACTTGAACTATTGAAGAAATGATTATACGACAGAAGCAGTGGCGACCTTCTTCTTAGCAGGAGCCTTCTTAGCAGGAGCCTTAGTGGCAGATGCCTTAACAACAGGAGTGGGATCAGTGGCCTTGGCGACACACTTGCACTCACAAGCGGGACCAGCGGGACCCTGGGGGCCGGCTGGACCAGCGGGACCCTGGGGACCGACGGGACCATGAGGACCGACAGCCCCCTGTCTACCCATCGGTCCGGTAGAATCACCACACTTATCGACTATCTTGATAAGAAGTTCATATAGACGTGTCTTATCGAGACGAGATCGCTTAATTTCGTTTTCAATTTCTTTACGTATGGATTCCATTGTACTATATATAAAAGAAAGATTATCTTTAAACATAAAATGATAGTGATCGGTCCAAGTCTCATCACTGGAATTGGTAATCATGCAAAAAAATATACGAAGCTGTTCCTCCCTGATTCAAAATATTATGTATTTGGTGAGAAGCTCCCTGAGTCTGAACATGGTCTCGTATTTATGCTACCTATCCAAGAACACATCGATTACCTAAAATATGCGAGAACTCGCGTGAAAAATCTAGCATGTATGACAGTGTGTGAAACCGAAACAGTTCACGAAGATTACGGTCTCATCATGAAAGAATTTAAACGGGTCGCGGTACCGAGTGAGTTTTGTAAAAAGGTTCTCTCACGACAGTTCCCAGATAACGAGTTCTATGTGATTCATGCACACATCCCACAACCAAAGGAAAAACCATATACATTCTATCATATCGGAAATATCATGGATCCTCGTAAAAAGTTTAGAGACATTCTTCAGGCATTTATTCGTCTAAACGAACCAAACACACGTCTGGTAGTAAAAGCCACTGCGAAGACAGACGTACAGATTCAACTACCACGTGTTGAGGTGATTAATGGTCTCATATCAGATGAAGAGATGGACGATCTTCATAATCGTTGTGACTGCTACGTGAGTGTGGTGACCCGAGACGGCAAGGAATACCTCATTCCGAACGAAGACCTG
>JALQTR010000211.1 GCA_023260835.1 Paracoccaceae bacterium
CATTGTCATGGCCGCGGAAGGTGTTGGTGCCGCCACCGGCGACACCCATGTTGCCCAGTGCCAGCTGCAGCACGCAGTACGCGCGGGTGTTGTTGTTGCCGTTGGTGTGCTGCGTGCCACCCATACACCAGATCACGGTGCCGGGGCGGTTGTTGGCCAAAGTATAGGCCACACGGCGCAGCTGCTCGCCAGGAACGCCGGTCACACGCTCGGTTTCCTCAGGTGTCCAGCGTTTCACCTCATTGCGGATCTCATCCATACCCCAAACACGGGTGCGGATGAATTCCTTATCTTCCCAACCGTTTTCAAAGATATGCCACAAAATCCCCCAAACCAGCGCCACGTCGGACCCTGGGCGGAAGCGCACATATTCATCGGCATGTGCCGCGGTGCGGGTAAAGCGAGGATCACAGACGATCAGCGGTGCGTTGTTTTGCTCTTTCGCTTTCAAAACGTGCATCAGCGATACAGGGTGCGCCTCGGCAGGGTTGCCCCCGATGATAAAGATCGCACGGCTGTTGTGGATGTCGTTATAGCTGTTGGTCATCGCGCCATAGCCCCAGGTGTTTGCAACACCTGCAACCGTGGTCGAATGACAAATCCGCGCCTGATGGTCAACGTTATTGGTGCCCCAATAGGCCGCAAATTTGCGGAACAGATAGGCCTGTTCGTTGTTGTGCTTTGCGCTGCCCAACCAGTAAACGCTGTCTGGCCCGCTTTCATCACGGATTTGCAGCATTTTATCGCCGATTTCATTGATGGCGTCTTCCCATGACATCCGCTGCCATTCGCCATTCACTTTTTTCATCGGATATTTCAGACGGCGTTCGCCATGCGCGTGTTCACGCACTGCCGCACCCTTGGCGCAATGCGCGCCCAGGTTAAATGGGCTGTCCCAGCCGGGTTCTTGCCCGGTCCAAACGCCATTTTGCACTTCGGCCACAACCGTACACCCCACAGAACAGTGGGTACAGACGGATTTGAGCTTTTGCACATCCCCCGACACTGCGCCTGCCGCCTGAGCCTGCGTTACGGTGCCGCCGGTTGCGGCCAAGGCCGCAAGGCCACCGATTGCCAGACCCGAGCCGCGCAAAAACGCGCGCCGGTCAACCGAAGTGTTCGCCACTTCGGATAGGATACTTGCCCGTTGGGAGCGTCGCGCAACCCCGTTGGTCTTTTTCCTTAACATGTTTCTTCCTCCAAATGCGCCATGGGGACATAGGCCACCACAGGGCACAAGATTATGGTTTTGCCGCTGGCGGTCGGGCGTCACGCAACCGGTTGCCAGATGCAGATCAAAGACAGGTCCGATTAAAACCGGGCGCTGTCATAATAGGCGCGCACATGCGCGGTATCTTGCATTTTTTGGGATGCAAGATCGGGGGTGGCGGCATCTGCCTGTTCCCCTGTTGCCAATGCTACGGCCGCCGCTGGGGCGGCTGTTGTGGCAATTTTCAAAAAGTCACGGCGTGTGGCGCCGTTTGACTCATTGCTCATGAAAGGCACTCCTTTCGTTGGTGGGTGGCACGGGGGGGAACCCCCACGCCGGGTTTGCAGATGGGGTTAGTCATCTGCGCTCATCCGGAAGGCTTCGATTTCGATGGCGATAAACAGGCGGCCCACTGTACCAACAGGCGCATAAAAGACCGAATTTTTCGCCCCTTCCAAATCCGTGAAAAAATGCCCTGCCCAGGGCGCAATATGTTTGTTGAAAAACGTCTTTTGGGCGGCCAGGCTGGCAGGCGCGCCAAAGCGCCCAACAATCATCGCCCCCATCATTTCCATCAAACTGGCAATGTTATCTTCGGGTTCAAAAACATTTTCAGCCCGCGCCAGCCCCTGTCCCATCATATCACGGCGCAGCGCGGCCAGTGGTTTTTCATTCAAAAACCCAGTCAGGTAATAGCTGGCATAGGGCAGCAATTCGCCCCGACCCAAGCCAATGAACAATTTATTGAATTCGCTTTGCACTGCGGCGGGTTTGCTGATCTTGGCCAATCGGGCCAATGTGGCAATGGCCTGACCCAATTCGCTGTCATCGCCCTGAAGCCCCGCGGTTTGCGACAAAACCATCTCATCTGCGGGGCGCGCCAGCAAAAGCCCCATGAAATTATACAGATCCGCGCGCAGGCGGTCTTCGGCAGCGATGGTGATTTGGGCAGCGGCTTGCGCGGTCATAGATGGGTTTCCTTTGGAATCTGTGTTGATGGCGCAGTATAGCTGAACCGCATCCGTCTTGCACGCGGCAGCGCAGCAATTTCATCCGGATCACCCTGTGGATCAGGGGGCAGCTGCGTCTGGTCATCTTGTACCAATTCCGACTGGTCTGGCGCGGCGTGCTGTGATTCAGCGGCTGGGGTCGTTTCTTCCCGCGCCTCCTGCGCGGCGGGCTCTTCTGCACCCATGTCGGTTTCGGTCAGCTCTTCAAACCGAGCCAGCATACCTTTGCCCACCTGGTAAACGGTTTGCAGCCCCTCAACCACGGTGGCGGCATCGGTGTAATCTTCGCCATAATCCACCAAACCATCGACATTTGCCAAAATGGGGTTCAGCCGCCACAACCGGCGCAATGCGCGGGTTTTCAGGCGCTGCGGCAGGTTGCTGCGCAAAAATTCCTGCACTTGCTGAGGATCGCTCAACTGATCAGGGTCGGGCAAACCCGCCTCTTGCAGCAGATCCTCATCGCTGCGCTCGGCCTGTGCGGCCTCGGTTTTTGCGGCGCGCTCGGCCTCGATCTGCGCAGCCTCGCGCAGCTGCTCGGCTTCGACCTGCTCCTTGCGGCGGGACCAAAAATCACCACCCTTCATTGCAGCCTCCGCCGTTTCAGGGCGGGCGAGGCATAAATATCCGCCGCTTTTTCAATGCGCGGATCCCCAATCCCATCTTCCAGTAAATCAATGCGCTTTTTATCGCGTTTGCGCTTTATGAACACCTCGTCTTGATGATGTTTCTGGGCAAATTCCTGCACCCAAGCGATCAGGCCCGCGGGCATGGGAACCTTTTCCACAATGTCCTCTTCGCCATCGGTGTAATCTTGCGCCTCATAAGGAGAGGCAGTGACCAAAACCACCTCCAGCGGGGCTGGGGCATCGGGATCATCCGCGGCGCGCAGCACCACATAAACACATGGCACCTGCGCCGATAATCCGGTTAGATAGCTTTCGGTTTCTGCGCCATGCAGCTCCAGCATCACCGTTGCCGCGTGATATTCGACGCAATCATCTTCTTGGCGCAGGACGCGCCAATCAGCAGGCCCAGCGCCGGGCAGCACCGCAACCGCGCGCCACGCCCAAGCCGCCCAGCGTGTCACGCCAGGGGTTTTGCGCAGCACCACGCCCAAAGGCATGGCCGAATACATGTTCGGATTGTAATACACGCTGTATGGCTCCTCCCACTGATCATTGTGTTCCGCCGCATACGCAAATCAACCTTTGATTTTTGCGATTGCTGGATTTTTGGGCAATTGGGTCAGATTGGCGGCGCCCTCTATGGTCATGGGTGATAATTGGACATTTTGTCCATCTTGATAAAAATAATCAGGAAAGATGATTCGCGCCCCCTGACCCGCACCCCTTGATTGCCCTGCCGTGCGGGCCATCTGTTTGACCAATGGGATTTGCAAAATCCACTGCGCAGGATGGGTTGTCACGGGCAGGCGGTTATGCCTATCTGATGGGAAGATCACTGGGGGAAACGCCCCTGGCTGCGCCAAGATAAACCGAGGGGAATAATGTCTAAGACATTGATAACATGTAATTGTGGCGGCAGCTTTGACATAGACGCAGCCGCCCTATCAGAGGCCACAGGTTTGGCCGTCAAACCCGCCTGCCGCGCCCTGTGCACAAGTGACATTGCCAAAGCCGCCGCCGCGATCGAAGACGGCGAGACAATTTTTTGCTGCACGCAAGAGGGCCGCGTTTTTGCCGATCTTGCCGCGGAATTGGACCGCGATGATCCCCCCTTGTTGGACCTGCGTGATCGGGCCGGATGGTCCGAAGATCCGGCCCCAAAACTGCCCAAAATGTCCGCGCTGATGGCCGAGGCCATGCTGCCCGCACGCGGGGCCAAAACCCGTGATGTGACCAGCGAAGGGCTGTGCCTGATCCTGGGGCCATCCAAGGCCGCCCTGACCGCCGCGGCGCAGCTGGCGCCCTTTTTGTCGGTCACCGTTTTGCTGGACCCATCCGATCAGCCAGACAGCCCAGCCTTGGTTCGGGAATTTGACGTGATACAGGGGCGTTTGCGCAGCGCAACGGGGGCTTTTGGCGGATTTGACGTCCAAATCGACGCCTTGGCGGAATTGGACCCCAGTGGCCGTGGCGAGCTGCGTTTCACCGCCCCCCAAGACGGCGCGCACAGCCAATGCGACATCATTTTGGATTTAACTGGCGCGCCTGCATTGTTCCCCGCCCCGCAAAAGCGCGAGGGGTATCTGCGCGCCGACCCTGCGCATGCCCCATCCGTGGCAGCCGCTGTTATGGCCGCATCACATATGGTTGGCACCTTTGAAAAGCCGCTTTATGTGGCAACACAGCCGTTGCTTTGCGCCCATTCACGCGCGCAAAAAACCGGCTGCAGCAACTGTCTGAACCTGTGCCCTACGAGCGCAATTACCCCTGATGGCGATCATGTCAGCATCGACCCGATGATCTGCGCCGGTTGCGGCGCCTGCGCGGCCGCCTGCCCATCGGGCGCGATATCATATGACGCCCCCCCAAATGACGAGGTGCTGTTGCGCCTATCCACCTTGGCCGGCACCTATCGCGCAGCGGCCGATCACGCGCCGCGCCTGTTGGTGCATGACAGCCATGGCCGCGACATGATCGCGCTGACAGCGCGGTTTGGGCGCGGTCTGCCGGCCGATGTGATCCCGATGCAGCTGGACGCCTTGGGCGCCTTTGGCCATGCGGAAATACTGGCGGCGCTGGCGGCTGGATTTGACACAGTCACACTGCTGCCCGGACCCGGGGTTGAACGCCCCGCCCTCGGCGACCAGATAGAACTTGCCACCGCAATCGCAGGCACAGGCAAGGTTACGCTTTTGGATACCACCGACCCCGATGCCATGGCAGATGCGCTTTATTCAGGGGCAGGCGGCACAGGGCTGGACAACCCGCTGCGCCCTATGGGGCCACGGCGGCAGGTCACACGGCTGGCAGCTGGGGCGCTAAACCCTGGCACAGACATCATTCCCCTGCCCCAAGGCGCGCCCTATGGGGCGGTTTTGGTGAACACCGATAGCTGCACTTTGTGCCTGTCCTGTGTGTCGCTGTGTCCATCTGGGGCCTTGGGCGATAACCCCGACAAACCCCAGCTTCTGTTCCAAGAGGATGCCTGTTTGCAATGCGGGCTGTGCGCCAATATTTGTCCCGAACAGGCGATCACCTTGCAGCCCCAGCTTAACCTAACCCCCGCAGCCCTGTCCCAACAGGTGCTGAACGAAGAAGAGCCATTCCCCTGTATCGAATGCGGCGCTTTGTTCGGATCAAAATCCACCGTGGAGCGGATCACGGAAAAACTGCGCGATCATGCGATGTTTGGCAGTGACGACAAGCTGAAAATGATCCAAATGTGTGACGATTGCCGCGTCAAGGCGCAGATGCACGCCCAGGACAACCCATTTGCCATCGGCGAGCGGCCCCGCCCGCGTACCACCGATGACTATCTCAGCAAACGCCGCGACCATTAAAGCGGTGCGAAAGAAAGGCCATGAAGATGAGCGAAAATTACAACATGTCCATGCGAAAGTTCCTGAAACAAGTTGGGGTCACATCGCAGCAAGAGATCGAAAAGGCCCTGCGCGATGCCCCCGCAGGCAGCGGCCCCTTTGCCGTTCGCGCCACCATTACAATCGAAGGGCTGGGCCTGACGCATACCGTTGATGGCACCCTCAAGGCCGAGGCCGCAGAATGACCATCACGCGCGACGCCGTTCTGGCCACCCTTAAAACCATCCAAGACCCTGCGGCGGGCACCGATATTGTGTCCAGCGGGGTCATGCGCGCACTGAATGTCGAAGCCAATGGTGATGTGCGTTTCGTGATGGAGGTCCCCGGATCCCAAGCCGCCGCCTATGCCGAGGTGAAGCTAAAGGCCGAAGCCGCGCTTGGGGCGATGAATGGGATTGGCAAGGTGATGATCGTTGCCACCGCCCATTCAGATAAGGCGCCGCCGGATCTGAAGCCCAGCAAACCTGCCGCGCCTGCCGGACCGCAGCGCATCCCGGGCGTGGATCACATCATCGCCATTGCCAGCGGCAAGGGCGGAGTGGGCAAATCCACCGTGTCGGCCAATCTGGCCTGTGCTTTGGCGCAGCAGGGCCGCCGCGTGGGTCTGCTGGATGCCGATGTCTATGGTCCATCGCAGCCGCGGATGTTGGGCGTTTCGGGTCGTCCGGCCAGCCCCGATGGCAAAACCATTTTGCCCATGCGCAATCATGGTGTCACCATGATGTCCATCGGGCTGATGACCAATGAAGGACAGGCCGTTGTTTGGCGTGGCCCGATGCTGATGGGCGCGCTGCAACAGATGATGATGCAGGTGCAATGGGGCGCGTTGGATGTGCTGCTGGTGGATCTGCCACCCGGCACGGGCGATGTGCAAATGACCCTGGCGCAAAAGGCCCATGTCGATGGGGCGGTGATCGTATCCACCCCACAAGATGTGGCGCTGCTGGATGCGCGCAAGGGCATTGATATGTTCAATCAGCTGAAGGTGCCGATTTTGGGCATGGTGGAAAACATGTCCACCCATATCTGTTCCAATTGCGGGCATGAAGAGCACGTTTTTGGCCATGGCGGCGTCAAGGCCGAGGCCGAAAAGCTGGGCGTGCCGCTGCTGGCAGAAATCCCGCTGGATCTGCAGATCCGTCTGGCCGCCGATGGCGGCGCCCCGATTGCGGTCAGCCAACCGCAAAGCCCGCAGGCACAGGCCTTTGCCCGCGTGGCGCAGGCGCTGATCGCGCAAGGGGTGGCGTAAGATGACCGAAAGCATCACCTTTCCGCCGCTGATGTGGGGCGAAGCGGCCACAGGGGATGCTTTCGATCACGCCTGTGCGCGCGCCACATTGGGCTGTGATGCGGGGCTTATGTCATTTCGCAATGATACCAGCCAGTTGCAGGCCGCATTGGTGCTGACCCCCGAGGTGCCATTGGCCAAAGCCATGGCCATGTTCCCCGCCTGCGCCTTGGGGTTTCAAAACGCCTTGGGCGCATTGGCCCCGCCTGAAGTGGCCGTGCATCTGGGATGGACGGGGGATATTCGCATCAATGGCGCACGGGCCGGACAGTTTCGTATGGCCGCCGCCGGCGCCGATGATGCCCCCGATTGGCTGATTATCGGCCTGACACTGGATTTGCTGCCACAAAGCGATGATCCAGGTGAAAACCCGCATGACACCTGCCTTTATGCCGAAGGCTGCGCCGATGTGGACCCAGCCCATTTGATCGAGGCCTACGCACGCCACGCACTGCATTGGATCACCCGCTGGGACGATGAAGGCCCTGCCCCGCTGCACCGTGAATGGCGCGGCCTGATCCCCGATATGGGCGAAGATGTCACCGTTCTGGGCCGCAGCGGCACCTTTTTGGGCTTGGACGAAGATTTTGGCCTTCTGCTGCGCGATCAAGACGGCACGCAGCTTATCCCCCTAACCGAACTGTTGGAGCGCAGCGCATGAAACTTGCCCGGGCCATTCATTTTGATGAAAGCGACACCCGCGTCTATGCCAACCCCGCCCGCACGGGCGAATGGTGCATATCCGGTGGATTTGAATTTTCCAACTGGGGCGAAGCGGATCTAACAGGCAAGGCGCGGCAGGCCTTTGCCAATGGCTGGTTGGGGCTGGAAACCGGTGGGCGCGTCACCTTTGTCGCCGTCACGAAAATCGAACCGCATGAACTGGACGCCCTTACCAAATCGCTGGCCCAACATTTCGTCGATTATTACGGCGCGCCCGATCTGCAGGCGGCCCTGCCAGTTGCGGCAGATGAAATCGCCCATATGCAGGACCTGTGCGACGATCACGCCAGCAACACCGTGCTGACCGTCATGCGTGAATTAACCGATGCCGGCGTACGCGAGGGCTATAGCGCAATCGAAGCGCAGGCCGCAGGTCTGGATCAGTTCGCCATTCACGTCAGCGAATAAGCAATTAATCCATCAGGGCCGCCCGGCCGACTGGCCGGGCAAATCGGCGCGCGCTTATTTGAATGCGCAGCCTTCTTTAATGCCGAAGATTTTGAAAATCATCGCGGCAGGGCAGAAACCCGTGAATGCCGATTGAAACAGATTGGCACCAATAAAAACGGTGAACCACACGAAATGCGTTGAAACATAGGTCGTCAGCAGCACGCTGATGATCACCATAACACCGGCAAAGGCAAAGACAGCTCGATCCAAAGACATATTCAAACTCCTTTATATGATGGGGCTTATGTGCGGGTTTCTGCGGCCTATGTCAAGCAGGCCAAGATATACGCGCTTCATCACGAAATCGTGGGCAATTTCACACAAAAAGTTCATTTGATGGTGATCAAAAGAATATGCATACCATTCATTACCAACTTTTGATAATGGAGGATCACATGAAAATCGAAAGCAAATCTGGTGCAGCCATCGCAACCGCCGCTCTGGCCATTGCCGCGTCCAGCGCAACTTTTGTTGCCCCCACCGCCGTTGCCGCGGAAGAGGCCAACATCCACTGCGTGGGCGTCAACACCTGCAAAGGCACCAGCGATTGTAAAACCGCCGAAAACGCCTGCGCCGGCATGAACGTCTGCAAAGGCCATGGGTTTGTATCCATGACCAAAACCCAGTGTGAAAAAATCGGCGGCACCGTCGAATCGTAAGACCAGACTGCGCCCCCTCCCCCCCAGGGTGTGGGGGCGCAGACACAAAGGATAAAGACCACCACCATGACAGATCGCCCCCCATTTTTGGGCTTTGGCCTTGGCCTGCGGCCCCAGCATTATGCCGAAATCCTTGAGGCAGAGGGCGATTTGCCGATTGATTGGTTTGAAATTATTTCCGAAAATTACATGGCCCCCGGCGGTCGCCCACGGCATATGCTGGACCGGATCCGCGAACGATATCCGGTGGTGATGCATGGGGTATCAATGTCCATCGCATCAACCGCGCCCTTAAACTGGGATTACCTAGCCGATCTGAAGGCATTGGCCGATCACGCGCAGCCCAAATGGATATCCGACCACTTGTGCTGGACCGGCGTGCATGGGGTGAACTTGCATGATCTGTTGCCCGTCCCCTACACCGAAGAGGCGCTGACCCATATCGCAGGCCGCATCGCCCAAGTGCAGGATTATTTGGGGCGCCGCATCGCGATTGAAAACGTATCTTCCTATGTCGAATTTCAAGAATCCGAAATGTCCGAATGGGAATTTGTCGCCGAATTGGCCAATCGCGCGGATTGCTGGCTGCTGCTGGATGTGAACAATGTGTTTGTGTCTGGCCAAAACCATGAATTTGACGATGCCGGATTTGTGCAGGCAATTCCGCAGGATCGTGTTGTGCAATTCCATCTGGCTGGCCATAGCGAAGGCAATGATTGCCTGATCGACACGCATGATCAGCCCGTCTGCGATGAGGTGTTTGCCCTTTATGCCAAGGCGATAGAACGATTTGGCCCGATCTCGACCATGATCGAACGCGACGATAATATTCCCCCCTTGGCCGAATTGATCGCCGAATTGAACCGCGCGCGTGCCATTGCCGGCAGGATTTTGGACCCCGCCGATCTGAAGGTGACCTGATATGGCCAGCGGATTGGCAGCCCTGCAGGCGCGGATGCAACAGGACATCCTGCATCGTGACGGCAGCGCGCTGGATGCGATTGCCGTACCCCCTGGCCACCGCGCCGAGGACCGCCTGTTTGTTTATCAAAACGCCTATGTCGCGCGCCTGGTCGAAATTATGGGCAAGGATTACGACACCACCTGGACCTATCTGGGCGATCAGTTGTTTTACGATCTGGCGCGGCAATTCATCGCCGCCCACCCATCCAAAACCCCCAATGCGCGTTGGTTCAGCCACGGATTTCCCGATTTCTTGGCGGGGCTGGATCTGGCCACGCAAAACCCCGCCGTGGCCGAACTCTGCGCAATCGAGCGGGCCTTGGGCGATGCCTTTGATGCCGCAGATCAGCCAGCCCTGTCCCGCGATAGTTTGGCCCAAATTATGGACAATACAGGCGCGCGGCTAACTTTTCACCCATCGGTGGCCTTGCTGCGCCTTGCCACCAACAGCTATGACATTTTCAATGCCTTGCGGGCGGATCAGACACCACCGGATGTCATCCGCCTGCAAGATGAAACATGGGTGCTGATCTGGCGCAAAGACCTGACCTGCCGACATATGCAGCTGCAACCAGATGAGGGCGCAGTTTTTGAAATGGCCATGCAAGGTCATGGATTTGAACATCTATGCGAAATCGCAGCGACAATCGGACCGGCCGAAAGGGCCGCATTTCGGATGGCACAGCATTTGACCCATTGGGTTGATAATGGCCTGATTACCCAGATCCAATCATAACTGCGCATAGGCACCCTGAAATTAAATTGATACGCCTATCGCCCTATCCATTATTATCGTCTAGATACTGTTGGTGATCACAATGATGGGCAGCACGCGGCATGACACATCTTATAATGCGCCTTCGGCCGATTGTATTGGCGACTTTGGCTCTGTGGGGCCTGAGTGTGCAGCAAGGGCTGGCTGATTGTGCGAATGCGTTTTCAGAACGGCTGCGCAATCATTGCTATGAAACACGCATCAAAAATAAGGCGTTGCCGCTGCCGTTGGCCCAGATCATTGACGGCAGCTTGAAACGCGAAGGTTATGCCGGTTTGGGGCTGCCAGGCCGCGTGCCAAAAACCGTGAACCGGTTCTACATCACCCCCACATTTGGGCATTTTCGAAATTTCAATGGCGGCCTGTCACGATCAATTTTTGGCGGCGCTGAAATTGATGGGTTCGATGCACTGCTGGAACAAGAAACCTATGCCGCGGGCGTGAATGCAGGGTGGTATAATCGCCATTTGATCGGACCGGGGCGATATGTCCAGCTGCAGCTGGGGGCCGGTGTGATGCGCGGCATTGATTACGATGCATCGCAATCTTCGGCCTTTGGAACAGCCTGTTTGGCCTGGCGAATGCAGGGCAGAACGCATTTCGACGGCTGTTTCGCCAGCCAAGTGCAGCGGCCAGAATTTCAACAAACCAAAATCAGCACCATTCGGGCCGGTCTGTCGCGCCTCATCAATCAAACGGGGCCAATTAATCATGAAATTGGATTTTCTGTGGCCCGATCACAGGTCAAAAGCTGGACGGATGATATCACAATCGGTGGGCTGACATTTGGCAGCCAAAGCGAGTATCGTCAAAATGCCCTGAAGGTTTTTGCCAAAACAGTTTGGCAAAGGGATATCAACACGCATTTCTGGGCTGAAATACGCGCACCAGCGGCCGATTTGATTGTACCACGCGCCGCGGCCGCGGCCTATATCACCAAATCCGTCGCAAATCGGCCATTGACCATGTCGCTGCAAACCACCCAAACCAAAGGTGGACAGGATCGGCGCGACATCACCACAAACGCGCTGATCAGCTACCAGATCCTGCCCAACCTAAACCTCGGCTTTGGTCGCGTTTGGGTGAACAGTTCGTTGAACCAATTGGACAGCAGCTATCCGGTGCTGAACCTGCAATTCAAAACCCTACAGTTTTAAACCGCCCACCCTTGCACACGATTGACGCAACGTCCCCCCTGCCTGCGGCCCGCTGATCGGCTAGACCATTTGTAATCGAACCCAAAAGCGGAGCTTTTAACATGGAAATCACCACATCCACACGCGCAATTGTCACAGGCGGTGCCTCGGGCTTGGGTGCAGCGGTCGCACAGGAACTGGCCAGCGCGGGCGCGCATGTTTGCATTTTTGATATGAATGCCGATCAAGGCAACGCCATGGCCGCGCAAATCAGTGGCAGCTTTTATCAGGTCAATGTGGCCGATGCAGACAGTGTGGCTGCTGCCATGGCCGATGTTCAGGCCAAAGGTGGCGTGCATATTACCGTCAATTGCGCCGGCATTGGTCCGGCGATGAAAACCGTCTCTAAAGGGGCGCCGCATGATGCGGGGCTTTACGCAAAGGTGATTGGCGTGAACCTGATCGGCACATTCAACGTGGCCAGCCAAGCCGCGGCTTTGATGGCCGAAAATGATCTAATGACCGCCGATGGCGAACGCGGCGTGATCGTGAACACCGCATCGGTTGCCGCGTTTGACGGGCAGATCGGTCAGGTGGCCTATGCTGCATCCAAAGGCGGCGTGGTTGGCATGACCCTGCCAATGGCGCGCGATTTGTCCAACATGGGCATTCGCGTTTGCACCATTGCACCGGGCCTGTTCAAAACCCCACTGTTGGCCAGTCTCCCGCAAGAGGTGCAGGACAGCCTGGGCGCGCAGGTTCCCTTCCCATCGCGTCTGGGGGACCCCAGCGAATACGCACGCATGGCGCGGCATATCGTCGAAAACGCCATGCTGAACGGCGAGGTGATCCGGTTGGACGGCGCCATTCGTATGGCCCCACGATAATGACCACACAGACCGAACAACCAACGCGCAGCGCCCCGCCGCAGCGGGCTGACTATGCCCATTTTGATCAACTGCCCACCCGCTGGGCGGATAATGATCAATATGGGCATATGAACAATGTGATCCATTATGCGCTGTTCGACACCGCCATCAGCAATTGGCAGATGTCAAAGGGGATCTTTGATGCCACTGGGAAACTGTCCCGCATGGTGGTGGTTGAAAGCGGCTGTATTTACCATGGCGAAGCGGGCTATCCCGATCTGATCCATGTCGGCCTGCGGCTGGGCCATTTGGGCCGCAGCAGCTGGCGGTATGATCTGGCACTGTTTCGCAATGACGACGACATTGCCTTTGCCAGTGGGTTTTTTGCGCAGGTCAATGTCGATGCAGCCAGCGGCCGCCCCGCGCCTTTGGATCAGGCCGCTTGCGCGGCGCTGTTGACGTTGCAAATGGCCTAAGGCCCCGGGGCGCCAGCCGCGGTGTGCATTATCGCCGTTTTTGTCTTTCGCGTTTGCGTTTCACGCTGTCGATTTTGCCCTTGGCCTTGCGCGCCCCACCGCGCGGTGCGCCGCGCCCGCCTGGTTTGCCGCGGCGGCGGGATTTGGGTAAATAGACCTCATCCTCGACCGCGATCAGATCCAGCGCGATGCCGCCCGTTACAGGGGCGGCTTCGATGACGCGCACGGTAACACGCTGGCCCAACGACAGCACCCGGCCGGTATCTTGGCCGATTAAGGCGGTGCCGCCATCGTCTAGGCGGAAATACTCATCCCCCAAAGCGCGCATTGGCACCAAACCATCCGCGGCGGTTTCATCCAGTTTCACGAAAAGCCCGAATCGAGCAATCCCACTGATCCGGCCAGTAAAATCCGCGCCGATTCGTTCAGACAGATAGGCCGCCATGTAACGATCCGTGGTATCCCGTTCGGCCAGCATGGCATGGCGTTCGGTTTGGGATATGGCCTGAGCGGTTTCTTCCAGCGCCTCGATATCTGCGGCGGTCAGCCCGTCATCGCCCCACCCATGCGCCGCGATCAGCGCCCGATGCACGATCAGATCAGCATAGCGTCGAATGGGCGATGTGAAATGCGCATAGGCCTGCAACGCCAGACCAAAATGCCCCAAGTTCTGCGGCGCGTAATAGGCCTGCGTCATTGATCGCAGGGTCGACAGGTTGATCAATTCCGCCGTTTCTGACCCCGCTGCCTGATGCAGCAGCGCGTTCAAATGGCGCGTTTGCAGCACCTGCCCCTTTGCCAGCGTCAGCCCCGCCGCTTTGGCTGTTTCGCGCAGTGCGTCCAGTTTTTCGGGCGATGGTTCCTCATGCACGCGGAACAAAAGCGGAGTTCGGCGGCGGATCAGCTCCTCGGCCGCGGCGACGTTGGACAGCACCATCGCCTCTTCAATCAGGCGGTGGGCGTCAAACCGATCAGCAAAATGGATGGATTGCACCTTACCTGTTTCGTCCAAAATCACCTTGCGTTCAGGCAGATCCAGATCCAACGGCTGGCGTTGTTCCCGGGCACGTTTCAGCGCCGCATAACAGGCGTAAAGCGGGGTGATGACACGGTCCATCAACAGTGCGGTTTGCGCATCCGGCTGCCCATCTTGCGCCGCCTGCACCTGCCCATATGTTAACGAAGCATGCGATTTGATCACTGCGCGCATAAATTTATGCGCAATCTTTTGCCCATCCGCATCCAGCTGCATCCGCAGTACCAGCGCAGGGCGCAGTACGTTTTCATGCAGGCTGCATAAATCGCCCGACAAATGATCCGGCAGCATCGGCACCACCCGATCCGGGAAATAACACGAATTCCCGCGATTGCGCGCCTCGCGATCCAGCGCAGATCCAGGCCGCACATAATTGGCCACATCGGCAATCGCCACCCACAGAATATGTCCATCGGGGTTATCGCTGTTGGTATCGCGCTCGGCAAAGACCGCATCATCATGATCGCGCGCGTCACTGGGGTCGATAGTGACAAAGGGCAGATCGGTTAAATCCTGCCGCCCTTCGGCACGATCCCAAGAGCCATCCTGAAATGCCGCGGCCTCGGCCAAAACGGTATCTGGAAACCGGTGGGGAATACCATGCTGATGAATGGCAATCAACGATACGGACCGCGGCGCAGATGGATCGCCCAACCGGTCGACAATTTTCGCTTTGGGCAAACCCATACGGGCCTTCGGGCCAATCGGGGTCGCCTCGACCAATTCCCCGTCACGCGCGCCAGCGCGCCCCGCCTCGGGGATTTGCCATTCACTGCGCTCGCCCTTGTCAATCGGCTGGACCCGCCCGCCTTCGGCTGTGTCTTTGTAAATGCCCAAGATGGACTTCGATGGCGTGCCAAACCGGCGGATCACCCGCACCCGCGCTGGCCCATCACCCTGATCGGCCAGCACCTGTCCCAAAAACCGATCACCGCGGGCCATTGGCCCTTGATCCTTGCCCGGCACAACGGCCAACAATGGGGCAGCTTCGCGCGCAGCCCACGTCACAGGGCGCGCCCATGGATCCCCGTAATCATCAATTTTGGCCAGCTCCATCACCGTCACACTGGGCAAATCCGCCGCACCATCACGCGATGGGGGCTGCCATTGTCCTGTCGCGGCCAGATGATCCAGCAACGCGCGTAATTCCTTACGCTGTGCACCGCGCAGCCCAAAGGCCTTTGAAATATCTTTAATCGTTGCTTGTTTGGGATGGGCGTTCAGCCAATCAGCCAAAACATCAGGGGATGGAAGCTGTTTCATGGCCCGCGCCTATCAAACGCAGATATGGTCTGGCAAGCATGCATTTCAAATCGCGCCAACCGTCCGCGCCCCCTGGCGCGGGCATATACTGAAAAAAGCCGCGCCAGGGGGCGCGGCTTTTTGCTTTTTAATAACAGTCGCAACAGACGTGATTATTCATCGCCCTTCAGCGCTGCGCCCAGGATATCACCCAAGGATGCGCCAGAATCGGAAGAACCATACTGTTCAACCGCTTCTTTTTCTTCTGCGATTTCACGTGCTTTGATCGACACACCCAGTTTGCGGGTTTTGCTGTCAACCGAGGTCACACGCACGTCAACTTTATCGCCAACGCTGAAACGCTCGGGGCGCTGATCGGCGCGATCACGGGCCAGATCGGAACGACGGATGAAGGATTTCATCCCTTCGTATTCGACCTCGACACCGCCATCTTCGATGGCAGTGACTTCAACCGTGATGATCGAGCCGCGCTTCACGCCGCCGGTTGCTTCGGCGAATTTGTCGCCGCCAACAGCTTTGATCGACAAAGAGATGCGCTCTTTTTCAACGTCAACTTCAGACACAACTGCCTGAACCATGTCGCCTTTGCGATAGTTCTGGATCGCGTCTTCGCCGCGCTCTTCCCAGCTCAGGTCGCTCAGGTGAACCATGCCGTCGATATCGCCGGGCAGACCAACAAATAGACCAAATTCGGTGATGTTTTTCACTTCACCTTCAACTTGGGTGCCTTCTGGGTGGGTTTCGGCGAACACTTCCCATGGGTTACGCTGGGTCTGTTTCAGGCCCAGGCTGACGCGGCGCTTGGCACCGTCGATTTCCAGAACCATGACCTCAACCTCTTGGCT
>JALQTR010000013.1 GCA_023260835.1 Paracoccaceae bacterium
AATCGCAGCGCATCATAAATCGCCGCGTGTGTGTTGCGCGCGCTGACCGCATCCCCAATACGATACAGGACAAATTGCCCATCGTCGTTGCGCGTCACATCCTGCGCACGTCCATCGATCAGTGCCTCATAATCCACCGCACCGCCATTCGATGACAGTGGCTTTAGGTCGAAATAAAGATCATCCATCGGCATTGTGCCATAGTTCACAACAACCTGATCATAGGTCTTTTCGGTTTTTAGATCACTGTAATCTGTGCCAATCACAGCCTTCAGCTGATTGCCATCACGCACCACGTCGAGCAGCCGGCGTGTCACGGTAAAGGTGACGTCCTTTGACTGCAAAGAGCGCATATAGGGCACAAGGTTCATCGCCATGATATCCGGCGCAAAGGTACGATCTGGGGTCATGATTTCAACCTGCGCCCCAGCATTTGCTGCCGTTTCGGCGGCCATAAGCGCGGGATGATCGCCGCTTTCGTCGTAAATCAGAACATTTTGCCCAGGCTTCACATCGCCTGAAATAATGTCCCATGCGGACACAACCAAATCCTGATCCTTGCGCGTTTCAAACAGTTGCGTGTTGGGCAGACCACCTGTCGCAACAACCACCACATCTGGGGCTAATGCGGTGATGTCTTCGGCCTCGGCCCAACTATTGAACCGGAATTCCACATCACGCGCCGCACATTGCGCCATGCGCCAATCAATGATCGATATCATTTCACGGCGGCGAGCGTTCTGCGCCGTCAGGCGCACCTGCCCACCTGGATCGGGCTGGGCCTCGAACACGGTCACATCATGCCCGCGTTCAGCGGCAACGCGCGCCGCCTCAAGCCCGGCAGGGCCAGCCCCGACAATGACCACTTTTTTACGCGTCTGGGCCGGTTCGATCGAATGCGGCATGGTCAATTCACGTCCTGTGGCGGGGTTGTGAATGCACAATGCCTCGCCCGCCTGATAAATCCGATCCAAGCAATAGGTTGCGCCAACACAGGGGCGAATGTCATCCTCGCGCCCTTCAATAATCTTTTTCACGATATGCGGATCAGCCATATGCGCGCGAGTCATGCCCACCATATCCAGCAAACCAGACGCAACTGCGTGGCGCGCAGTCGCCACATCAGGAATTTTGGCCGCGTGAAATGTGGGCATTCCCGTGGCCTGTTTGACCCGACCGGCAAAATCCAAATGGGGCGCGTTCTTCATGCCCTGCACGGGGATCATATCGGTCATGGCGGGATCTGTGTGAATTCGGCCCCGCACCACGTTTAGAAAATCGACCATCCCAGAATTGGCAAGGCGTTTGGATATCTCAATACCATCCTCTTCGGAAATCCCGCCGGCCTCGGCCTCATCCGCGGTGTATCGCAGGCCAACAATGAAATCATCGCCAACGCGTTTGCGGATCCCCCGCAGAACATCCATCAACAACTGCATCCGTGTATCCAGCGTTTTTCCGCCGTAAGGCCCGTCCAAATCATTCGTCAAGGGCGACCAGAATTGATCGAGCAGATGGCCATAGACCTGCAATTCAATTCCATCCATGCCGCCGGCCTTCATCCGTTCTGTCGCATCAGCGAAATCCGTGATGATCCGTTCGATGTCCCAATCTTCGGCCAGTTTTGGAAAGGCGCGATGCGCGGGCTCGCGGTGTTTCGAGGACGACACTGAAGGCAACCAAGCCCCCTTATTCCACGTGGTGCGTCGCCCCAAATGTGTCATCTGGATCATCACCGCACAGCCATGATCATGGCACGCATCTGTTAGCTTTTTAATCCACGGCACCACCTCGTCCCGATAGGCAAGGATGTTGTTGAACACAGGTGGGCTGTCTTTGGACACCGCCGCTGATCCAGCCGTCATTGCCAGTGCCACACCCGCCTTGGCCCGTTCTGCGTGATAGGCGGTATAGCGGTCTTTTGGCATGCCATCTTCGGGATAGGCGGGTTCATGGCTGGTGGTCATGATCCGATTGCGCAAGGTCAGGTGTTTTAATTGATAGGGCTGTAAAAGGGGATCTTTGGACATTTGCTTGCTCCATTCTTTGACGGAAGATTTTCATAAATGTTCACATATGTCAATTATCCATACACCGGTGAATACTTTCTTGTCAGCGGCATCAAAACCCCGTAAACAAACGGATATGACAACCAAGCCCTTACCTGATGAAAAAACCGCCGGATGGCGTGGATCGCGCGAACTGTGGCTTGCCGCCGCGCGCGATGCATTTGTCGAATCGGGCATTGATGCGGTGAAGATCCAGCCGCTGGCCAATCGCCTGAATCTGTCACGCACCAGTTTTTATTGGTTCTTTGCCGATCGCGCCGCCCTGCTGGATGCTTTGCTGGCCGAATGGCAGGCATCCAACACAGGCAGCTTGATCGCCGCAACCGAAGGCTATGCCGAAACCATCACCGAAGCCGTTTTGAACCTGATCGGCATTTTTTTGGACGATGGCCCATTTGAAACGCGTCTTGATTTGGCGGTGCGCGGCTGGGCGCATCAATCCGATCAGATAGCTGCCCAAGTCCACAGCGCCGATGCCACCCGATTGGCGGCTATTCGCGCCATGTTCATGCGATTTGGATTTGAAATGGCCGAGGCTGATGTGCGCGCGCGCACCGTCTATTTGACGCAAATCGGATATATTTCCATGCAGGTGCAAGAGGATACAGCGCTGCGCATGACCCGTATCCCCAATTACGTCATGACATTTACAGGTCAGCGCCCCACGGATCGTGAACTGGCCAGATTTCACGCAGCGCACGCCCTAGCCCAATAGCGGACGCCACAAAGTTCCATCCCCAATCAGTCGACAATTTTCCCGGGATTCATGATGTTTTTGGGGTCTACCGCCCGCTTCAGGGCGGACATCAACGCATAGGCGGCGCCATGTTCTTTGGCCATATATGGCTTTTTACCAATGCCAACCCCGTGTTCCCCGCTGATTGTGCCGCCAAAAGACAGGGCCAGATGATTAATATCTGCCGCCAGCGCCTTGGCACGGGCAATTTCATCGGGGGCATTGGGATCAACCAAAACAACCAGATGGAAATTGCCATCCCCCACATGGCCCAAAATTGGTGCGATCAGACCGGATGCGGCAATACGATCTTTGGTTTGCGCGATACACTCGGCCAGAGCCGAAATTGGCACGCAGCAATCGGTCACCAACCCATCACAGCCCGGGCGCAGTGCCTTTGCCGCGTAATAGGCATTATGGCGCGCCTGCCACAGACGGTTCCGATCCTCGGCGGCGCTGGCCCATTGAAAATCTGACACACCAAAATCGGTGGCGATGGATTTAAACATATCGACCTGTTCTTTCACCCCAGCCGACGTGCCGTGAAATTCCAAAAACAAATGCGGTGTTTCGGGCAAGTTCAAATCGGGGTTGAACAGGTTCATTCCCTTCATTTGCACATCATCCAGCAGTTCAATGCGCGCCATCGGAATACCCGATTGGATCGCCAAAATCACCGTGTTTACAGCATCATCCACGGTGGGAAAGGCGCAGGTTGCGGCTGATATCGCCTCGGGCTGGCCAAACAGGCGCAGGGTTAATTTGGTGATGATCCCCAACGTGCCTTCGGATCCGACAAACAAATGCGTCAGATCATAGCCCGCGGATGATTTGCGCGCACGGCTACCTGTTTCGATGATGGTGCCATCGGGCAAGACCACCTCTAGCGCCAGAACATTATCGCGCATCGTGCCATAGCGCACGGTATTTGTCCCTGATGCCCGCGTGGCCGCCATACCGCCCAATGTGGCATCAGCGCCGGGATCCACCGTGAACATCAGCCCCGTGGCACGCAACGCCGTATTCAGCGCAACGCGCGTGACCCCCGGCTGAACCACCGCGTCCAGATCGCTTTCATGGATTGCCAAAATCTGGGTCATGCGGCTGGTGTCGATGCTGATGCCGCCATGGGTTGGGATGACATGCCCCTCAAGCGAGGTGCCGATCCCAAAAGGCACCACAGGCACATTATATTGGTGGCATATCTTCATAATGGCTGACACTTCGGCCGTATCTTGCGGAAAGGCCACGGCATCGGGCAAGGCAGGGGTGGAATAGGCCTCGTCCCGGCCATGGATGGCCAAAACGGATGGTCCCGTCGACAGCCGATCACCCAACAGATCAGTCAGGGCGGTCATTGCCAAACGGGTTTGATCAGGGATCATGCGCGCTGTCCTTTTTCCAATACCGCCACAGGCTAGCGCGGGACCGAATGACTGTGAAGCGAATAATACCCACATCAGGGCTCCAAGCGCTTTCCTGCATGTTGGCATGAAAAGATGGTCCTTTTGCTGTACCGCTATGCAGAATATTATGTTGCTATAATGAAACCATGATGGCATCCTTACCCTGAAAGCTGCGCCCCGAAACAGCGCAGGAACGTAAAAAGGACGGCCATGTCATTACCACCCATTTTCAATACGCTGCGCCTGCCGCTGATTGGCAGCCCGATGTTCATCGTCTCGCACCCCGAATTGGTGATCGCCCAATGCAAGGCAGGGATTATCGGGTCTTTTCCGGCATTAAACGCACGCGAGAAGGACGGGCAAAGCCTGGATGGGTGGTTAACCCAAATCACCGAAGCTTTGGACCGCCATAACCAAGCCAACCCCGATACCCCCGCGGCGCCATTCGCTGTCAATCACATTGTGCATCGGTCCAATCAAAGGCTAGAACGGGATTTAGAGGTCTGCGTCAAACACAAAGTGCCACTGTGGATCACATCACTGGGCGCCCGCCCCGAGGTCAACGATGCCGCGCATTCCTGCGGGGGGTTGGTCCTGCATGATGTCATCCATAATCGATTTGCCCAAAAAGCGATTGATAAGGGGGCTGATGGGTTAATCGCCGTTGCAGCAGGTGCTGGTGGACATGCAGGCGCACAAAACCCATTGGCCTTGATACAGGAAATTCGCGATTGGTTTGATGGTCCGCTGTTTTTATCCGGATCGATTGCCACGGGGGATGCACTGTTGTCTGCATTGGCGATGGGGGCAGATGGTGGCTATGCCGGATCCACCTTTATTGCCACAGCCGAAGCCAATGCCGCCCCTCGATATAAACAGATGATCACAGAATGCAGCGCCGAGGATATTTTATATTCAAACGCATTTACAGGAGTTTGGGGGAATTACCTGCGGCCGTCGATTGTGGCGGCGGGGTTGGATCCCGATAATTTGGGGCCATCAGACCCGTCCAAAATGACCTTCGCCGAAGATCGCGATAAAATCCGCCCCAAAAGCTGGTCCGAAATATGGGGAGCCGGCCAGGGCATCGGCGCGATCAAATCCGTCACAACAACCGCAGAATTGGTGGATCGGCTGGCCGAAGAATTTGCAGCCGCACAAACACGGCTTTTGGGCCAAACGTCCCACTTTATCAGGGCAAAGGGGTAAACAATGGACGAAAAAACAACTGGCATGTTAAGCGGGTTTAAGGTTGTTGACATGACCGGGGTTGTGTTTGGCCCGCTTGCCACACAAATTTTGGCAGATTTTGGCGCCGAGGTGATCAAAGTGGAAGGCCCCGGTGGGGATGTTTTGCGCCACGTCATGCCGCCTAAAAACGCCGCCGGGATGGCCGCCGTCTTTATGGCGTTCAATCGTGGGAAAAAATCAATCATGCTGGATTTGCGCGACCCAGAGGATGCAGCCGTCATGCGCGATCTGCTGAAAGATGCGGATGTGTTTATTCACAATGTGCGCCTGAAAGGGGTTGAACGGCTGGGGTTTGGATATGACGCCGTTCGCAAGCTGAATCCAGAAATCATCTATGTACATGCGTCTGGCTTTGGCGAGGGTGGCCCCTATGCCGATCTGCAGGCCTATGATGATATCATCCAATCTGCTTCGGGCGCGGCAACATTACTGCCCCGCGTTGATGGAAACCCCCAGCCGCGGTTTTTACCATCCCTGATCGCAGATAAGGCCGCAGGGTTGACGGCCGTTTATGCAACCATGGCCGCAATTATTCACAGAATGCGCACGGGCAAAGGCCAATTCGTCGAAGTTCCGATGTTTGAAACATTTTCCAAATTCATGCTGCAAGAGCATCTGGGCGGACAGTATTACAATCCCCCAACTGGACCCGTTGGGTATCAGCGACAGCTGGATCCTGATCGCCAACCCTGCCCCACCAAAGATGGCTACATCGCCTTTTTGCCCAATCGCATGCCGCAATGGCAGCCCATATTCGAGGTTCTGGGCGATCCCAATTACCTTCAGCGCCATGGCCTGCACACAGATACAGACATTCGCGCCGCACAGCCGCAAATTTACAAAGACGTGCGTGATTTAACCATACTTCAAACCAGCAGCCATTGGGTGCAGGCCCTGCGCGCTGTCGGTGTGCCGTGCATGGCGGTCCGTGATTTGGGGGATATGCTGGATGATCCGCATCTGAATGCCGTTGGGTTTTTTGATCGACATGACCATCCAAGCGAAGGCCGCGTGAATGATATTGTAGAACCCTGCCGATTTTCTGACTGGACGCCGGTGCAGCCCAGCCCTGCGCCGCAATTGGATGAGCATGGAAAAACAATTCGCGCGGCTGTAGACAGGGGTCAAAACAACGATTTGGGGAATGCAAATGACAATTGAATTATGGCACTGCAGCAACGCGCGTTCGTTTCGGGTATTATGGACGCTTGAAGAAATAGGCCTGCCTTATCAATTACATATGCTGAATTTCCCGCCGCGCGTGAACCATAAGGAATTTTTTCAAGAAAACCCGCTTGGAACCATCCCGTTTTTGCGCGATGGGACAACCGAATTGACCGAAAGCTGTGCCATGGTGCAATATCTGGGTGACAGATACGGCGATGGGCAGGTCAATCGCCGCGCGGATCATCCGGAATATGGGGCCTATGTGAACTGGCTGCATCATGGCGAGGCAACGCTGACCTTTCCTCAAACATTGATCCTGCGCTATGGGCATTTTGAACCAGATGAGCGCAAACTGCCCCAAGCGGCGGCGGATTATACGCAATGGTTTTTGGCCCGTTTGCGCCTTGCCGAGGCCGTCTTGTCAGATGGTCGCAGTTATCTTTTGACCTCTGGGTTTTCATTGGCGGATATCGCGGTTGGCTATGCCATTCAATTGGCGATCACCATTGGTTTGCGTAATGACTTACCGCCGCACATTGCGGCTTGGTTTGATCGGCTGGCCAAACGCCCCGCCTTTATTCGCAGTCAATCCATCGAACGCGACGCGCATTTAAACGCAGGGTACCCGCCAAAAAAATCGATCCTCGACACCTAAACGCCGGCGCGGCCACATAGACTAATCTGGGATCAAAACGGGTTTTACACATAGGCCCGCATGTTGATCCGCAATGGCCTGATTTATGTCCGACAATGGGTAATGCGTAACCATACGATCAAATGGGAAAACCCCATCTAGATAGTATTGCATTAGGTCTGCCAAAAACCCATCGACGTCTGAATCGCCTTCAATGATTCCGCGGAATGTCCATCCGTTGCGCATTGCGGCCATTAACGTGCCGGGTAATTTCAGATCAATCTGGGCCGCGGGCGGAATGCCGACAAAACCAAATTGCCCACGTTTGGCCAATATATCCGGCACGCAATCAACAACCTGCGGCAGCCCCGTTGTATCCAATGCCCCATCAACCCCATCAGGGCAAAGCGCCCTGATGGTCGCGGCCGTGTCACAGGTGGTTGGATCGATCGCATCTGTCGCACCCAGTTCCAGCGCCATTTGGCGGCGGCTTTCATGCAATTCCACCACAATAACCTTGGACAGGCCACGCAGTTTGGCCGCCATAACCGCCGACATGCCAACAGCCCCGGCGCCAAAGACAACCAAACTGCTTTCAGGCGCGCAATTCAGTGACCGCAGCACCGCCCCTGCCCCCGTTTGAACGCCGCAGCCCAAAATCCCAGCAACATCCAATGGCACCCCTTGCGGGACTTTGACAATGTTACGTTCATTCACCAAAGCATGACTGGCAAATGAGGATTGATTGAAGAAGCTGCCCGAAATATCCCCCATGGTTTTACTGCCATCGGGCCGCTTTCCAGATGAATTCAGCGGGGTCATATGATGGCAATAGGCCGGTTCATTTCGGGTGCAACACGCACAGGCCCCGCAGGACATAAAGCTCAGCGCAACCCGATCCCCAACCCGCACTTTGCGCACACCCGTACCAACGGCCTGAACGATCCCGGCGCCTTCATGGCCAAAAACGGCCGGTAATTCAGCGGTGAAATATCCCGCTTGCGCCACCAGATCCGTGTGGCAAATACCCACCCCTTCGATGCGCACCAAGATTTCATCACCGCGCGGATCATCAAGCGCGACATCCTGCATCACGAACGGGGCATTGGCTGCATGTGTAACGGCGGCGCGTATAATTGGCATAATCGGCTCCCTTTTGGTTTAAACTTGGCGCAGGTGGCCATCCCAATGCGGGGCGCGCAATTGAACCTTATCGATTTTCCCAAGCGGAGTTTGCGGCAAGCTGTCGACAATCACCACCTCTTTGGGGCAATGAATCGCGCCCTTCGCCGCACGGATTTTCGCCTGAAGGGCATCCACATCAATCACAGCATCCGAACGCGGCACCAAATAGGCCATGACGGCTTCGCCCCATTTTTCATGCGGCACCCCAATCACCGCAGCCAGTCCAACCGCGGGGTCTGAATACAAAACATCCTCGACCTCTTTGGGGTAGATATTGAACCCACCGCTGACAATCATGTCCTTTTTGCGGTCGACAATATAGAAACGCCCCTGTGCATCCGCACGGGCAATATCCCCTGTATGCAACCACCCGCCCTGCTGTGCCGCCGCGGTTTCATCTGGGCGGTTTCGATATTCAACCATGGCTGTGGGCGCGCGCACACAAATTTCACCGGCTTCGCCTTGTGGGACTTCGTTGCCATGCTCATCACGCAAAGTAATCACGGCCGATGTCACAGGCCGCCCGCATGACAGCAATAAATCCGGCTGGGATGGATCATGATCTTCGGGTGGTAAAAATGTGATCGGATAGCATTCCGTCTGCCCATAAAACTGGGCAAAGATCTGACCGAACCGTTCAATCCCCTGCGCTAGTCGAGCAGGTGACATCGGCGACGCCCCATAAAGAAGCAATTGCAGCGACGATAAATCCCGCACCCCTGCATCTGGATGATCCATCAGCGCATAAATCATTGTTGGCACCAGCACCGTATAATTTATCCTCTGCGCCTCGATCGTGGCCAGTACATGTGCAGGATCAAAGCCCTGCACCATATATATCATGCCCCCCCGCAAAAGCGTGGCGGTGATTTTTGTTCCCCCCACATGACTGATCGGGGCAACGGCCAAATACCGCGGATTTTCTGGCAGTGGAAAATCCGCCAGGATTGCCAGTGTCATTTGACCAATCCCACCTTGTGGTCGAACAACTGATTTGGGGCGCCCCGTTGTGCCCCCAGTGAAATTCAGTGTCCCCGGCAAATGGGCGCGATCATCGATTGTCACATCCATCGATTGATGTGCCGCGGCATTGGCAACCAAATCATCGGCGCCACTACCGCCCAGCCGCATCAAACATAAATCAGGAAAGACCCCAGCCAAGGCATTGGCCGCCGCCGCATGACCAATGGCATCAACAACCAAAACCGCGGGATCCAGTTCGGCAATCTGTGCCTGTTGCAAATCAAGTGCCGCCAGGGGGTGCAAATTACAAATAGCCGCCCCCAAACCCTGTGCAGCAATGACGGTGCACCATGCTTCGGCCCGATTCGAGGATAATATGGCCACATTCCGATCTGGCCCCACGCCTTTTTGCGCCAATTCGCGCTGAATACCGGCAATCAACCCTTGCGCCTGGCCATAGGTGAAACTGCCCCCATCCCACGCAAAGGCGACCCGATCTGGATATTGACGCAAAGCCCGCAGGGCAAGCGCTGCATCGGTCGGGCTGGATTGGAAATTTACTGTGGTCATTGTTACCTCATGCACCAGCGGTGATTTGTTATTCCATCAGGCGAGGCAGCATCAGGCTGACATCTGGAAAGGCGATTAATATGGCCATAATCACGACTTCGGCCAACAAAAACCACATGACCCCGCGGAAGATATCGCGCAATTCCACCTGATCTCCCAAAACGCTTTTCACCACAAAAACGTTCAGCCCAACGGGTGGGGTTAGCAGACCAATTTCAATCATCTTAACGATGATAACTCCCATCCAAATCAGATTCATGCCCAGCACATCAAAGGCCGGCAGCAAAATTGGCAGCGTGATCAACAAAATGCCAATGGGGTCCAGAAACATCCCCAAAATCAGATAGATGCCAATCACAACAAAGATCATTTGCATCTGGGTGAACCCCGCATCCGAAATGTAAACGCCAATTTTTGGCGGAATACCCGACAATGCCAGCAATTTTGAAAACAGCGCCGCGCCAAGCGCGACGAAAAACACCGATGCCGAACTGGTCAGCGCATCGGATACAGCGCTTTTGAAGAATGCCGCTGAAAAATCACCGCGCATAATGACCAAAACCAGTGTGGCCATTGATCCCAATGCGGCCGCTTCGGTGGCGGTTGCAAACCCACCATAGATGGATCCGATGACCACCAGCATCAAAAACGGCACGGGCCAGATTTCGCGCAGGACCGCCAGCCGATCCGCCCATGTGAAATGATCTTCGACCGCGGGGGCCAGTTCGGGGTTCATCTTACAGCGGCCTATGATCAGCGCCGTATACACCACAGCCGTTAAAATCCCAGGCAGCAGACCAGCCATCAACAGCTGCCCCACATTTTCTTGGGTGAACCATGCATAAACAACGAATAAGATCGATGGGGGGATCAGCGCGCCAATCGTGCCCGAACACGCAATGACCGATGTCGCCAATGAGGGGGCATACCCCGCCTTGAGCATTTCAGGCGCCGCCAGCCGTGTCATCGCCGCAGATGTTGCAACACTGGACCCAGAAGAGGCCGCAAACATCGCCGTTGCCGCATTCGTTGCAACCGCCAAACCGCCGGGCAATCGGCTGAGCCAAATCCGCCCCGCCTTGAACAAAGATGTCGTCAGCCCGCCATGATACGCAAATGCCCCCATCAGCAGAAACATCGGAATGGCGCTGAGCGTCCAATGGGCCGCAAAATCATGCGTTTCAGCCCCCATCATCGACAATGCCGCACGCGGCCCCCGAATAACCAATATACCCGCACTGGACACGATTGCCAAAGCAACAGCAATCGGCATCCGCAAGGCAAGCAGCACAAACAGGGCCAAAAGGGCGATGATGAAGACGGTGGTTGGGTCCATGAATATTATCCAATCAAGATTGAAAAAACAGAATTATTCG
The DNA here is from genome assembly GCA_023260835.1 of Paracoccaceae bacterium. GTDB lineage: Bacteria > Pseudomonadota > Alphaproteobacteria > Rhodobacterales > Rhodobacteraceae > JALQTR01. Next base: position 11,358 of record JALQTR010000013.1, read on the forward strand.
TGCGGGATCGCCCAATCATGGGCTGGTTTTTGACCAGTGCGCGCATCGATTACAGATCTTACCGTCACAATGATCGTGGCCAAAAACAGCAGCACCACAGCCGCAAAACAGGCCCAATATACTGGCCATGTTGGGATCTGCCAAAGACCACTATCCAAAAAGGAAAGCCGTTTGGTTTTCTTCAAAGCCAGGGCCAATGATGCATCTGCCCAGAAATAGAAAAACACCAATGCCGCCGCAGATGTCATCGCGTTCAGCCAATCTTGGGTCCTGCGCGACAGGCCATGGACGAACAAATCAACGGCGATATGATCCCCGCGCAATTGCAGCAAAGCCAGCGGCATAAAGACAATGGCAATCATGTACCACTGAGCGGTTATTTCCAAAGTGCCCGGTAGGCTGACCCCGAACAGGCTGCGCACGATCACATCACCGCCAATATGCAGCATCATGAAAACAATCGCGATGGCCCCTGCAAAAAACGATACGCGCGATGCCCAGTTAATCAGGGCTTGAGCCGCTCTAAAGATCGATGTTGCCATTTGGACCTCCGTTTTCCAGTCAGGTGTATCCAGCCACACAAACAAAATTGTATGGCTGGATTTGAGGACATCAGCGTGGGATACGGTCGTAAATATCCGACTTCAGACGCGCCTCGAATGCGTCCATGTCACCATTAACTTCGACTTCGATGGCTTCCCATTTGGCCAATAGTTCTTTGAACTTGGCAACCAGCTCTTCTGCGTTTTCAACGCCTGCGGCTTTCCCGCGTTCGACTGACAGGGCCTCTGTTTCGGCGCGGGCTTCGGCCAAAATCGCCGTCAACGTGTCATCTGCTTGGACGTATTTAACCCCATGCGATTTAGCCCCTGCGCGCGCAGAGACATCCCCACCAATATAGGCGGCCGACACTTCGGTGATCAATTTGGGCAAATTGCCGATGAATTTCTCTTTCGTTTCAGCGTCGAAATCATTGTACACATCTGCGTTCATCGTCATCAAATGGCCGCCCTGAAATGCACCCAGTGGCAAATCGATCACAACCTTGGCATTGTCCCACAGGCTGCGCTGTTCCAGCCAAATTTCTGGCGCAACGGCACAATCGATCAGACCACGCTGAAAGGCCTCATACATTTCAGAGGCTTGCACGTTGACCGCATTTGCCCCCAGCTTATTGATAATCAAACCCCAGTTCGAGCTGACTTTGATATCCTTACCCGCCATATCAGCCGAACTTTCGATCCCTTCGCGGCAGTACAGAATGTAATCCGTAATCCGCTGAACCGCAAAGCTGCGCGCATTATAGCTGGCCATTTCTTCAACGCAGCCGGGGCAATTGAGCAGTTGCAGTTCCGTCACCGCGGCAGATCCGGCCAATGGCGTGGATGCCAGCATGCCCAAATTCGTGATCATCACCGAATAGGGCAGACTGGATGGAATATACAGATCAACCACATATCCGGCGCTGACCAGATTTGATTCGATCCCTTCAAGCGTGGTTTTCGTTCCCGTGATAACGCTGCCTGGCTGTAAATCCAGTGTGACAGCCCCGCCTGTTTCGGCGCTCATACGGTCATAAAACGGCACAACCGCTTTGGTATTAATTGGATGATTTTGCGGCATAAAGTTGCCGTAGGTGATTGTTTGGGCCTGCGCTGCAACAGCTGCAGCGGCAAAAACAGCTGCGACACCAAGCTTTTTGAAAATGGCCATCTTATCCTCCCAGTGAAATGACTGCTTGGATGGTTGCACATGAATTTCATTAAAACAACATAAAATACCGCTATGCAGTATTTATGTGATAAATATTCACAAATTCCATTGTAATGCCTTTTGCTATGCGACCTTTATGGATGGAATTTTGATACGACCGGCATGAATACAGCGTAGATCGGTCCTATATGTTCGTAGGAAAAACAACGAGAACCGCCAGAGCCTATAAATAAGGCACTGGTGTTAATGATTTTTTTGCGGAATGTGGTGCCCGAGGTGAGATTCGAACTCACACGCCCGTGAAGGCGGCGGATTTTGAATCCGCTGCGTCTACCATTCCGCCACTCGGGCACTGACAGCGCAATTACAGTCTTCGATGGCGAAGGTCCAGAGGGATTTTTGTCTTTTTACGCTTGACCCCTATGGGTCTGCATGCTGTGTGACATCATAAGGGCCCAAATGGCCAAAGGGCTGAAATTATGCTGCATTCATTATACAATAAAATGCTGGCCTGGGCAGCGATGCCGCAGGCGCCGCGGTTTTTGGCGCTGATCAGTTTTGTCGAATCTTCGATTTTTCCCATTCCACCCGATGTGATGCTGGTGCCGATGATTCTGGCCAATCGCGCGCGGGCTTGGGCCTATGCCGCGATCACCACCGTGGCCTCGGTTTTGGGCGGCTTGGCTGGTTATGCGATTGGCGCGTTTTTCTTTGCGCAAATCGGTGCGCCCCTGCTGGCAGCCATGGGCAAGGCAGATGCGATCGCCGCCTTTAATGCGCAGTTCAACACCTATGGGGTGTGGGTGGTTCTGATTGCAGGGCTGACGCCCTTCCCGTTCAAGGTCATCACCATTATGTCCGGATGGACAGGGTTATCATTGCCTATTTTCATCCTGTCAGCCGTCATTGCACGCGGGTTGCGGTTTTACATGGTTGCCGCCCTTCTGTGGCGGTTCGGCCCAGCAATCCGTGACTTTATCGAACGGCGGTTGGGATTGGTTTTCGCCCTTGGATTGATTGTGCTGATCGGTGGGTTTTACGCAGTGAGGTTCCTATGACTAATCGATATGCTCTGATCCCAGCGCTTGGATCGGCGGCCCTGCTACTGGGGGCGTTTGGTTTTCAATATTTGGGTGATTTGCCGCCGTGCAAATTATGTATCTATCAACGATACCCGCATGGGGCGGCGGTTCTGATTGGCCTTTTAATGCTGGCCCTGCCATGGTGGGGCTGGCGGTATTTGGGCGCTTTGGCCGCAGCCACCACGGGGATCATCGGGGCCTATCACGCCGGCGTGGAACAGGGCTGGTGGGACGGGCCAACAACCTGTACCGCAGGTCCGATCGGGGGATTATCAACCGATGATCTGCTGGGACAAATTATGGCCGCGCCGATTGTGCGCTGCGATGAAATCCCATGGGAATTCATCGGCCTGTCGATGGCCAGCTGGAATGCCATCATCTCAGTCGGGCTTGCCGCCGCGTGGATGGCGTTTGCCAAAAAATCCTAGGGAAGATGGTGGGCGACCTAGGAATCGAACCTAGCGTGCTTCAATTTGAATCAACCACCATTGAAACCCAAAAACTCTTTGTTTTATATAACCATTACGGACAATCCGTGTGCTTTCCACGTGTGTAGAATCCTACAACAACATACCAATTTCAAGCTAAATGTGTGCATGTTATGCTTAAATGTGTGCACAGACTATTCCTCATCAAGCTGAACGACCATACTCTATCATCGAAGAGAAAACACACTTATTGTCATCCCCAATCAGGATAACTTGACAATAGATTGAGGCGTTATACCTGCTAAATCTCATACAGGGAGTTAAGTTATGCGTATTGCACTTATCATTGCGGCACTAGCATTGCCACAAATCGCTTCTGCCAAGACAGTAAAGTGGTGTGTTGTTGATCATGTAGGTAAAGTTTCCAAATGCTATCAACAAAAGAAAAGCTGCGATTTACATGTTAAAGGTCGCTTCAACTGGCAATGTGTTGCCCTTGAGCGCTAATCAAATCTGAAGTCCTTGATAGCCCTGCAGAACGCTTAACTGTCATCATA
>JALQTR010000065.1 GCA_023260835.1 Paracoccaceae bacterium
GTGTCGGTGATCAGGTCCACGTCATCCGCCGTAACGATCAGAGCCGGAGAGAAGCACAACACGTTGTTGCGACCGGGGATCGAACGGTTGGATGCCCCGATGATAACCCCATTCGCCCCACATTCCGCCACAACGGCAGCCACGTCTTTTTCGTCTACGGGTTCCTTGCTGGCGCGGTCTTTGACCAGCTCGGCACCAAGGAACAGGCCCTTGCCACGCACATCGCCAATGATGTCATGCTTTGCCATCAACGCCTGAAGGTTCGCCATCATGCGATCCCCCATCGCGGCACAGTTTTCCAGCAGGCCTTCGTCCTCGATGATCTTCATGTTTTCCAATGCCGCCGCCGGACCGGCCACACAGCCGCCAAAGGTGGAAATATCGCGGAAATGGTCCATCTTGTCGGTGGCATCGGATTTGAAGGCCTCGAATACCTCCTCAGTCGTGACGCAGATCGCAATCGCGGCATAGCCCGAGGCAACGCCTTTGGCCATCGTCACAAAATCGGGTTTGATCCCGTAATGCTGATAGCCAAACCATGTGCCGGTGCGGCCAACGCCGCAGACAACTTCGTCGATGTGCAGCAGGATGTCATATTTTTTGCAAATTTCCTGCACGCGCTCCCAATATCCGGTTGGCGGGGTGATTACGCCGCCGCCTGCGGTGACGGGCTCAAGGCACAATGCGCCGATGGTGTCGGGGCCTTCGCGCAGGATCACCTGTTCGATCTGATCTGCCGCCCACAGGCCATAGTTTTCCGTGGGTGCGCCCTGATCACCGGCGCGGTATTCCAAACAATGTGGTACGCGGACGAAATCAGGGGTGTATGGCCCGTATTGCGCGTTGCGTTCATCCTGCCCACCCGCTGACAGACAGGCAATGGTGGTGCCGTGGTAATCGCGGTCGCGGTACAGGATCTTTGTCTTCTTTCCGCCATAGCGTTTATGCGCAATCTGGCGCACCATTTTGAACGCCTTTTCATTCGCTTCGGACCCCGAGTTTGTATAATAAACCCGCGTCATGCCCGGCATTTTGGAAATCAAACGTTCCGAAAACAGCGCCCCAGGGATGCTGCCGGCCGAACCTGCAAAATAGTTTAGTTTGATCAGTTGATCGCGCACGGCATTGGCAATGGTTTCACGGCCATAGCCAACGTTCACTGTCCACACGCCGCCCGATACGGCGTCGATGTGCTCTTTGCCGTTTTGATCCCATACACGCATGCCTTTGCCTTCAACGATGATGCGCGGCTCGCCTGTTTCAAATGGCTTGTGCTGAGTTAGGTGGTGCCACACATGGGCGCGGTCGGCCTCGATCACACCAGAGATATCATTGTCACGCAGATTTCCGTCCATGGCTGCGCTCCTCCTTTATAGAATTGAATTACCATTATCATACGTCGAGCCGTGGCGCGTGCAAGTGTCGCGCATGCTGGGCGTTGACAAATATATCGCGGATTTATTGGGCAGGCAGATAGGGCCAGATTTGACGCTCTCTTATGTCCAAAAAGGCGCTTAAATTTTAATCAGAGAAACTGACCGCAAGAATTAACCAATAAAATCAGATATCTGCATGGATGTCGGTTTGCGGGCGGCGGTTAATTTAGGGGCTGGATGTAAAACTTTGATGAAAAAAACATTGATTGGTGGATGAAATTATTGCCTGATCTGGGTCAGGGACCACGCTGATCAAACCCTGATCGGGATGAAAACAGACACAGCGTGCAGACAACCCGCAGAAAAATAGCCGCAAAAATGTGGCAGAACACAACAAGGGAGCTTTTCATGAAAATCACCAAAACTCTTGCATCCACCGTCGCGGCCATTGCTTTGGCGGCAGGGATTGCAGCGCCGGCTTCGGCGGCAGATGAAATTACTGTGGCTTATTTTCTGGAATGGCCGATGCCATTTGAATATGCCAAGCAAATGGGCACCTATGAAAAGGAAATGGGTGTCAAGATTAACTGGGTCAGCTTTGAATCGGGCGTGAAAATGTCCGCCGCCATGGCATCTGGCGATGTGCAGCTGTCTGTCAGCCAAGGTGTGCCGCCATTCGTGGTTGCGGCCTCTGCGGGGCAGGATTTGCAGGTGTTGGATGTTGCCGTCAGCTATGCCGAAAACGACAACTGTGTGGTTGCCAGCGCGCTGGAGATCGACAAAACCAACGCAGGTGAATTGGCCGGCAAAAAAGTGGGCGTGCCACTGGGTACCGCCGCGCATTATGGTTTCCTGAAGCAGATGGATCATTTTGGCGTCTCGCTGGACAGCATGAACATCGTGGATATGGATCCAACCGATGGGGCCGCGGCCTTTGCGCAAGGGTCGATCGATATGTTCTGCGGCTGGGGTGGTGCGCTGCGCCGCGCCAAAGAGTTCGGCAATGTCCTGCTGACCGGTGCGGAAAAAGAAGATCTGGGTATTCTGGTGTTTGACGTCACATCCGGTCCGGCTGATTGGGTTGCGCAAAACCCTGAATTGGTCAGCACCTTCTTGAAGGTCACTGCCGATGCTAATGCTATGTGGGCGAATGAAGCCAATCATGCCAAAATGCTGCCTGTGATTGCCAAAGATGCTGGCATGGATGCGCAGGCCACGGCTGACACTATGGCCACCTTTGTTTTCCCAACCGTCGAAGAGCAGCTGTCCGCCAAATGGCTGGGCGGCGGCGCGCAGTCCTTCATGAAGGGTGTGGCAGACGTGTTCGTTGCTGCAGGGTCGATCCCATCGGCGCTGGACAGCTATGATGCTGCGGTGAACACTGGGCCTTTGGCGGCTGCGAAGTAATCGCCTTTATCATCCGGCCCGTCCCTCGGCATGGGGGCGGGCCGATTTTTCAATGGCAAGTATGTTTAAGGCGGGCCAAATTTCATGAGCGAATTAAAAATAGATAATCTGTCGATGCGGTTTGATTTGCCCAACGGATCCTCCGTTCAGGCATTGAAGGATGTGTCATTGACCCTGCAATCGGGGGAGCTGATGTCGGTTCTTGGCCCGTCAGGTTGTGGTAAGACGACGTTGTTGAACATTCTGGCGGGATTTTTGGCGCCAACCGAAGGTCAGGTTTTACTGAATGGACAAAAGGTCACGGGGCCGGACGCGCATCGTGGCATGGTATTCCAGCAAGGCGCCCTGTTCGAATGGATGAGCGTGCGTGACAATGTCAGCTTTGGTCCGCGCATGGCGGGGAAAGCGCCCAGCGATTACGCAGAAGAGGTTGATCATCTGCTTGATATTGTCGGGCTGAAGGATTTTAAGGAAAAGGCAATTTACGAATTGTCTGGCGGTATGCAACAGCGTGTGGCCTTGGCCCGCTGTTTGGCAAACCACCCTGATGTGATTTTGATGGATGAACCATTGGGGGCGCTGGACGCGCTCACGCGCGAAAAGATGCAATCGCTGGTTCTGAAACTGTGGAAAGAAACCGGTAAAACGATCATCCTGATCACCCATTCGGTGGAAGAGGCGCTGCTTTTGGGCGAACGCCTTTTGGTCATGGCTCCCCGCCCAGGCCGTATTCACAAAGAATATCGCTTGCCATTTGCCGATGCGGGCGTTGGCGCCGATCTGCGTGAGGTGAAGAAAAACCCCGAATACACCCAAAAACGCGAAGAAATTCTGTCGATGATTTGGGATATGGAAGAAGAAATTATGGGCCGGACGGAGGCAGCGCAATGATCCCTTTAAGCTTGCTGTTATTCTACATCGCCGTCTTTACAGGTGGGTTTTTCATCGTAAAGCGGTTCTTTGCCGGCCCAAAGAATGATTTTACGGCGCTGAAAACCGTCACATTTGGGGACGAAAGCGCGGTTGTGCCGGCGCGTTCGGCCAGTGTGATCTCGATCGTGACGTTGTTTGTGATGTGGGGGGCGTTCACCGGATCAAACCTGTTGCCGTCATTTTTGCACGTCTCAGGGCCATTTATCGGCGATGCGCGGTTTACCTACACGCTGGAATCACCTGATGGCACCCGCGATGATGCGGATGTTTTGGTACGGGTCTTCCCCTTCGGAACCGAGGTCGAGGAACCCACAATCGAACCCGGGTCAGGGTTTGCCAAAAACGATGCAGTGTCAGTCTCTCAGGGGCGGTCAGTTACGATTTTATTTGACAAAAACGATGCTGTAACCCGCAAAGAAGGCGCGCGCATTGTGGCTGTGGATGGCAAGCCCATTCCAGCCGAAGGGCCATTAGAGATTGACGCAGGTTCGATCACAATGACGGGCAAAGGCGCGCTGCGCTTTGCGCCGCCGCTGGGGTTGCAAATGGAACCCATCTGGTTGCCACCCCCTGAATATGTTGTGACCCGCGTCATGGAAACCGCGCAGGATGGGTTCCGCAATTTCACGCTGTGGGAACATCTGGGGTATTCGCTGTTCCGTGTTATTGTGGGCTTTGCCTTGGGCGCCTTGGTGGGGATCCCGCTGGGCTATGCCATGGGGCTGTCCAATTGGTTCCGCGGTTGGTTTGACCCGATTGTGGAATTCATGCGCCCCATTCCGCCCTTGGCGCTGATCCCGCTGATCATCATCTGGTTTGGGATTGGGGAAAAGGGTAAAATCATTCTGCTGTTCCTGGCCTCGCTTTGGATTATGGCGATTGCGGCGCGCGCCGGTGTCAGCGGTGTGCGGATATCCAAGGTCTATGCCGCCTATTCGCTGGGGGCTAGCAAATGGCAGATCCTGCGCCATGTGATCATTCCCAATTCGCTGCCAGACATCTTCACCGGTGCGCGGGTTGCGATGGGTGTGTGCTGGGGCACGGTTGTGGCGTCTGAACTGGTCGCTGCCGAAGTGGGGGCAGGGATGATGATCATCGTGGCCTCTAAATTCCAGCAAACGGATATCGTGATCATGGGGATTATCCTGATCGGCATCATCGGCTTTGGCATTGATGTTCTGATGCGCTGGGCCGAACGGGTTCTGGTGCCATGGAAGGGCAAGGGCTAATCCGCCCAGCCCATAGATTTGCAAAAGCCCCGGCCAAGCGCTGGGGCTTTTTCGTTGATGCAACAAAACTGTCACAAATGGTTGCAAAGCGTGAATTGCTGTTTTGCGCGCGCGGGCATAGATAAAGCCCAAGTTCAAATAAAAAGAGACGCGCGTGCAAAACACCCTCGCACATAACATCAGCTTCACAGGTGTGGGCCTGCATTCGGGAACACCTGCCCGGATTGAGGTTCAGCCTGCACCTGCGAATTTTGGCGTGCAGTTTCAACGGATTGATTTGGGCGTTGATGCGGGGATGATCCCGGCACGTTGGGATCATGTGGAGCAAACGGCGCTGTGCACACGGTTGGTTGGGCCATCAGGACAAACCGTTTCGACAATCGAACACATCATGGCCGCATTGGCCGGTTGCGGTGTTCATAACGCAAAAATCCTGATCGACGGCCCCGAAGTGCCAATCATGGACGGCAGCGCCGCGCCTTTTGTGGGCGAAATTCTGCGCACAGGTCTGCGAACCCAGCAAGTCGCATTAAAGGTGATCCGCGTCTTGGCCCCCGTTCGGGTGGAAACCCAATCCGGTTGGGCGGCGCTGGCCCCATCGGCAACGCCGGAAATGACCTTTCATATTGATTTTGCCGATGCGGCGATTGGCCAGCAAAACCGCGCTATGTCCCTGTCAAACGGGGCGTTTGTGCGCGAATTATGCGATGCACGCACCTTCTGCCGCAGCGCCGATGTCGACGCGATGCGCGCGCAGGGGCTGGCACTGGGCGGCAGTTTGGAAAATGCGGTCGTGGTGGACGGGGATCAAATCCTCTCTCCTGGTGGTTTGCGCCACCGTGACGAGGCCGTGCGCCATAAAATGCTGGATGCCTTGGGCGATCTGGCCTTGGCCGGCGCGCCAATTTTGGGTCGTTATGATGGATTTAAATCGGGCCATAGCATGACCAACGAATTGCTGCGCCGTCTGTTTGCCACCCCTGGGGCTTGGGCGATTGAAACCGCAACACCGGCTGTGGCGGCAAGATTGCCCGGTGTCGGCGCCAGCTTGGCTGAATTCCCCCAGGTCGCTTAATCAAGGCTGGACGCCCCGTCAGCGATCCCCTATTTGTATCTCTAAGTTTAATGTGAAGGGGGTTTTATGATCACTCGGTCTTTGCGTATTTCGGCGATCTGTGCGGCATTTGTGGCGTTGGCGGCCTGTTCTGGCGGACCAGACCAGCGCGGTTTTGGCCGCGATGGAAAGGCGCTGGAAAGTTACACGGCCGAGCAAATCTTTGAACGCGCTGAATATGAAATGGCGCAGGACAACCTGAAGGACGCGGCCTTTTATTTCGCTGAAATTGAACGGCTTTACCCCTATTCTGAACTGGCCAAACGGGCGCTGATCATGCAGGCCTTTGCCTTCCATAAGGGCAAAGATTACGACAGCACCCGCAGCACTGCGGCGCGGTTCATCGCCTTCTATCCGGCGGATAAAGACGCCGCCTATGCCCAGTATTTGTTGGGACTGTCATACTATGATCAAATCAGTGAGGTTGGGCGCGATCAGTCGCTGACCGTCAAGGCGCTGGAAGAGCTGCGCAAAGTCTCGCTTTTGTATCCAGACTCGGAATACGCCAAAACGGCCCAGCTGAAGTTTGATTTAGCCTATGACCATCTGGCCGCCAAAGAAATGGAAGTGGGCCGTTATTATCTGGCGCGCAAACATTATGCAGCGGCTGCAAACCGCTTTCGCGTGGTGGTTGAGGATTTTCAGACATCCACCCACACAGCCGAGGCCCTGCACCGCCTTGTGGAAACCTATTTGGCGCTTGGCCTGACAGAAGATGCTCAAACCGCTGGGGCGGTTTTGGGGCATAATTTCCAAGCCAGTGAATGGTATAAAGACAGCTATGCCCTGCTGACACGTAAAGGGGTCGAACCCAAAGGTGGCGATCATGGGTGGCTGGGGCAGATTTATCGCCAGACCATTCAGGGCAAATGGCTGTAATCTGGCCGCTGGCCCATGCTGCACGCGCTTGATATCCGCGATATGCTGATCATTGATCGCCTGGCGCTGGAATTTGCGCCGGGGTTGAATGTCCTGACTGGTGAAACTGGGGCGGGGAAATCCATACTGCTGGATTGTTTGAATTTCGTTTTAGGTGGGCGCGGACGGGCCGATTTGCTGCGCCAAGGTGCAGACAGTGGTCAGGTCACAGCCGCATTCGATGTGCCGGATAACCCTGATCTGCGCGCGCTTTTGGCCCAGCAAGGGATTGATGCCGACGATGAATTGATCCTTCGCCGTGTCAATGCCGCCGATGGGCGCAAAACGGCCTTTATTAATGGACAGCGCGTTCCGGCGGAAACATTGCGCCTGCTTGCGCCCTTTTTGTTGGAAATCCATGGGCAGCATGATGATCGTGGGATCTTAAACCCCAAAGCGCATCGCGCTATTTTGGATGCATTTGCGGGAACTGATCCTGAACGCGATCTGTGCCGCGCGGCCTGGCAGCAGCTGCGCAAGGCACGCACTGCATTGGACGCGGCAGAAGCCGCTGTTGCCGCCCAAAAGGCAGAAGAGGATTATCTGCGCCATTCCAGTGCAGAAATCAACGATCTGGCCCCCCAACCCGGCGAAGAACAAACATTGGACACCCGCCGCCGCCAAATGCAGGCAGCTGAAAAGACGGCACAGTCGATCTGTGCCGCACAGCAGGCCATGGGGTATGATGGCGCCGAAGGGGCCATCGTCACGGCCATTCGCTGGCTGGAAGATGCCGCCCGGCATTTGGACGGCGCCATGGACGAGGCGTTGGAAACCCTGTCCCGTGCGCAAAATGAATTGGCCAGCGCAGGGCAACTGGTTGACCGGGTGGTCGACAGCATTGCCTTTGACCCGCATGAGCTTGAAAGCTGTGAAGAGCGTCTGTTCGCGCTGCGTGCCTTGGCGCGCAAACATCAATGCCAAGTGGATGATCTGCCCGCCTTGGGCGCAGAGTTTGACCAAAAGCTGGCGCTGGTTGACGGGGCAGATGCGCAAATTGCCGATCTGTCCCGCGCGCTGACAGCTGCACAAGCGAATTATGATGCGGCCGCGCAGGCATTATCTGCGGCACGGCGAGCGGCGGCGGCGGAATTGGATGCAGCCATGCCCGCAGAATTGGCCCCGCTGAAGATGGAGCGCGCGGTGTTTGAAACGCGGCTAACACCGGCTGACCCAGGCCCCGAGGGTGTGGATGAAGTCAGTTTTGTCGTGGCCACAAACCCTGGCACGCCGGCAGGGCCTTTGGGCAAAATTGCTTCGGGCGGGGAACTGAGCCGGTTTTTGCTGGCCCTGAAGCTGTGTTTGCGCGCGCCCTTGGGTGGCCCAACCATGATCTTTGATGAAATTGATCGCGGGGTGGGCGGAGCCACCGCTGATGCGGTGGGCAAACGATTGGCACGCTTGGCCGAAGGTGGGCAGGTGTTGGTTGTGACCCACGCGCCGCAGGTCGCGGCGAAGGCACAGCAGCATATGTTGGTCAGCAAGTCGGTTGAGGGGGATCAAACTTTTTCTCGCGTGACCATATTGCCCCAAGCCGATCGCGTGGATGAAATCGCCCGCATGCTGTCAGGGGATCAGTTAACAGATGCTGCCCGCGCCGCTGCACAGGCGCTGATGGATATGCCATAACCTGTCTTGACATTTTTGGTCCAAACCACAGTTTTGCCCTATGTCAGAATTCAATTTACATCAGCGGCTTATTAATTGGCGTGATCGCGCGTGGCGCCGCAAACGCGATTTGCCGGTTTATGCGCATATGTTGATTATGGCGCACAGCAACGGGTCACTGATTGCAAAGGATCATCCATCTTGGGCACGGCTTGATGCGGCCATTGATGCGGCCCGCCGCGGTGATGAAACCGCGCTAGATTTGATCGAACGCGAGGCAATCCGCCTGCGCGACACCACATAGCGCCCAGCCCTAGATTTGTTCGACAAACACCTGATCAGAGGGATAAAAGGCCAAATACCCTTTGACCGCGTCCAGATCCGCGTTTGGCGTTTCATATGACCAGACCGCGTCCTGAAGGGTGGTGCTTTTGGTCACAATAGAAAAATGTGTCGCATCGCCTTTATGGGGGCAATGGGTGCGGGTGCTGGATCGCTCCAAAAACGCGGTGGCCACATCTGAGGCGGGGAAATAGATCACGGGCGCGTGCCCCTCTTCAAGCAGGGCAAGCGCATTGGTGGTTTCCCCCAAAACAGCACCACCGGCGCGAATGCTCCATTTTCCATGCGCTTTTTTGATGCTGATCTGTGCCATAGAGTTATGTCCCTTGTCTGATGTGGCCACACTAGCGGGGAAAACCGCATTGGCAAAGGCTGAAGATGTCGCAGATGTGATTAAATCGGGGCCGTGGCGGATTTCAGCCACGCCTGCGTATCCGCATCCAGCCCGTTTGACAGTGCGTCATAAACACGGGCATGATAGGCGTTCAGCCACGCTTGCTGCGCGGCGGACATCTGAGTCGGATCAATCAGGCGCCGATCAATTGGGGCCAATGTCAGCGTTTCAAATTCCAAGAACCCGTCCATCTGGGATGGCATGACAGCGATCAGGTTTTCAATACGAATCCCAAATGCGCCTTCGCGGTAATACCCTGGTTCATTCGATAGGATCATGCCGGGCTGAAGCGGTACCTGGCTGATCCGGCTGATCCGCTGGGGGCCTTCGTGGACGCTGAGGTAACTGCCCACCCCATGTCCGGTGCCGTGACCATAATCCAGCCCCAGTTGCCACAGTGGTGCGCGGGCAATCGCGTCAATATGCGCGCCTGCAATCCCACGGGCAAAGCGCAGGCGGGATATGTCGATCATACCGCACAGAACCGCGGTGAAGGCGCGGATGGCATCGGCAGGTGGGGTGCCGATGGCGATGGTGCGGGTGATGTCTGTGGTGCCGTCCAGATATTGCCCGCCCGAATCCAGCACCAACAGGTCGCCGTTTTGCAAGCTGCGATTGCTGTCTTCATCCACACGGTAATGGATGATTGCGCCATTGGGGCCGCTGCCTGCGATGGTTTCAAACGAAATATCGCGCAGATCGCCGGTGGCGATGCGCGCGGATTCAAGCCGGTCCACCACGTCGATTTCGGTGATGCTGCCGTCGGGCTGTTGATCCAGCCAATGCAGAAACGTCACCATTGCAGCCCCATCGCGCAGATGTGCCGCGCGGGCGCCGGCGATTTCTGTGGGGTTTTTGCACGCCTTCGGCAGCTGTGTTGGGTCGGTGGCATGGATCATCGATATTCCAGCCAAATCCAATGCCTGTTTGATCGCAAAGGGCGCGTGGTTGGGATCCAGCATCACTGGGCCGGGTAGATCAAGCAGCGCAGCGGGAAAATCGTCACTATGGTGCAAGGAAACAAAAGGGCCCAGATGATTGCGCAGGGCGTCATTGGTTTTGTCTGGATGTACATAAAGCTGAACCGCGCCGCTGGCATGTAGCACAGCCAAAGCATGTGGCGCCGGCATATGCGGCACATCCGCGCCGCGGATATTCAGCGCCCAAGCAATCGCATCGGGCAGGGTCAGCACCGCACAGGCGGCCCCAGCGGTGGTGATTCTGTCGGCGCAGGTGGCGCATTTATCGGCGGCCGCTTGTCCGGCGAATTCGATTGGATGAGGGTGGATCGGGGCCATGGGCGGGGCCGGTTGGTCGGGCCATATCCGATCCACCAGATTATCAATGGCCCTTACTGTGATTCCTTTTGGCCCTAGCGTCTTTTGCAGCGCCGTGATCTCATCCATGCTGTGCAGCCAAGGGTCCACGCCAACCACACTGCCGCTGGGCAGGTGATCCACAATCCAATCGGCGGCTTTGGTTTCGGGCCAATCGACAGGGGTAAAGCAATCGGCAGTTTGCACCTTGACCTGTACGCGGTAGCGCCCGTCGACAAATACGCCGGCACGATCTTGCAGCGCGATGCAGAACCCCGCAGATCCGGTAAATCCGGTTAGCCACGCAAGGCGCGCATCATGCGGGGCGACATATTCCCCCTGATGGATATCGGCACGCGGGATCAAAAATGCATCCACCCCCTCGGCCTGCATCTGCGCGCGCAGCGCGGCAAGGCGGGCAGGGCCTTGGGCTGGGTCCGATGTTTGGCGAAAGCTTTGGTATTTTGCCATTCTTGCCGCCCCTTATTTTTTGCGGTTAATCCCCATCACCCGTGCGCGGGCGCGCGGGTCGCTGTCAAACAGGCCAGCCAGCTGTTCTGTGATCGCCCCGGCCAGCTGTTCGGCATCGGTGATCGTCACCGCGTGTTGGTAATAGCGGGTGACATCATGGCCGATGCCAATCGCAATCAATTCCACCGCTTTGCGCCGCTCCACCATAGTGATGACATCGCGCAGGTGTTTTTCCAAATAATTGGCGGGGTTCACCGACAGGGTGCTGTCATCCACCGGGGCGCCATCGGAAATCACCATCAGGATTTTGCGCGCCTCGGGGCGGGCCATCATCCGGCGCTGCGCCCATTCCAGCGCCTCGCCGTCGAGGTTTTCCTTTAAGATCCCCTCTTTCATCATC
>JALQTR010000106.1 GCA_023260835.1 Paracoccaceae bacterium
TTGCAGTTGTTTCTGGCAACTTAGGTCCTATGCAGAGTCGTAATATGTACAATGCCGACGGTACTATGAAAAATGGTTTAGAATTTGCAAATATACTAGGTGGTGGGCAAAAGCCAAAGAAGAAGAAAAAATCTAAGAAAAACGCATAAATACTATATACGGAGAAAACAATGCGGCACAATGAAATAAAAAATAAAATAAATGAAGGCGGATTAGGTGATCTTGCAAACAAAGTAGAACAAGATCATGAAGTGCAAATGGCACGTTCTGATCTACCCCTTTGCGAAACGCTTTACCTATTGGCCGCAGGCGTTTTTGGGGGTGGCATTTAACTGGGGCGCGCTGCTGGCCTTTGCCGCGCACAGCGGCAGCTTGGCCGCGCCTGCGGCTTTCGCCTTTGCCTGCGGGATTGCCTGGACGCTGTTTTATGACACGATCTATGCCCATCAAGATGTCGAAGATGATGCGCTGATTGGGGTGAAATCCACCGCGCGGTTGTTCGGCGATCAATCGCCCAAATATCTGCGAGGGTTTCAATGGGCCGCAACGGCCCTGATGGCGCTGGCCGTGGTAACGGCTGCTGATTTGGGTGGGGCGGCGGCACTGGCCCTGTGCGGCGTGGCAGGGTTTTGGGCCCATATGCGCTGGCAAATGGGGCAGCTGGTTTTGGATGACAGCGCCAGATTGCTGCGCCTATTTCGATCCAACCGCGATGCCGGCCTTATCCCTGCGCTGTTTTTTGCCGCATCAGCCATGCTGTGATTGAACCAACCCCAAAAGGGGCGTAACAGCAATAGCAAACGTTTAATGGATTTTGGAATGCGAGTTTCTTTTGCAGTTATAAAATATGTGCTTTTGCTGGTGGGGCTTCTGTCTGCAACAGGCGGTGCGGCGATCAGTGTTTGGATGCTGGAACGGGCCACGCAATCCGGATTAACCGCGCAGATGCAATCCAAAGGGCTGACTTGGGTCAAGGTTGACACCGATGGGTTGCAGGTTTTCATTTATGGCACCGCCCCCGATGAAACCGCGCGGTTTGCCGCCCTGTCTGCCGCGGGTGCCATGGTTGACAGCGCCCGCATCATGGATTCCATCACCGTCAAAGATGCCGAAGGTGTCCAGAAACCCAAATTTTCCATCCAAGCCCTGCGCAGCCGTGGGGCGATATCCTTGGTCGGGTTAATCCCCGCCCAAAACACCGCGGGCAGCTTGCTGTACCGCGCGGGCCGCATCGAAGGGCCAGATCGCCTGACGGACCTGCTTGAGGTTGCCGACTACCCCGCCCCCCCAAACTGGGATGAGGCCATGGGCTTCGTCATTTCCGCGCTTGAGGATCTGCCCCAAAGCAAAATTGACCTACGCGAGGGGCGCATCACCGTCACCGCAACCGCACCCAACGCCAACGCCGCAGGACAGATACGCAGGCAATTGCGCAGCGCAGCCCCGCAAGGGTACACCCTGTCGCTGAACATTCGCGCGCCGCGCGCCATTATCTCGCCCTATACCGCGCGAATCACGGCCAAAGATGGGGCATTGCGGTTTGATGCCTGCACCGCGCTGAATGACGCAGAACAAAGCGCACTTTTAAATGCGGCCATTCAGGTCGGAATGACCAATCCCAGCTGCGCCATTGGTTTGGGCCGGCCCGATGCGGATTGGTCCCGCGCGGTGATCACTGCGTTGGATGCAATGACAGGATTGCAAAACGCATCGCTGACGTTCTCAGATCGGTCCGTTTTAATCGTGGGCGGGGCCGGACAGGACCCAGACGCATTCACAACGGCCACTGCGAAACTGCAAAACAGCTTGCCCGCCGCCTATACTTTGGATGCAATCGCACCACGCGCCGTCACAGACGGCACGGATCCAAACGCACGCAGTTTCATCGCCACGCGCAGCCCCGAAGGGCTGGTGCAACTGCGCGGGGATATTGGCCAAACGCGGGAATTCACCCTGATTGAAACCTTCGCCCGCGCCCGATTTGGCGGCGCTGATCTGCGCATATCCGGCGCAGGTGATGACACATTGCCGCGCGATTGGGGGATGAAGGTTTTACTAGCGCTTGATGCGCTTGGGTATTTGGAAAATGGTTTGATCGAACTGACGGACAGCGCTCTGTCTTTGCGTGGGCGCACCTATGACGGGGCCGTACGATCGCAGATCGTGGCGCTGTTGGACGACCGTTTGGGGGGGCATCTGCCATATGATCTGAACATCAATGTGGTTGACCGCCCAACCCCCGAAGAAACGCGTTTAACGCCATCTGAATGCCTGCGGGCGATCAATGGGGCGCTTGGGGATCGCAAAATCGGGTTTGAACCCGGATCTGCGCGGTTGAACATCGATGGACGCGCCATTTTGGACGATATCGCCGATGCGTTGCGCGATTGCCCCGATCTGCCGCTGGAAATTGGCGGCCACACCGACAGCCAAGGCCGCGAAGTAATGAATGAACAGCTCAGCAAAGCGCGCGCCGAAACCATCATTTCCGAATTACGCGCCCGCCGTATCTTGACCCAAAGCTTCCGCGCGGTTGGATATGGCGAAAGCCGGCCCATTGCGGATAATGATACAGAAGAAGGGCGCGAAGAAAATCGCCGCATTGAATTCACCATTTATCAGGCGCAGCCGGTTGAAACACCCGCGGACGACTCACCCACAGCGCCAGATCAACCCGAAGCGGCCCCAACGGATGAGCCTGCCGCAGACGCGGTGCCAAACCCACAGCCCACCGAGGACCCCGCGGGCGAGCCCACACCGGCACCGACCGAGAGCAAGGCCGATGCCCCGGCGCTAGAACAAACGGATGCTACGCCCGAACCCGCGGCCCAAACCGATCAACCGGATGCGCAGGCCCCTGCCCCCACGCCACAGCCTGCGCCATCCGCGCGCCCAGGGATACCAGCACCGCAACCTCGCCCAGCGACAACGCAATAAATCAACCCATAAGGCCTCACCATGAACCGCACTGAATTTATCATTACTGCCACTGTTATTTTGTTTATTGCCTTCTTGCTGGGATGGGCCGCGCATTGGTTGCTGCACCGTTTCACCCGTGTTGCCGCTGGGGATGTTGAAAATCTGGAAACACTGGCGAAAAACCTGCACCAAGCCGAAGAGGCCCGCGAGGCCGCAGAAACCATGGCTGAAAAAATTGAAAAAGACCTTAGCAGCAAATTGGCCCAAGCCGAGGCCGAACGCACCGCGGCGATGGATACGCTGCGCGATCTGCGCAATGAATTGGACGAATTGCGGGCCTATGTCGAACAGACCAACAAGGGCTGATCGTTACGCCGCGCGGCGTGATGGCTTGCGTGTGCTGGCATAATCCAACACAAGATACCCCCCCAAGGCCGCAATCAAAACGGCACCGGACAGGATCGTGCGGTCGGTGACTGGTTCGTCCAAAACCGCCCAAACAAACAGCGGCCCAAGCGCCGTTTCCAGCAGCATAAACAGGCTGACAACCGCCGCATGCACATGGCGCGATGCCGATGAGAGCAGATAGAAAGAGGCCGGCAAAATAACGCCGCCGGCAATAACAATGGGCCAAAATTGTCCAGTGGTCCAAAGCGTATGTCCTGCAACGAATGCCCCAGCCGCCCCTGATCCAAGCGCGCCAAGCCCAATGCAGGGCATGATCGGCAAATTGGGGTTCGCCCGAAACAGGACAAAATTAATCGCCAGCATATTGGCCACGACCAACCCCGCCAATGCACCGAAAATCTGCGGTCCTATGCGCAGGGCCAAAATATCATCCAACGCCGAATAACCAATGGCGGCCAGAACGATCCCCATTGTCACATAAGTCCTGCGCGACACCGATTCGTGCAAAAAGATGTGACTGTAAAGCGCCGCGAATAATGGCACCGCGGCCACACCAAACAACACCAATGCCACCGGGGCCAAAGCGATCCCCAAAGAAAAGGCCGCCGCGTTTAGCGCGTAAAACAGTGATGTGGCCAGCCCTGCCTTGGTCAGTAAATATCGCAAATCCGTGCGGCGGTTGCTTGAAAACATGGCCCAGGCCGACAGCAACACCGCCGCCATTAACAACCCCCGCCATGCAATCAGACTGGCGCCATCGTAACCAGACAGGCGCATAAACATCGAATCAGGGGCCAAAACCAGCGCGCCGGCCAATGCCAGCCCAACGCCGTTGCTGCGCGCCCTTACCACCGCTGCAGCGCGTCCTCATCGCTTTGCTGTGCCGCGACCCATTCGGCATGACCGCCATGTTCTTTTTTCCAAAAGGGGGCGCGGGATTTCAGGTAATCCATTAAAAATTCAGCCGCGGCGAATGCCGCAACGCGGTGGCGTGCCGCCGTGGCCACCATCATAATCGGATCGTCCAAATGCAGCAGTCCAAATCGGTGGATCACCAAAACATCGGCCAAATCCCATCGGTCCTGCGCCTGTTGGGCGATGGCGGTGATGGCTTTTTCGGTCATTGCGGGGTAGTGCTCGATCTCCATCGCGCGCAAATCACCCGCGGAGTTATTACGTACAATCCCGCTGAAGCTGACAATCGCCCCAACACTGGATTGTGCTGATGTGAATTGGTTCAGCTCGGCCCCGGCATCAAAGGGCTGGGATTGAACACGAATCTCCATATCAGCCGCCTGTCATGGGGGGGAAAAAGGCCACCTCGCGTGCGCCGGTGATGGGGGCGGAAAAATCATCAACCAATTCCTGATCAACGGCCGCGCGCAGGGCCGTTACATCGGCAAAGGCCGCGGCATATCGGTCATCCCGCGCGGCCAATTCAGCCACCAATTCGCCCACGGTTTGCGCCTGCGTGTCCACCCGTTCACTGGGCAGGCCAATGCGTTCCCGCACCCAAGCAAAATAAAGAACATCGATCATCTGTCATCCTTTAGATGCGGCAAGGCTTTGGTGAAATACTCCCACCCTGTTATAAATGTCAAAATGGCTGCCAGCCATAGCAGCACCAGCCCCAATCGCCCAGCCCAAAGTTCTGCACCATAAAACAACCCCAGTTGCCCATGAGCGTAATGTTCAAACACCCCTTGCGAAAACAAAACCGCAATCGCAACCATCTGCGCAGTGGTCTTCCATTTGGCCAATTTGGTGACCTTCAGCGTGGCGCTTGCGCTGCCCAGAAATTCACGCAGACCCGATACGAACACCTCGCGAAAGGAAATGACGGTGGCGGGCAGAACCAGCCATGGGGAATAAGAAGAATAACCCACGATCACCATCAATGCGATGATCACCATGGCCTTATCCGCAATCGGATCCAACATGGCACCCAACCGTGTTTCTTGCCCCAAGCTGCGCGCCAGATAGCCATCAAACCAATCGGTGACCGCGGCCGATAAAAACAGGATCAGCGCAAACCAATCGGCATAGGGGCGATGAAAATACAAAAAAGACACCGCAACACCGGGGGCGGCAAGCAGTCGCAGAACAGTTAAAATATTGGGCACAGTGTATGTCATGCATCAGACATAGCGCGGATGCCAGCCGCTGGAAAGATGGCGCGAACAGACGGCACAAAAAAAGCCCCGCCAAATTGCTTTGGCGGGGCTTTTTGAATGTGATTGCGGGGATTAGCCGCGCTCTTCGATGATTTCGACCAGGTGGGGGATCTTTGCAACCATGCCACGGATCGCTGGGGTATCTTCCAGTTCACGCGTTTTGTGCATTTTGTTCAGACCCAGACCAATCAGCGTTTGACGCTGTTTTTCTGGACGACGGATCGGAGAGCCGATTTGTTTTACAACGATAGTCTTCGCCATGGATCAAATCCTTCCTTACGCTTCTGCGGCTTCAGCCGCTTCGGCTGCTGGCGCATCTTCGCGGCGCAAAATGTCGGCGACTTTCTTGCCGCGACGCTGGGCCACCATGCGGGGGCTCATTTCTTTTTGCAGACCGTCCAGGGTGGCGCGGATCATGTTGTAGGGGTTCTGTGAACCGATCGATTTTGCGACCACGTCCTGAACGCCCAGCATTTCGAACACAGCACGCATTGGACCACCTGCGATGATCCCGGTCCCGGTTGGGGCCATGCGCATCACAACGCGGCCTGCACCGTGACGACCTTCGATGTCGTGGTGCAAAGTGCGGCCTTCACGCAGAGGGATACGAACCATCTGACGCTTGGCTTGTTCGGTTGCCTTGCGGATGGCTTCGGGCACTTCTTTTGCTTTACCCTTGCCAAAGCCGACGCGGCGAGCGCCGAGGATCTGCGCGGCGAGGTCATCGGTGAAGGTCGAGGGCCGGGGCATCAGGACACCAGGCGCGGCTCAAGACCGAGCGCGGCGAGGCGTTCCAGCGCGACTGCGACGTACTTCG
>JALQTR010000199.1 GCA_023260835.1 Paracoccaceae bacterium
AATCCAATCACCATCAAACAGGCTGTCTGCGCCTTCGCCGCCATACAGGCTGTCGCGCGCGCTTGATCCCAGAACGCTGTCATCGCCAGCGTCGCCTTTCAGCACATCCCCGCGGTCCGTGACGCTGGTGCCGGTATTCCCCGACACAATGGTGTCATTCCCATCCCCGCCGTGCAGCGAGTCAAAATCGGATGATCCACCATCATGGCCGCCGCTTATGAAATCATTGCCAGCGCCGCCGTCAAAATAGCTGACACCATTTCCACCAACAACAGAATCGTCGCCATCGCCGGCCAGAACCGTGTCACCTTGATAGGTTTGGTAAAGGGCTGAAGCGGTATCAATCGTATCATTACCCGCCCCACCAAGGATGGAGTCATCCCCGTTGCCTGCAACAATCAAATCATCGCCGTCACCCGCGTCGATGATATTGCCCTCTGTGCCGCTGATTTCATACCCATCGGCATCGGTGCTGCCGACGATGATTGTGTCATCACCCGCGGTGCCGTCAAACAGGTTATTCGCAAATAAAACATTTGCGGGGTCTTCATAAGTTGCCTGATCAACCCCCACTAATGTCAGCGATGACAGACCACCATCAAAGGCAAATACCGCATCGCCCGCAGAATTATAGGTAACGTTGATCGTGCCACTGCCGCTGAGCAAGGTTTGATCAACCGCGTCCCGATCAACATCGAAATTCAGCACCTGGCGATGACCCATGCCATTGTTCAGCGTCACCACTGTGGCCAAGTTTGCATTGACATCCAGCTCAAACGTCTCAATCACAGACGACATGGTTAGGATGTTCGAGGTGTTTTGATACAGCTGCCCACCCGAAGCGGTCAGGCTGAGGATCGATCGCCCATCCAAGTAGCCAATGCGCAGGACATCATCGCCGCTGCTGTCGATGATGGTATCGTGACCAAATCCTTTATAAATAGCATATATATCGTCCCCATCCCCCCCATCAAAGAGGTCAGAGGATCTGTACCCGATCAGCAGGTCGTCACCAACCCCGCCGCGCAAGGTATCACCGCTTGTCAGAACGGTTCCACCGCTGTAGCCCGACATGATGGTATCATTGCCTGATCCGCCAACAAGCGAGTCCAGATCGGATGTTCCGCCGTCATTCCCGCCGCTCAGCCAGTCATTGCCAGCCCCACCGTCAAAATGGCTGACACCATTGCTGCCCATAATGGAGTCGTCGCCATCGCCGCCAAAAACCGTGTCGCCTTGGGAAATTTGGAACCATGATGCGCCGGCATCAATGGTATCATTGCCTGCGCCGGCCAGAATGTAATCATCATCGCTGTTTGATACGATGAAATCATTACCATCACCACCGTAAATCGTGTCTTTGCTGTTGCCAGTGGTGATCTGGTCATCACCTGCGCCTGCATCGACCAGAACGGCTTGGCTGGTTTTCAGAATGTCGCCATCTGCGTCTTGGGCCCCATCCACAATCGTGTCATCACCAGCTGTGCCATCGAATGTGCCATTGCCAAAGAAGGATGTATCAGGATCTTCGTAAACCGCCTGCGTAACGCCTGTCAGGGTCAGACTGGACGCCCCCGATTCAAAGGTCAGAACCAAATCGCCGCCCACGGTATAGGACGCCACATAGTTGCCATCTGACAGATTGGACAAGTTGATCAGATCACGCGCAACGTTAAAGCCTTCGATGACGCGATCGCCAAATCCATCTTCAGGCGCCACGACAACAGGGCGATACGTCCCACCATCAATCTTTATATTTTCAACACTTTCCAAAACAGCAATGCTGCTGTCATCCATATAAAGGTGCCCGCCTGTTGCGGTTAAGGACAGTGAGGTATTCAAGGACATAGAGCCAATCAGCAATGTGTCCGTTCCATCCCCACCAATAATCGTGTCCAAGCTGAAGTTGTTGTAAATTGCGATGGTGTCGTTCCCGTCGCCACCGTCAATCAAATCGGCCGCGGATCCCCCAACCAAATGGTCATTACCCGCCTCGCCGAGTAACGTATCCCCAGAATTCGCAACTTTGGCGCCGCTGTAGCCGGAAATGATCAGATCATCGCCCGCGCCGCCGACAAGCGTATCGGTGTCATGTGATCCACCATCATCCCCACCGCGGATCGTATCATTGCCAGTACCACCATCAAGGTAGCTGAGGCCATTGCCGCCATAAAGAGCGTCATCCCCTGCCTCACCAAAGACGGTATCGCCCATAAACGGACGGAACCCACCGGAACCTGCATTGATGGTGTCATTTCCTGCACCGCCAAGAATGTAATCATCCTGACCAGAGGTGGTGATCACATCATTCCCGTCACCCGCATTAATGACGTTATTGCCGGTGCCAATGGTTTGGCCGTCCGCGTCCTGTTCGCCATTAACGATGCTGTCATCGCCGGATGTCCCATCAAAAGCGCCATCCCCAAAGATTGCGCCCGCCGTATAGGTATAATCGGCCTGCAACACGCCAACCAATGTGACGCTGGAGGCACCGTTTTCAAATGTTAAGACAGTATGCCCATCAACATGATAGGAAACAGCCACCGCGGCATTTGCCGTTATCCGTGTCATATCAATAACATCACGGGCCACATCAAACCCGTGGATGGTGATATCTCCAATCCCTTCGGACAGGGCAACCATTGTGCCATTGGTGCCATCGGGGTCCAAATGGAACACCTCGATCGGATCAAATGTCAGCCCGTTTGAATAATCCTGAACCAGCGATCCGCCAGTTCGCGCCAGATTCAAAATGGCCTGGCTGGACAGCGCATTGATCCGCAGGGTATCAATCCCAGCGCTGTCGGTGATCGTGTCATAGCCAAAGTTCGCCCCAACGACATAGGTGTCATTGCCCGCGCCCCCGTCCATAACATCAGACCCGGAGGCCCCGACCAAGGTATCATTGCCCAAGCCACCAATCAGATCGTCACCCGATCCATGCGACAAACCACCTGTATAGCCAGAAACGATGCTGTCATCGCCATCGCCGCCGATCAGCAGATCATCGTTTGATGAATTGTTATCCGTGCCGCCCGACAGTGTATCATTGCCCGCGCCACCATCGACAAAGCTGGCGCCATCACCGCCCATGATGGAATCGTCGCCATCACCGCCGTAAACCGTATCGCCAGATGGGGCGCTGGCTCCGGCATCCCCCATGCTGATGGTATCATTGCCTGCGCCCGCAATGATGTAATCATCCCCCGTGCCGGTTTCGATCAGATCATTTCCATCGCCTGCGGCAATAAAATTGCTGTCGGTTGTTTTGATTTTATCACCGTCCAAGTCTTCCTGACCTGCGATCAAAACATCATCGCCCGCTGTGCCGTTAATCACCCCATTCCCAAAGAATGAAACCTCTGGATCTTCGAAAACCGCCTGCGTGATGCCGGCCAAGGTTAAGGATGAGGCGCCGCCATTGAACGCCAGAACCAGATCACCCGCTGCCGTATATGAGGCTTCATAGGTCAGCGAGGACAGGGCCGAGTAATCAATCAAATCACGGCTGACATCAAAATTTTCCAGCGTGAGCGCCCCAAACCCGTCATTCAGCTGGGTAAAGATGGCTTGGGTGGCGCTTTCGCTGAAGCGGTAGCCCTCGATCTCTTGGATGGTGACGATGTTGTTGGCATCCACTGTCAGCGTGCCACCGCCTGCGCCCAGCACCAAATAGGCGCGCGCGGACAGGGCGTTGATTTCCAGAACGTCCACATCATCACCGCCGGACACCGTATCATACCCAAAATTGTCGGATATAACGATCGTGTCGTTTCCAGTGCCGCCTTCAAGCGTATCAATGCCGGATCCACCTTCAAGCCGGTCATCACCCGCACCACCTTGCAACAGATCCCCATTGCCGGCGTTCACAACGCCTGTGTACCCCGAGATCAGAAGATCGTCGCCATCCCCGCCCATCAGGGTGTCGCGGTCGGATGTTCCCCCGTCATGGCCGCCGTCCAATGTATCATTACCCGCGCCACCATCAAAAATTTGGCGCCCGTTGTCGCCCTTGATGGAATCGTCGCCGTCGTTGCCGAAAACAGTATCCCCCATCCCATCGCGGTAATACCCAGCTCCACTGGAAATGGTATCGTTCCCCAAACCGCCCAGAATGGAATCATCGCCATATCCGGTTCCAACAACATCATCGCCATCACCGGCATCAATGACATTGCCGTAATTGGTGAAAATCACATCACCATCAGCATCTGTTTCGCCCGCGATAATGGTGTCATCGCCTGCGGTGCCTTCAAAGCTGTTGGCGCCCAGCAGCGACACACCGGGGTATTCAACCATCGCCCGCGTGATCCCAAGCAATGTCAGGTTCGACGCGCCGCCATCGAATGACAGCACTGCGTTATTGTCAGCGTCATATGTAATGGCCAATGTCTCTGGCGCCGTCAGATTGCTGACATCGATTGAATCGCGGCCAATTTTATAACCACTGATCGCGATATCAACGAACCCATCTTCAAGCGTGATCCCAACCGGGATCACGTTCTGCGTGCCGGTGGTGTAATCAATCTGGGCGATTTCAATATCGGCGAATTCGGCCGTATTGCCAGCCGTTGTGCTGACGACCCCACCGCTTGCAGTCAGGGTGACGGTTGTATCATAACCACCACTGCCCAAACCGGACAGATTAAGCGTATCCGTATCCGCGCCACCCGTGATCGTATCTTGGCCAAATTCATCAAACAAATAGATGGTGTCGTTACCCGTGCCGCCATCCAACAGGTCCGCACCTGTCCCAGAATGCAGAACATCATCACCCGCGGCCGCGTCAATGGTGTTGTCCCCATAACTGGCCCGCAGCTGATCATCAAAATCTGTACCCAAAACACTGTCATCGCCATAATAGGCGTCGATTTTCAGGCCCTCGGATGCGCTGGATAAATCGGCAACATCCGATCCGGCGGTCAGCGATATGCCCTCGATCCCAGTAAATTCAACGCTGTCGCCGGTGGTATCATCCGTGGCCAACAACGCGCCGGCTGTGCCGGCCGTAATGGTGACGGGTGAATTTAAGCCATGCAGCGCCAGTATGTCTGTTCCATCTGCGCCCGTATCTGCGATACTGTCGGTCCCAAAACCCGCCGCAAAGGCATAAACATCACTGCCATCGCCGCCATCCAGCTGATCATTACCTGCGCCGCCGTCCAAACGGTCATCGCCGGCGTCGCCATACAAGCTGTCATTGCCTGCACCGCCGTCCAGCGTATCTGCGTCTGCCCCGCCATGGATCGCATCTTGGCCATCATCGCCATGCAGAACATCCTGTCCAGCATCACCCAAAATAACGTCATCACCGGCACCGCCATGAACGGTATCTGCGCCATTCTGCGCTGATACAGAATCAGCCCCATCGCCCAGAAAAATAGCATCCGCGGCGGCCCCACCGGTGACGGTGTCATCGCCCGCGGCGGCATCAATGCGATTGGCATCTGTGTCCGACAGCTGGGTGCCATTGGCATCCACGGACCCCGGCTGAAGCATATCTGCCGCAGCGGTGCCTTCATACAGTGGTGTGTCAGTTAAAACCGTGTCCTGATAGGCGGTAAATTGCAAATAATCGACGCCAACCAAACGCAGCGCCATGGTCAAACCGTCTGGCTGTTCAAATACCAAAACAGTATCCAACTCATCCGCGGATGCAGACAGCAGGCTGGATGTCCCTGCCGATGTGTCAATCTTATCCGCGGTCAGATCAAACCCATACACTGCAACGCTGCCAGAGCCCGTCAGCGTATCGATCACAAGGCGATTGGTGGCGTTGACATGTGAAAACGAGATTTCCTCGATCTGCTGGAAATTACCACCAAACCAATCATCCGCATCCACAGACAAATTGCCCAATCCAGACAAACGGAAGTCCATGTTATGGGATACAAGGCCGGCATCGATCCGATCGTTCCATCACCGCCGCTGACATTTTGTATTTGTGTGGAATCGCGCAATTCCACAGCACCCGCGCTGTCCATCAAATAGACGCGGCCATAATAATTTTCTAATTCAATGACATCATCGCCTGCGCCGGCATCCACAAGATCCGCACCGATAATGCCGGAAATCGTGTCTGCACCGGCTCCGCCATAGATGCTGTCCATTCCGGCACGCATGGCAGCCTCGCTGCCGCCATCAATTCTGTCGTCCCCATCACCCCCGACCAAGGACTCGTGGCCCGCCGCGCCGATCAATGTGTCATTGCCCATCCCGCCATCAACGGTGTTGTTCCCGCCTGCGGCATCAACATAATCATCGCCATCGCCTGCAATGATTATGTCACCCCAGTCGGTTACTTCGTCTTGGTTGCCACTGATCGTGTCCGCATCACTGGCATCTGCATATCCGCTGGCAATGGAAATTACATCATCACCGGCGGTTCCTGTGACCACCCCATCGTTCAGCGCGTTGTGAAAATCAGTCACATCCACAGCAGACGGCGTCCAGCTGCCCGCATAGGGAATTGCCACATTCAAATCATATTCCGCGTAAAGCGCCTGATCTGCACCCGCTGCTGATGGATCCGCCGCCTGCAGGGCATAAACGGTTGTGCGCAGGCCGCTGTTTGGATCAACCAACTGCAACTTCACCAGCGTGAATGCACCCAGATCAAGCGTACTGGCATCTGTTCCAACCTGCGCATCAGCCGCCACGGCATCATCAAATGCCGCAACCACAGTTCCTGCATCAAATGACGCACCGCCCAGGGTGATTGGCGCAAAAAGGGATGGCAATGTTTGTCCCGCATCATATCCGACAAGCGCATCTGCCGATGTATTCAGCTGAACAACCACGCGGTCTGTCAGCGTAATGGCGCCATTGGCGTCTGTTGCGGCAAACAAGAAAAAACGCTGATCAGACATATCTGATTATCCCTTCGTTTCATTTTTTGGCAGCCTGCCTACGCCGGGGCGCGGGGGCGTTGCCTGTCATTTCATCAGCTTTGGCAAATTCTCAAAGTTTAACTTTTTAAGTCATTTTGATTCTTTAAATCCAAAACGCGACCTAATCTAAAGTATAAGGATATTAACCATACAATAGTTAATATCGTTCATTTTAAAGAATCCAGCCTGGCGCAGCGACGCCGAAATATTGGCGTCGCTTCTGACAAGCCAAAGCGTTTTCCCTTAATATTTTTTTAAAAAATATTGTTTTACAATGGTTTGCGCGATGTCGTTGCAAGAAGGTGGAACTGCGCGATCAAACCCTGCGTACCCAAGTAACGCTGTTCGATCAAAACAGTCATCCTTGAAAAAAACACAATTTTTCCATTTTTGTTAACACGATTCAGTATAGATAAATTTACTTTTAGATTAATTTTTAAACTTTGATGAACAATGCAAACAGTGCGAGCACATCCCAGCAGACGGCTTTGCTCTTGCCATTTCTGGGCGCGCGCCATAGCTGTTTTTCTATGTTACGTCGATTTTTAAACCGCCTAACCCCACCCGATCGCAGCCCAAACTTGGCGCCTGTTTTTGGCGCCGTTTTGGTGCGTTTAGCCAAAGCCGATGGGGTCTATACCGCCGATGAACGTGCGATGATTATGTCGCAAATCACCCCCTTGCTGGGCGAAGGCGACACAGCAGATACTGCCCTGAATAATGCCGAAGAGATCGAAGCCGCCGCCGGGGATACCATCCATTTGGCCAATCAGATCAAACAGCTTGTCCCCCTAGACGAGCGCGTAAATTTGATTGAATCCGCTTGGGCCGTCGTCTTGGCAGATGGATCACGCGATGCCCATGAAGACGCGATTATGCGACTGTTTGCCAAACTGATGGGCCTATCAGATGGGGATAGCGCACGCGCACGCCAGCGCGTAACCAATATAAAAGGATCCGCATCATGATTGCCCAACTGGGCATGTATGATTGGCCCCAATTGCGCCCCGCCCATGACCAGTTTTGGGCAGCGCTGCGGTTGCATTTGGGATATGGCCCCGAAAATTTAACTTGGGATGCATCAGATTACTGGGCCATTTGGCAATCCCCTGATTTGCTACTGTCGCAAACCTGCGGCCTGCCCTTTCGTGCAAAGCTGCACCATCAGGTCGATTTGATTGGCACGCCGGATTATGGCTTGGATGGCTGCCAAAGTGGCGAATATAATTCTGTGATCATCGCGCAAACAAAACAGCCCGACCTGTTGAACGGCGTTTTAGCGATTAATGATGAATTGTCCCAATCGGGTTGGGCGGCGCCTTGGGCACATGGGCTGCGGCCAAACCGCATCTGTGTCACCGGTGGCCATGCGGCATCTGCCAAAGCCGTTGCAATGGGGCATGCAACGCTCGCCGCGATTGATGCGCAAACATGGACCCTGCTGATGCGCTACACCGATTGGGCGCGGGATTTACAGGTGGTCGAACGAACCGACCCTACCCCTGCGTTGCCCTATATCACGGCCAAATCACGCGATGTTGCTGCATTACAACTGGCCATCCGGCACGCGGCACAGATCCATGGATCCGCGTTGGATATCCGCGGGATCGTACACATGACGGCCGATGATTATCTGGCCCTGCCGTTGCCACCTGCACCAAAAGATGTCGCCGAAATCGTGGGTGTGGCGGCGGATTAGGCCGCCTCGCCCTCGGCCTGTTGGCGGCGCCACAGCTGTGCATAACGTCCGTTTTGCGCCAACAGATCATCGTGGCGCCCGCTTTCCACAATCAAACCATCTTGCAAAACAATAATGCGGTCAGCGTCCGCAATCGTGGACAGACGATGGGCAATGGTCAACACGGTGCGACCTTGGCCGGCAATGCGCAGCGCCTCTTGGATTTGCTGTTCGGTTTCGGTGTCCAGGGCCGATGTGGCCTCATCCAAGATTAAAATGGGCGGGTTTTTCAGCAATGTGCGGGCAATCCCCACACGCTGTTTTTCACCGCCCGAGAGTTTCAGCCCGCGTTCACCCACCTGTGTGTCATAGCCTTCGGGAAGGGACATGATGAAATCATGGATCTGTGCGGATTTGGCAGCCGCGATCACCTGATCCTGCGTCGCATCGCCAGACCCATAGGCAATATTGTAATATATCGTGTCATTGAACAAAACCGTATCCTGCGGCACCACCCCAATGGCGGCGTGCAGGCTGTTTTGTGTCACGCTGCGGATATCCTGACCATCGATGAAGATGCCCCCACCGGTGACATCATAAAACCGAAACAGCAACCGCGCGATGGTGGATTTGCCAGACCCAGATGGGCCCACAATGGCCACATTTTGACCGGGCGCAACATCCAATGACACACCGCGCAAAATGGGTCTGTCGGGGTTATAGCCGAATTTCACATCCTGTATCTCAATACGCCCACCCGAAACCGCCAATGGTTTCGCATCAGCGGCGTCAATAATTTCCGCGGGCTGTTCCAGCAGATCAAACATTTCGGACATATCCACCAAAGCCTGCCGAATTTCGCGATACACCGTACCCAGAAAATTCAATGGCATGGTCAGCTGGATCATATAGGCGTTGACCATAACAAATTGACCCACTGTCAGGCTGCCGCGCTCGACCTCGATCGCGGCCATAACCATCACGCCGATCAACCCCAATGTGATCAGCAGCGCCTGACCAAAGTTCAGAAAGCTTAGCGACAGCGTGGTTTTGATCGCCAGCCGTTCATATCCAGCCATGGCCGTGTCATAACGCGCGGCTTCGCGCGCTTCGGCACCAAAATATTTCACGGTTTCGAAATTAAGCAGGCTGTCGATCGCCTTTTGGTTCGCCTCTGTGTCCTGATCATTCATTTGGCGGCGCAGCTTCACCCGCCATTCGGTCACCGCCAATGTAAACCAAACATAAAGCGCGATTGTCACCAGCACGACCAGGAAATACCGCAGGTCCAGCATGACCGCGAAAATCACCCCGACCAAGATCAGTTCCAGAATCAACGGCCCTACCGAAAACAACATAAAGCGCAGCAAAAATTCCACGCCCTTCACACCGCGTTCAATGATCCGGCTCAGCCCGCCGGTTTTGCGGGTGATGTGGTACCGCATCGACAGGCGGTGTATGTGATTAAACGTCTCTAGCGCCAAATGGCGCAGGGCCCGCTGGGCGACCTTGGCAAAAATGCCGTCGCGCAGCTGCTGAAACCCCGATGAGATTATCCGCGACAAGCCATAGGCCACGGTCAACCCAACGGCCCCCAATGCCAAATCAGACACCCCAACGCCAGACAGCGCATCCACCGCATCACGATACAGGATCGGGGTATAGGCCGCGATCAATTTCGACACGATCAAGAACAGCATGGCCGCCACCACACGCTGCTTCACCCACAGCTGATCCGCCGGCCACAAATAGGGCAGCATTTTGCGCAAAGTGCGCATATTGCTGTTGCGCCCGCCTGGGGCTGTTTTCTGGTCAGAGGTGGCAGTTTCTGGAGGCATTTCCAATATCCTTGAAAGACAGCACGCTGTGCTGCCCTTCATAGGTGGAAATGGGCGGCAGTTAAAGGCCGCTGTAACAGATTATTATTGCTGCGATGGCAATTCGGGCAAGGTGAAAACCTGGCCTGGGTAAATCAAATCCGGATCACGGATTTGATTTTTATTTGCTTCGAACACAGCCAAATACCGGATACCTTCGCCATAACGGGCGCGTGAAATGGCCCATAATGTTGCGCCGGGCTGCACCGTAATCTGCCGTGCTGGCAAATCGGCAGCATCTGCAGCTGCCTCGGCGGCGGGTTCAGCAGCTAAACCTTCGCCCGTTTGCGCAGAGGCAACGGCCTGTGGGTCCTCGCGTTTAAATGGCGTTTGTGCGCGGGCAATCACTTGGCCTTCGGCATCCAGCAAATCCGCACGCAGTTGATAAATCCCCGGCACCACATTCTGCAAAACGGCCGTCCACTGGCCATCCTCGGCCAAAGGGGCCGTGGCTTTAATGTCGCCATTTACATAAACGCGCACAGCCGCCCCC
The DNA here is from genome assembly GCA_023260835.1 of Paracoccaceae bacterium. Lineage (GTDB taxonomy): Bacteria > Pseudomonadota > Alphaproteobacteria > Rhodobacterales > Rhodobacteraceae > JALQTR01. The sequence continues at coordinate 10,939 of JALQTR010000199.1, forward strand.
GTGCTGGCGCGACCTTGCACAATGGCCTGCCCCGCTGCGTCATAGCTGATGGCCAGAATAAAGACCTCGGCCACGGTTTTGACCTGCGCAGGCTCATCTGTTTGCCCCTGCGGGGCAACACGCACACCGTCGGTGTCGGAAATAATGACCGTACTGCTGCCGGATGGTTCAGGCGTTGGGGCCAGACTGGTATCAGATGGGGTGTCTTGTGCCGCGGGCTCTGCCGCTGGGGCCTCGGCCAATTGCACAGGCATTCCATCGATCACCGCTTCGGCCATGATGGCGCCCCATGCGCCCTGCCATTGCTGTTGAACCTGAATGACCCGAGCATCGGCACTGGGTTCGATCACGGCAAACAGGGCGAACTGACCCGCGCCATCGCTTTGACCTTCGACCAAAGTCGCCCCATCCATCCGCACGCGCAGCGCCGCCTGCGGCGCACCGCGTCCTGCAATCAACAACTGCCCATCCGCGTCCAGCCGCAGCACGTCAATAAACAGCCCCGGATGGGCCACAGCCCGCGGCTGTTCATTGGGTTCGGCTGTGGCCGTTTGCACCGGTTCTGCGGCTTGCGGTTGCGGATCTTGCGTCTTTGTCACCGTGCTTTGTGCGGCGCTGTCATCCGGCTGATCCGCCGCAGTTGTCTGTGTGGACGGCGCCAATGGCGCAGTGGTAATTTTTGTGTCCATTGCCTGCGTCGTGGCCGTTGGGCTGGGCCCATCCCACAACAGAGCATAAAGCAGGGCAAGGGTAGCCAAAAATGCCAAGCCCAATCCAATGGCCACACGGGTTTTCCCCTTTGATTCTGGGGATTTTGGTTGATCGCTGGGCATTGTGGGCCATCCATGTTGAAAGAAATCTTCTGCCCTTCTAGCAAGATCACAGCCCATGGTCAAAAGGGCATTTTGGACCTTGCAGACAGGGCTGTTTCTGGATCTATTAAAATCAACCATTGCGAAAGGAATAATCATGCAGCCATTTTCTGTTTGCGTCTTTTGTGGCGCGCGAATGGGGAAAAACCCCGCCTATAAAATGGCCGCCGATGCATTGGGCGCTTTGATCGCCAATAACGGTTGGCAGCTGATCTATGGCGCGGGGGATATTGGCCTGATGGGGACTGTCGCCAAGGGGGCGCAGGCCGCAGGCGGAAAAACCGTGGGCGTGATCCCCGTGCATTTGCAACAGCGCGAGGTCGCCAAATCAGACCTGACCCATCTGATTGTCACAGAAAATATGCATGAACGCAAAAAGATCATGTTCATGAATTCGGATGCAGTTGTGCTGCTGCCCGGCGGCGCCGGGTCACTGGATGAGATATTCGAGGTCCTGACCTGGCGCCAATTGGGTCTGCACCAAAAACCCATCTTACTGCTGAACACAGATGGCTATTGGAACCCGCTGCTGGCGCTGGTGGATCACATCATCGCCGAAGGGTTTGCCGAAGGCTCATTGCGCGCTATGATTGAACCGCTTGAGACCCCTGACGAGGTAATTGCGCGGCTGCGCGAAGCCTCAGCCTAGGGTCGCAAGCGCGGGGAAGATTTCAAGCAGCCAAAAGGAAAAGGCTGAAAACCCGCCTGTCAGCATCAACAGGCCAATGGTCCACAGCAGCAATCCCATGATGCGTTCAATGCGGTCCATGTTGCGCTTTAGCCAGCCCAAGGCCCCGCCCAAGCGGGGTAAATAGGCCGCAACCAGAATAAACGGCACGCCCAAACCCGCGGCATAGACCCCCAAAAGGGTTGTGCCACGTGCCACAGATGCCTCGGACGCAGCGATGGAGAGGATCGCGCCCAGCTGCGGGCCGATGCAGGGGGTCCAGCCAAAGGCAAAGGCCAGACCGAGCACATAGGCCCCAATCGCCGATCCCCCACGATCCCCCGCATCCAGCCGCATTTCACGGCTGAGCGCCTCGATCCGGATAATCCCCAAAAAATGCAGGCCAAACAGCATCACCACAAGGCCAGCAACGGTGTTAAACCATTCTTGATAGGCCAAAAACACCTGCCCCAGTAGGGATGCGGCAAAGCCCATAAACAAAAACACCGTGGACAGGCCCAGCACAAAAAACAGCGCCGCCAAAACGGCTTTACGGCGTGCCTGGCCCGATTGGTCTTGCAAGGATATCCCGCCCATATAGGCCAAATACGGCGGCACGATGGGCAGCGTCATCGTCCCGGCCAGCGAGATCATCCACGATCGGCAGAACTGCCTCTTCCACCCGCTCGTCGGCGTGCCCACGGTCTACGCGAACGGCCTTGCCGCGACGCAGGGCCTGAAGATCCAGAGCAACAGCGAACAGTTC
>JALQTR010000145.1 GCA_023260835.1 Paracoccaceae bacterium
TGAACAGGAAGCCAGCGTCTGCAGTGGTCAGACCAGCTTCGTTCGAAGTCATACCTGCTTCGAAAGAAGTGCCGCCGCCCAGAGCGTAGGAAACACCAATACCGTAGGTGGTATCAACACCAGCGGTGTCTTCGTCACCAACGAAGCCGTATACGTTCATGCCACCCATTGAGGTTGCACCACGCAGAACGGTTTTCGCTGTGCCGTCGTTGTCAGCATAGGACAACTGAACAGAAGAAGCGCCCATGGTGTACTTAACAGTTGCCAGGGTTTTGTCTTCGGTGTTGTCGTCAGAGTCTGACATTGCAACGCCAACCATCAGGTCGCCGGCAGAGTAAGACAGAGCCGCAGCGGTACGAGAGTCTTTGGTGGTGGAGACGTGTACAGTTGCACCGCCTGCGCTGTAGATAACTTCAACACCATTGGCAACGCCATTGCCACCGGAGGAATACGCATCCCAGTTCCAGTAGTTGCCGCTTACGTTGGTTGCCAAGCTGACGAAGCCGTTGCCTTCCAGGCCGATACCGCCAGAAGCAGAACCATCATACAGGCCGCTCATGAATTCGATTGCGCCGCCGATGTTGCCTGCGCCGATGGTCAGACCGCCGGTGGAAACAGTGAAACGAGCAGCGTTTGCTGCGTTGCCAGCATTTTCTTCTGCTTGGATGCGGTAACGAGCTGCGAAAGACAGACCGTTGTCAGACGCTGCAGACATGTCGATCTGCAGACGCAGACGAGAAGCAGCGGTGATTTCGTCAGAACCAGCTGCTGCGGCAGGGGTGCCGGAAGCTGCAGCAGCAATTGCGGCTAGCAGTTCGGCAAGGTCAGCAGCTTGATCAGCTTCTGCTTCGGTAAAAACAACGTTGCCATCTGCGTCAACTACAAGGCCTGCTGCAGCATCGTCAGCAGTGTCAACACCAACCACTTTCAACGCGGCGATACCCTCTGCGCTTGCAGCCATGATATCAGCAATATCATTGATGTCTGCTTGCAGATCAATCAGATCCTGCAAATCGACGTCCGCTGCAGCAGTTTCTGCAACATCTGCAATGAAGTCATCATCACCATCTACAAGCTCATATGTTTCGTTGTAGGTCGCAATGAGCTCGTTCAAAGCTTCCGCTTCGGCTGCAGTGATTGCTGGAGCAACGGCTGCAACAGCTGCTGCGCCTTCGGTGTATTTTGCACCAAAACGGCCGTAGCCGCTGAATTTTACGTCTGCTGCTGCAACGGTTGCGGTTGCAACCAGAGCAGTGGTAGCGATCAGAAGGTTTTTCATAGGAATCGTCCTCGGAAAGTTAATTGTTGCGCGAATGGAATTATCCGCGATGGTTGCTTTATGGCGATTGCCGCCCACCCAATCAACGCCGCCGTGGGGTGTTTGTGCTTTTTACGCTAAACTGATGCAAAAATGTAACAGGTGGGTTTGGCGGCATTTTGGTGCCGCGAACACTTGGGCCGCATTTCCCCTTGTTCTGCGGCGTGGAATTGCCTAGCTATAACCCCACGACTGACACCGTATAATAGGGATGGCTTATGTTGCGTTATAAATTGATGGGTGCGATGGCGCTGGCCGCTGTGACTTTGACCGGATGTTCGGGCGGTTTGCCATTTGGTGGCAGTGCATCGCAACCAACACCGGCGCAGGGTGGCGGGCAGGACGCCGCCACTTTGGGGCCAAACCGCGGCGAAACCATCTGGGACGCATTCAAATCCGGCAACGGCGATCAAGTGGTCAAGGTAAACAAATACATCTGGGCGGCCAGCTTGGATGTGCTGTCATTCCTGCCCGTTGAAACGGTGGACCCATTCACCGGCGTGATCACCACCGGCTTTGGCGCCGCGCCGGGCAGCAAAACCGCCTATCGCGCAACGATCCTGATTGATGATCCAGCGCTGGATGCGCGGTCATTGAAATTATCGCTGAGCACGCGCAGCGGCCCTGTGGATACCGCCACATTGCGCGCGGTTGAAGATGCCATCCTGACCCGCGCTCGCCAATTGCGCACCGAGGCTGCGCGGTATTAATCCCGCGCGCGGGGGCATCGCCTGCGCCATTTATTCCCTTGGGCGGCGGGTTGAGGCTTGCGCCGCCAAAGCATCCACCCATGCCAATTGCTGCGGCAGGCAGGTGGTTTTCAGATCATAATTTTGCACCACATGGGCGCGGGCATTCGCGCCCAGTCGCGCACGCAAATCCGGATCATCCAGCGCAAGGCACAGCTTTTCAACCAAAGCATCCTTGTCAAAGAAATCAAACAGCAGGCCCGTTTCGCCGTCTTGCATGACCTCACGCAGTGGGGCCGTATCGGATGCGATGATGGTGCATTCAGCGGCCATCGCCTCTAGCAGTGACCAGCTGAGCACAAAGGGATAGGTCAAATAGACATGCGCGCGTGACACCTGCATCATCGACAGGAACCGATCATAGGGCACGCGGCCCAGAAAATGCACCCGCGCCCAGTCTTCGTCACTGATTTGATCGCGTACCTCATCAATGAAGATCTGTTTCCAGCTTTGCCCCTTTGGCGCGGCGGCGCCATAGCTGACCTCGTCCCCGCCAATTAGGGTGACATGGGCATTGGGTCGACGGCGCAGGATTTGCGGCAGCGCGCGCATGAAAATGTGATAACCGCGATAGGGTTCAAGATTGCGGTTGATGAAGGTTATGACCTCATCCTCACGGGTCAGGGTTAAATCGTCAGATATTTTCAGCGCCGCATCGGGGTTTGGGCGTACCAACCCCGTGTCGATCCCATCGTGGATCACGCTGATCCGGTCGCGGTATTCGGTTGGGAAGGTTGCGGCCTGAAACCCTGTGGGGCTGATGCCGGCCTCGGCTATATCAAAATGCACATGGTTGTTTTGGTTGCGCACACGGATGCGCAGCGCGGCGCGGGCCTCATCGCGGCTTTTATCGAATTCGGGATCAAATCCGGCTTGGGGGTAATGCGCGCTGTGATACAGTTCGCAGTAAATGCCCATGCGCGCCTCGGGCCAGACGTCTTTCAGGAACATCGGCTCGCCCCAGCCATGATGGGCCAATATGACATCTGGAGTGAACCCTTTGGCCCGCAATTCCAACGCCCCATCATAACAGGCTTCGGCGCGGATGACCTTGCTTTCCCAATCGCCGACCCAAGGGTGAATGGATTTGCCCGATCCGCGCTTGATCTTATAGGGGTGTATCTGGATCCCCTTCCACACGCCCGGCTCCTTCGTCTTGCAGGTCAGGGCGACAACCTGATCCCCACGCGCCGCCAGCGCGGGGCCCAGATGTTTGTATTGCCCAGGGAAATTTTGATGTATCAGCAGAACTTTCATAAGTAGGAACCTTTTAGAAGCCAATTTTACAAAGTTAGAGCGGATCACCCTAAAATTGTCCAGACCAAGTAAAATCTTGATGGTTAATTTTTGGTTTTTCTTGCGCATCCACTGGACGGGCGGCGCGGCAGCGCCTATCAGTCAGGAAAACCCAGTCAGACATAAATTTGGGAACCGACCATGACAACGCCCCGTTACACGCCACAAGACATCGAAGCCAAATGGCAGGCCGCCTGGAGCCAAGCCGAAATATTCAAGGCCCAGCGCGACCCCCAGCGGCCTAAATATTACGTGCTGGAAATGTTCCCCTATCCATCAGGCAATTTGCACATTGGCCATGTGCGCAATTACGCCATGGGTGATGTGGTGGCACGGCATAAAATGGCCACTGGGTACAATGTGCTGCACCCAATGGGCTGGGATGCGTTTGGCCTGCCCGCCGAAAACGCCGCGATTGAAAAGAAGATCCACCCCGGCGATTGGACCTATGCCAATATCGATAATATGAAACAGCAATTCGCCACGCTGGGTCTGTCATTGGATTGGAGCCGCGAATTCGCCACCTGTGATCCTGATTACTACGGCCAACAACAGGCCCTGTTTTTGGATTTTCTGGACAAAGGTCTGGTCTACCGCAAAAACGCTGTGGTCAACTGGGACCCCGTGGATATGACCGTTTTGGCCAATGAACAGGTGGAAAATGGCCGCGGATGGCGATCCGGCGCCTTGGTTGAACGGCGCGAGCTGACCCAGTGGTTCTTTAAAATTTCGGAGTATTCGGATGAATTGCTGGCCGCGCTGGATGGTCTGGACAATTGGCCGGCCAAGGTAAAATTGATGCAGGCCAATTGGATTGGTAAATCCCGCGGGCTGCAATTTGCCTTTGATGTGGTGGATGCCCCAGCCGGCGCCGAACAGATCGAGGTTTACACCACCCGCCCCGATACGCTGATGGGCGCATCGTTCGTGGGAATTTCCCCCGATCATCCGATTGCCAAAATGCTTGAATCCGATAATGCCGAATTGGCCGCGTTCAACGCCGAATGCCGCCGTATGGGCACCGCCGAAGAAGAGCTGGAAAAGGCCGAAAAACGCGGCTTCAACACTGGGCTGATGGCGCGCCACCCGCTGGATCCCGACTGGCAGCTGCCCGTTTATGTGGCCAATTTCATTTTGATGGATTATGGCACCGGTGCAATTTTTGGCTGCCCCGCGCATGATCCGCGCGATCTGGAATTTGCCCGCAAATACGACCTGCCTGTAACATCCGTTTTTGCCCCGCTGGACGCGGCGGATCACACCGCGCCTGAAACTGGCGGCGAGGCCTATACCCCGCCAAAAACCGAAAGCGTAACCTATTTGCGGCCCTTCGCAGGTGGCGATCAGCAAACGGGCGAGGCGGCGATTGATGCAGCGATTGCGCATTTTGAAACCGCCGGTCTGGGCCAAGGGGTCACAAAATATCGCCTGCGCGATTGGGGGCTGTCGCGCCAGCGGTACTGGGGCTGCCCGATCCCTGTTGTCCATTGTGATGTTTGCGGCGTTGTGCCGGAACGCAAAGAAAACCTGCCCATCAAACTGCCGCAGGACGTGTCTTTTGACAAACCCGGCAACCCGCTGGATCGGCATGACGAATGGCGCGCTTGCAGCTGCCCAAATTGCGGCGGCGCGGCGTTGCGCGAAACCGATACAATGGACACATTCGTTGACAGCTCTTGGTATTATGCGCGGTTCACTGCGCCGGGGGCCAGCACCCCAACCAATGCCGAAGATGCCGCCTATTGGATGAATGTGGATCAGTATATCGGTGGGATTGAACACGCGATTTTGCACCTTTTATATTCGCGGTTTTTTGCTCGGGCGATGCATGCCACAGGCCATTTGCCCGCCGCGGCGGTGGAACCTTTCGATGCGCTGTTCACTCAAGGGATGGTGACACACGCGATCTATCAAACCCGCGATGACAACGGCCGCCCCATTTATCACCTGCCCGAAACGGTCGAATCCCGCGATGGCCAGATGGTGCTGAAAGACACAGGCGAAGCGGTCGAGGTGATCCCCTCGGCCAAAATGTCCAAATCCAAAAAGAATGTGGTCGATCCGGTGTCGATCGTGGCAGAATATGGCGCCGATACCGCGCGCTGGTTTGTTCTGTCCGACAGCCCCCCCGAACGCGACGTCGAATGGACCGCATCGGGCGCCGAGGCCGCGTTCAAACACCTGTCGCGCGTTTACAACCTGTCGCAAAAGATTGCTCAAATGGGCGATGCGGCAGGGTCCGAGGATGATGCCCTGCTGCGTGAGATGCACAAAACCATTCGTGATGTGTCCTTGGGGGTTGAAAGCTTTGGCTTCAACGCTGCAATTGCAAAGCTGTATGCCTTCACCAACACCCTGTCGAAATCCAAGGCCGGCGCAGCAGCGCAACGTCAGGCGATCAAATGCCTGGCCCAGCTGATGGCCCCAATGACCCCGCATTTGGCCGAAGACATCTGGGCCCTGCATGGCGGCGACGGCCTGATTGCCAAAGCCCCATGGCCCATCGCGGATGAGGCTATGTTAGTCGAAGACAGCATCACCTTGCCCATCCAAATCAACGGCAAACGCCGAGGCGAACTTGAAGTCCCCGCCGATCTGGACAAATCCGGGATCGAGGCAATGGTGCTGGATCACCCTGCCGTGCAAAAGGCACTGGACGGCGGTAGCCCGAAAAAATTGATCGTGGTGCCGGGGCGCATCGTCAATGTTGTTGTGTAATCGCCGATATATGATTTTGGGCGCTGCAGCCTTGGCTGGCTGCGGCTTCACCCCGCTTTACGGGCCAGAAAACTCCCCCGCCCAATGGGCGCTACCGGATGTCACCACAGCGCAGGCGCATCTGTTTCACAATGCGCTGATATCAGAAGGCATTGACGACAATCCCAACGGCACAGCGCTGCAATACCGGATCAACACCACCGAAGACAGCATCGGCCAAATCGCCGATGGCAGCGAAGCGCGACGCAATATCCAAGGCGAGGTGGTCATTTGGCGCAGTGATGACCCGCAAAATAAAATCACCCTGCGCGCTTTCACTGGCTATGATGCCAGCGGGGCCGCCGTGGCAGTGCGTGCCGCCAAATTGGACGCCGAGGCACGGCTGATGACGCTTTTGGCCCGCCAAACCGCCCTGCAACTGACCCTGTGGCAAAGGGCGCGCCGATGAAGCTGCCCCCCCGTGATACGGCCCGATATTGCGCCAAACCCGACCCGTCAAAAATGGCAGTGCTGATTTATGGCAATGATGCGATGCGCGTTGCGCTGCGGCGGCAGGCGCTGCTGGCGGCGCTGCTGGGAGATGGTGCGGAAGAAGAAATGCGCTTGACCCGTCTGCCCGCCGCGGATCTGCGCAAAGACCCCGCCGCCCTGCTGGATGCGATAGTGGCGCAAGGGTTCTTTCCCGGGCTGCGCGCCGTTCATGTTGAAGGCGCGACAGAAAGCTTGGCCAAATCCATCCTGCCCGCCTTTGATGACTGGGCCGCAGGGGACGCGCAGGTGGTGATCACCGCCGATCAGCTGGCGGCAAAATCATCGCTGCGCAAATTCTTTGAAACACATTCAAATACGCTGGCCATCGCTGTCTATGACGACCCGATGGACCGTGATGAGATTGCATCGGAATTGTCCCGCGCAGGGCTGTCGCAACTGGCCCCCGGCGCGATGGAGGATCTGACCGCGCTGGCCCGCACGTTAGATCCTGGTGATTTTCGTCAAACATTGGAAAAACTGGCGCTGTATAAGATGGGGGATGATACCCCCGTCACGGCAGAGGATATTTTGGAATGCGCCCCCCGCTCGACCGAGGCGGATATGGATGACATCCTGAACCTTGTGGCCGATGGGCGCGCCGATCAAATCGCCCCAGTGATGGCGCGCCTGCGCGCGCAAGGCACCAATGCGGTGGGGCTGTGCATCGGCGCGATGCGCCATTTCAAAACGCTTTACACCGCGGCATCCGACCCCGGCGGCCCTGCCCAAGGCATCGGCAATCTGCGCCCCCCTGTGTTTGGCCCGCGGCGCAACATCATGCAGCGGCAGGCGCAAAATTGGGGTGCCGCGAAATTGGAAAACGCCATTGCGGTTTTGTTTGAAACGGACCTACAACTACGATCAGCGGGGCGCAGCGCCCCTGATATGGCGCTGGTGGAACGCGCTTTGGTGCGCATTGCCATGCTGGCCCGCCGGTAACGGGCCAATACCCCCCGCCGATACCCCTATGTAACCCAAGGTCACAAAAGACGCCCCCTTGTCAGCGGGGATGCAAAACCGCAGTGTTGGCCCAATCGCAACTATTGAAAGCCATACCGCCATGTATACCGTTATAGGAACCGTCCATTCTCGCGCCTTTCGCGTTATCTGGCTGCTGCAAGAGCTGGGCGTCCCCTATGAAACCCGGGACGTCAAGCCGCATGACCCTTCGGTTTTGGATCACAACCCATCGGGCAAGATCCCTGTGTTGCTGTGCGATCATGGTGCGCTGACGGATTCAACCGCCATCATGACTTATCTAGCCGACAAACACGGGGCCTTTACCTATGCGGCTGGCACGCCCGATCGCGCCCGCCAAGACGGGCTGATGCACCAAATCCTGGACGAAATTGACGCCGTTTTATGGACCGCCGCACGGCACAGTTTCATCCTGCCCCCCGAACAACGGGTGCCAGAGGTGAAAGCCAGCCTGAAATGG
>JALQTR010000150.1 GCA_023260835.1 Paracoccaceae bacterium
CAGATCATGAGCCAAGCCGCCACAGCAATGCTGGCACAGGCGAATGCCTCGAAGCAGGGTGTTCTGAGCCTGCTGCAGGGCTAATCCCTGATCTGACACGAAAAAGAAAGGCCCCCGAATTGGGGGCCTTTTTTGTTATCGCCAGTCAATCACCTGATCCGGATCCGCGCGGCTGGTGCGGAATTGATTGATAGGATGCGCCGGATCGGCATAGCCAAAAGAAATGCCGCACAGGATATGACGGTCCTGAGGGATATCGAAATGCGCCCGCAGCAGCGGCGCATAGCCAGCCAACGCCGCCTGAGCGATGCTGGCCACGCCCAAAGATTGCGCCACCAATGTGAAGGCCGAAATAAACCCGCCGCAGTCCATCATACCATATGGCCCCTGCTCGACCGGTGCAGTGATTAGCGCCAGATGCGGCGCCCCGAACAGACGGTAATTTTCACGCATTTGCAATGTGGATGCCGCGCGATCCCCCTTTGCAATCCCCACCGCATCATACAGCTGATACCCGCATTCAGCCCGCCGCGCGCGGTAGATGCCATTGTATTTTTCGGGAAATTCAATGTCTGGCGCATGCATGCCATCCTCGGACGCGGCATAGAGCAGATCGGCCACAGCCTGAGTTTGCGGCGGCGTGGTGACAATCAGCTGCCACGGTTGGCAATTACACCAGCTGGGCACCTTTTGCGCTGTGGCCACAATCTGTTCGATCACATCACGCGGCACCGCGTCAGGCAAAAAGGCGCGGCACGAATGGCGCGCGTCAAAGACTGTGTTGATCGTTTGAAATGCAGGTGTGGTCATACTGGCGTTCCTTTGTGGCTTTGCCCCCGCAAAATGCGCAAGCATTGCCAGAACCGCAAGCCCCCTGACATGCAAAAAACCCCGCAGCCGGTAGCGCGGGGTTTCAAAACAGTAGCATCATCAAGCGATTACTTAATTTTGCCTTCTTTATATTCGACATGCTTGCGCACAACTGGGTCGTATTTACGAACCGACATTTTTTCGGTCATTGTGCGTGCGTTTTTCTTGGTCACATAGAAGTGGCCGGTGCCTGCGGTCGAGTTCAGGCGGATTTTAATTGTGGTCGGCTTCGCCATTGATCGTCTCCTGCGCGGGGCGCTTGCCCAAAAGCAGGCCGGCCCAAATGAATTCCTTGAAGCCTGTCTTTTACCCATGCGCGCGGCCAAGTCAACAGGCAAAAACCGCCATTTCAGTCATATTCGCAAATAAAACGGCGCAGCTGGGTAAATTATGCGGAAGGCCTGTAAGCCGGATTTTGTTCAAAAGGCATTTGCCTTTGTCGATGACCATTCATCTTGATCTGCATTTGCATACAGACCTCTAGCTGCCGACCCGGATCCCTTGGCTGAAGCGGCCAATTGGGCGATATCGCGGATGCGATCATACCCAAACGGGATCCCTATTTGGCATTGCTCCGGGTGGGGCTTGCCATGCGGGCGCTGTTACCAGTGCCCCGGTGGGCTCTTACCCCACCTTTTCACCCTTACCGCCCACGAAAGGGGCGGCGGTTCGTTCTCTGTGGCGCTTTCCGTCGGGTTACCCCGCCCGGGTGTTACCCGGCACCCTTGCTTCATGGAGTCCGGACTTTCCTCGACAGGCGGTTGCCCCCTGCCGCGGTCATCCAGCCTTCCGCATGATTGCGCGCCTATCGCAGGACCCCTGCCCCGTCAAGCGCCAGCTGATACCGCCTGCTGCAGCGCCAGCACCTGAACGGTTTCAGCGACATCATGAACACGCAGGATTTGCACGCCTTGTGCCGCGGCGCCCAAGGCCACTGCCAAGGATCCAGGCACACGCTGCGCCGCCTCCTCTACGCCGCTGATCGCGCCGATGAACCGTTTGCGTGATGCCCCCAGCAAAATTGGCACACCCAACCCGTGGAAGATGGCAATATCCCGCAAAAGGCGCAGGTTATGGGATTGCGTTTTACCAAACCCAATGCCGGGATCGACAATGATATGTGCCTTTGGCACACCGGCCGCGATTAAGGTCTGTATACGGTCAGCAAGGTGATCATAAACATCCAAAACCACATTATCGTAACGCGGATCGTCCTGCATGGTTTCGGGGCGCCCCTGCGCATGCATCACACAAATGGGCGCATTAGATTGCGCTGCCAGCGCGATGATCGCAGGGTCAAACAAACCGGCCGAGACATCATTGATCACAAGGGCCCCCGCCTGCAACGCAGCCTGTGCAACGGCGGATTTTCGCGTATCAACGGATATCACAGCATCGAGCACCGCCGCCATAATCCCGCTGACAACAGGGGCAACGCGGGTGATTTCTTCATCGATCGGCACCTCTTGCGCGCCCGGGCGGGTTGATTCGCCCCCCACATCCAACAGATCCGCCCCTTGATCGCGCAGCACCAACGCGTGCTGCACCGCAGCCGCGGCCCCATCAAACTGACCACCATCTGAAAAACTGTCCGGTGTGACATTCACAATCCCCATAACCGCAGCGCGTGTCATCGGGCAGCCGCGCACAGCCGGGCGTGGGACGCTGATGGCGTGAACTTGCACCGATGGAATATCCTGAACCATGACAATTTCGGGCGCCGTGCCGCGCTGAATGCGTTCCGCACGATCCCACCACAGATCAGAGCGTCCGGCCAATGGTATGGCCCCATCGGGGCGATCCACAGCAGACATCACAAGCGGGCGATAATAGGTCTGCATCCCCGCCCCCGTTACTGAACAGACGCCAATGCAACACGGCTGGCGCGAATATCACCTTTGGGCAATGGATCGTCGGACATAACAATCAATTGATCGGCCTGCATCGCCTCGGCAAACCACATAGCCAGATTGGCCCCTTCGGCGGGCTCGGCCTGTGGCGGATGGGTGGCATCCAAGATCATCTTGGACGGCGCCCAAACGCAGATCTGGCCGTTTTTCATCGCCCAATCCAATTCCGTCCGCGTCCCTACAACAACGCAGCGCGCATCCCGTCCGGCCAAAACCCAAGCGTTTTGTTCCAACGCCAGCAAATCAATCCGCCGCTGCGCCGCCGCCTGCGGTGCCTTTGGAAAGCTGGCGCGCGGTAGACCAACCGTGAAAATCACAGGCCGAGGGAACCCCGCGTAATGATCAATGATGCCGGTGATATCTTCCGCCGCAATCATATCATTGTCCAAAAACACCACCAAAGGATGCGGCACCATATCTTGGGCGGGCGCGCGGGGCTTGTCGCCCCCTTCGCGCACAATTTCCACGCCCAATGCACCGGGCCCGCGATCCAGCTTTTCAATCCGCACAAAAACGCGCATCGCTTGTGGTTCCGCCAAAATTCGTTCGGCGATCCGCTCAGCAAGCGTTTCCAGAAGGTTCAGCCGCTCTGCGTCGAGTTCGGCGGCAATGGCTTCGGTCACACGATCATAGGATAGGATACGATCCACATCATCTTCGATCTGATCGACGATCGGCTGCACCTCGACCACCACATTAAAACACAAACGTTGCTGCACGCCGCGTTCGGCCTGAAAGGCCCCAATATCCACAGAAACAATATGATCACGCAATGAAATGCGATCCAACATCCCCGTCTGCGATGTTGCGACGGCCCGTTCAAACGGGTGGGCAAAGGCCAATCGTATATCGTTGCTCATTGGTGTCCTAACGCAGTCTTTTGGTATCAATTATGTTCTGTTAACCCAGAAAAACGATCTGATACAGGCGCAATCGCGCCTTTTTACCACCAGAATACGGCGCAGTGTTAATTTTGGGACAGACGCCGATTTTCAACGTAAAACACGTGCTGACCAATCGTAGCGGTTTTGTTCAGCCGTTTTGCCCACCGCGGTGCAACATATGTGGTGTGGTAATGCGTTGCCCCACCTGTCAGGTTGCGTGGCAAACCATCCAGCATCAAACGCGCGATCTTTTCCGCCCGCGATTTGGCCTGCTGTTCAACCATACGTTCAGCCCGTCCATCGCAGTTATAGGAAAACTGGCACCGATGGCGACGATCTGACCCCTGATCAATCACATCGCAAACCGTGCTGGGATAGCGCGATGAATCGCGGCGGTTCAAAATCACCTCGGCCACGGCAAATTGGCCCTTGATGGTTTCACCGCGCGCTTCGAAATACAGGGCTTCTGTCAGGCATTGCCATTCTTTGCCCCCCTTGGCTTGTTCAAGCCCGTCAATATAACTGGCTTTGTAAAGCTGGCTGCGCATCTTTTGTGGGGGGGCCAGCAAACTGTCCAGCAAACGCGATGGAACACGGGCGCTGATTTCACCTTCCAGCATGGCCAGCCGTTCAAACCCATCACTGGCTTCGGCCTTTAGCGTGATTGGGAAGATCAAGAATACCGCAGCCACAGCTGCCTTCAGAGCAAAACGAAACAAGGCATCGGCCCTTTTTCTGTTCAAGATATAGTGCATCTAGGGCATCAAGACACAAAGGTCTAGCCCCCGCGCGCATTTGTCACGATTTCAGGGGGCTTTCGCTTTGGCCTTTGGATCCATCAGGGCAAATTGTGCCGCCGCCAAACGCGCGCCAGGGACACGGAAGGGCGAACAAGAAACATAATCAAACCCCGCCTGACGACAAAACTCGATGGATTCAGGGTTACCGCCATGTTCGCCGCAGATCGACAATGTGATATCGGGCCGCCCACGACGGCCGCGCCGCGCACCGGTTGTCAGCAATTCCCCAACGCCTTCGATATCCAGCATATGAAACGGATCTTCGGCAAACACCTCTTGCTGAACATAGGATGACATGAACCGCCCTGCATCATCGCGGGACAGGCCATAGGTCATCTGCGTCAAATCATTGGTCCCAAAGCTGAGGAAGGCCGCATGCTGCGCGATATCTTCGGCCCGCAGCGCGGCGCGCGGCGTTTCCACCATAACCCCCAGACGATAGCTGAAATCGGCGCCTTGTTCGGTTTTCACAGCGGCAGCTACCGCATCGATGCGCGTTTTGACCAAT
>JALQTR010000072.1 GCA_023260835.1 Paracoccaceae bacterium
CCGGGTCCACATTCCCTCGAATGGGCCGCAATTTGGCCAAGCTGTCCATGGTGACATCTGCCCGGGGATGTTCATCCGTTGTGTGCGTCACATCACCTTTGCGGTTTTTGACCGTGACGGGGATGATTTCATCGTCAAACAGGCCATTTTGTTGGGCTGCAATGGCGCGGGCGTGGCTTTGCACGGCAAACGCGTCCTGTTCTTCGCGCCCAATATCGTAATCGCGGCGCAGGTTTTCCGCCGTTTCCAGCATTCCGCCGGGCACTGGATAGTGAATACCGCCCGCTGTCATGCGCCCAGTCACCAGCCCATCGTTAAACATCATATTGCCGCCCTTGATGCCCCACCGCATTTTGGTGCTGTAAAAAGGTGCGTTTGACATGGATTCGGCGCCGCCGGCGATGATGACATCCGCGCCGCCTGTGGCGATCTGCATCACCGCGTTCAAAACGGCCTGCAGGCCGGATCCGCAGCGGCGGTCAATCTGGTACCCGCCTGCGGTGGTTGGCAGACCTGCATCCAGCCCCACAACGCGGCCCAACGCGGGCGCATCCATGGATGAATAGCATTGCGCGAAAATCACATCATCGACCAGTTCACCAGGCAGGGCGGTGCGCGCCAACAATCCCTCGACCACGGTGCGGCCCAACTCATGCGCTTGCAAGTCTTTGAACTGTCCACCAAAGCGGCCCACTGGGGTGCGAACGGGTTCGCAAATCACGACATTATCAAACATAATCTATCCTTATTCTTACAGGCCGTTTGCCGCGGCTTTGATCATATTGCGGGCAATGATGATTTGTTGAATTTGGCTGGTGCCTTCGTAGATGCGCAGCAGCCGCACATCGCGATAGAGCCGTTCAACCGCATAGTCCGCCATATACCCAGCCCCGCCATGCACCTGTACCGCGCGATCGGCCACACGGCCCGCCATTTCGGTGCAGAAATATTTCGCGCAGGACGCTTCAATGACCGCTGCGCCGGTTTCATCATATTTGCGCGCGGCGGCTTGCACCAAGGCGCGGGCCGCGGCCAGTTCGGCCTGGCTGTCGGCCAGCAGGCCCTGCACCAATTGGTGTTCGCAAATCGGAACGCCAAATTGCTTGCGCTCCATCGCATAGCTCAATGCCTCGTTCAGCATGCGCTGAGCGGTGCCGACGGCCATGGATGACACATGGATGCGCCCGCGATCCAGCACTTTCATCGCGGTGCGAAACCCGCGGTTCAGGTTCTTGGGACCGCCGACAATGAACTCTTCTGGGATGCGCACGTCCTCAAGGATCACATCGGATGTTTTGGTCCCCTTTTGGCCCATTTTGCGGTCCGGCGTGGCAATGGTGATCCCGGGGGTATCTGCAGGCAGCAAAAACGCCGACACGCCACCTGCGCCCGGATCCTCTGGATTGGTGCGGGCAAACAGGGTGAAGACATCCGCGCGCACTGCATTGGTGATATAGCGTTTGGTGCCGTTGATCACATAATCCGATCCGTCTTTGCGTGCGCTGGTGCGGATGTGTGATGCATCTGATCCGTTATCAGGTTCTGTCAGCGCGAAGGACGAGATCAGTTCCCCCGATGCCAGCCCCGGCAGGTATTGCGCCTTTTGCGCATCGGTGCCTTCCATGACGATCCCTTGCGATCCGATGCCCAAATTTGTTCCAGCGATTGATCGGAACGAAAGCGAGGCATAGGTCAGGGCCTCGACCACTTGGCTTTCTTGCAGAACGCTCAGCTCGAGCCCGCCGTATTCTTCGGGGATGGACAGGCCAAACAGACCCAAATCGCGCATATCTTGAACGATGTCTTCGGGGATGTCGTCCATTTCTTCAACGATTGGTTCGGCGGGTATCAACCGTTCGCGCGCAAAGCGTGAAACCGTGTCTAGGACCTGTTTAAAACTGTCGTCATCCATTGCCATAGGGTGCGTCCCTTCTATGTGTGGGTTGTGCGTCATTTTTATTGCGGGCATACTGTCATCATAATTTCACATATGCAATATATAATTCTGCACAGCGGTATTTGTCGCGCTATCCATGCTGCACGCCCACTGTGTCCCCTTCGGCGGGGTATCGGGTCGCCCTTTTGACGCGGCGATGAAGAATATCACCAAAACGGGTCTTTGCGGGTTTTACGACAAACGCGTGTCGTGATCGGCGGCTTTTGCATTTGGAAATGCGGGCAAAGTGTTCGCAGAGGTGCGATATGGAAAACCCGTCATTTAAGCAGGCCGTTGCCTTTATCACGCTGGGTATGCTGCTGATTTCTTTGAATGATTTGATCATCAAAAAGCTGTCTGGTGCGTATCCGCTGCATCAAATGATATTCACTCGCGCCTTCATTGGTTTGTTTTTCAGCCTTATCATTGTGCAATTTGAAGGCGGTTTTCAGATTTTGCGCACCAGCCGGCCTGGCCTGCATATGGTGCGGGGTTTGATGGTTTTTTTGTCAAACATGACCTATTTCGCGGCTTTGGCGGTTTTGCCATTGGGCCATGCAACGGCGCTGTTTTTCATCTCACCCATCTTAATCACGGCGCTGTCTATTCCGCTGTTGGGTGAAACGGTTGGCCCCAGACGGATTGCCGCGGTGATTATGGGGTTCGTGGGGGTGTTCATCATGATGAAGCCCCATACATGGCGTGCGGATGATGTGAATGCCTTTGTGTTTTTCTTGCCGGTTTTGGCGGCATTATTTTATGCATTGATGCAGATTTTAACGCGAAAATTATCTATTGGATCGAAACCATCGGCGATGGCGGTGTATATTCAGATGGTCTTTATCACGCTCAGCTTGGCCATTGGGCTTGTTGCTGGGGGTGGGCAATATATGGGCCTGTCTGATAACCCAAGTTTGGTGTTCATCCTGCGTCCTTGGGTTTGGCCGCCACTGGGGGATATGCCATATTTTGCCGTTCTTGGGGTGATGTCAGCGGGTGTTGGGTATTCGCTGTCGCGTGCCTATAGCTGTGCGCCTGCGGCAACGGTTGCGCCATTTGAATATGTTTTGCTGCCCTTGGCGATTTTGTGGGGATGGAGCTTCTTTGGCGATATCCCAGATATGTTTATTCTGATTGGGATCGTGCTGATTGTTGGGTCGGGCCTTTATGTTTACATCCGCGAGGGTCAAAAACGGGTTGCGCCGCTGTCACCATCATCAGGCGCACAAAGCCGGGCACCTTGATCAAACTGATCCCGCCACACAACATAGGCCAAAACCGATGAGGATTGTGTGACCATCGCATGGGGTTGATTTGGGCTGTGATAACAGGATCCGCCGGCCGTCAGCGTGACTGCAGGGTTGCTTTGTTTGAAGAAATCGGCTGATCCGGACAGGCAGTAATACAGCTCTGCCGCGGGGTGTTGGTGCCAAGGATAGGTCAGGTTGGCCGGCATATAGACAAACCATGCATTCATCTGGGCGCTGGAAAATGGACCGCCAGTCCCGATTAAACAAAAACACCCAAATTCATCCAAAAATCGTTCGGATACGTTTTTTCCGCGATAAGTTTGTCGCCAATGCGCCATGGGGGCTGCGGTCTGAACTGCGGTTATGATGTGTTTGAATGGCCCCTGTGCCAAACCAACATCCTGCTGCAGCAGATCACTTGATGGGATGTGAAACGGGGCAACGGGTTGATGCGTGATATCATCTGGGAAGGGGCAGAAATTGCACAGGGTGGCATCCGCTGAATGAACATTCTGGATGGCATCCAAAAGCGCAGTCCATTGATCGTTCATGCGGGCGTCCTTTGTTGGGGCAAAGTCATTTAAAAAAGGCTAGCGCTTTGCGCGGCGCATTGAATGGTCATTTTCGACCTTTAGGTCGTGAATGGGCCAGACCTGTGCACCTTTCGCCCGCAGCATCATGTCAAAGACTGTTAAGGGGCAGATATGTTTGAACGTCGAATACCTGAATGGCTGCGCCATGCCCCGGCACCATCAGTAAAGGGATTTGCGGCCATTGCCGGTTGTGAAGCTGTCACCCGCGGTATGCTGATATCTGTCTTTCCCGTTGCGGTTTATTCGGCACTGCAAGATGCGGCGCAGGTTAGTCTGGTGTATTTTGGAATTGGAATTATATCGCTGATCACGGGCCTGTTGGTGCCGTTTTTGAACCGCTATATTCCCCGCCGCTGGATTTATATCTTTGGCGCGATGTGTTACATATTGGGATCTGTTTTGGCCAGTTTTGGCTGGCCGGATTTGGTGGTTCTTGGGTTGCTGCTGAATTCACTGGCAACGGTCATCACATTTGTGTGCTTTAACGCCTATGTTTTGGATTATATCGCGCGGATTGAATTGGGGCGCTGTGAAACTCTGCGGATGTTCTATTCGGCGCTGGGGTGGACTTTGGGGCCAGTTTTGGGCGTGTTCTTATGGAAAATTTGGGCGCCCTTACCCTATTTAATATCCGCATTGGCTGCGTTCGGGTTGCTCAGCGTCTTTTTGTATATGCGATTGGGCAATGGCAAATTAATCACACGGGCGAAAAAAGCGGCGGTGAACCCGCTTGCCTATATTGGCCGCTTTGCACAGCAGCCGCGGTTGGTGGCCGGATGGTTGTTTGCGGTCATTCGGTCCTGTGGATGGTGGGCCTATGTGGTGTATTTGCCGATTTTTGCGTTGGAATCTGGATTGGATGAACAGGTGGGGGGGATGTGTTTGTCGATCACCAATGCAGGGCTGTTTTTATCCCCCTTCATGCTGCGCTGGATGCAGCGCCATTCCGTGCGCTTTGCGGTGCGGTTCGGGTTTGCGGCCGTTGCAGGGTGTTTTTTGGCCGCGGGGGCGGCGCATACATGGCCTGTGGGAACCATCGCATTGTTGTTTATGGGCAGCTTTTTTCTGATCTTGCTGGATATTTGCGCGGGGCTGCCATTTTTGATGGCGGTCAAACCGTCTGAGCGCACGGAAATGTCGGCGATTTATTCCAGCTTTCGGGATGTGTCTGGCATTATCACCCCGGGCATTGCTTGGCTGGTGCTTTTGGCAACGCCAATTTGGGGCATTTTCATTGCAGCTGGCGCGGGGGCGGGTGTGGCCTTTGGGATTGCATCGCGGCTTCATCCGCGGCTGGGGGCCAATCGGATCAAGGTGCCGACCTAGGCGGGCAGGGCGATTGCCTTTATCTGCCACTGCACCCCATTGCAAGGGCTGGCAATTGGGATTAGACCTTGCGCAGACTATTCACCCGGTAAGGAGATCCCCATGACAAAACCCCTAACTCTTGGCTTGGCCGGTCTGGGGACCGTTGGCGTGGGTGTTGTGAAGCTGCTGCAACAAAACGCCGATCTGTATGCTGCACGCACGGGGCGCCGCGTTGAATTGCGCGCGGTCACCGCGCGCAGCAAAGACAAAGATCGCGGTGTGGATTTGTCCGGTTACGACTGGGAAGATGACGCCGTGTCCTTGGCCAAACGTGATGACATCGATGTTTTTGTCGAGGTCATGGGCGGATCCGAAGGCGCTGCAAAAGATGCCACATTGGCCGCATTGGCCAGCGGCAAAGATGTGGTCAGCGCCAATAAGGCGCTGTTGGCGTTGCACGGTCAACAGATTGCCCAAATGGCCGATGACGCAGGCCGTTCAATCCGGTACGAGGCCGCGGTAGCGGGCGGTATCCCCGTAATCAAATCCTTGGCCGAAGGGCTGGCCGGCAACCGCATGACCCGTGTTATGGGGGTGATGAATGGCACCTGTAACTACATTCTGACACGAATGGAATCAGCTGGGCTCAGCTATGACGAAGTCTTCGCCGAGGCAGACCAGCTGGGCTATCTTGAGGCAGATCCAACGCTGGACGTGGGCGGTATTGATGCGGGGCATAAGCTGGCCCTTTTGGTGGCCTTGGCCTTTGGCACGCAGGTGGATTTCGATGGGGTTGAACTGGAAGGGATCCAGCAAATCACCGCGCGCGACATTCATCATGCTGCGGATCTTGGGTATCGGATCAAACTGCTGGGCGTGGCGCAGATGACGGATGCGGGGCTGGAACAGCGTATGTCGCCCTGCCTGGTGCCCGCCGCATCGCCCCTGGGCCAACTGGAAGGCGGCACCAATATGTGCGTGCTGGAAGGCGATGCCGTTCAGCAGGTCGTGCTGCGCGGCCCTGGCGCAGGCGAAGGCCCAACCGCCAGCGCGGTATTGGGGGATATTTTGGATCTGGCGCGCGGGATTCGGATCCCCGCCTTTGGCGTGCCTGCGGCGCAGCTGAAGGCCGCGCCATCGGTGAAATCCGCCGTTGCAGCCCCCTATTACCTGCGGCTTGAATTGCGCGATGAACCCGGCGCCTTGGCACGTATGGCGCAAGTTTTGGCCGAACATGGCATTTCAATCGATCGGATGCGCCAACGCGAACACAGCGAAAGCCCCGCCACGGTGTTGATCGTGACCCATGCGGTTCAGCGCAGCGCCCTGGACGCGGCTTTGGCGGACCTGCCGCAGACGGGCGTTTTGGGCGATACCCCCTTGGCCATCCGCATCGAGAAAGTGTAAGCGGCGCGGATGCCCGCGTTCCTGCATATCGACCAATCCCTGACCGGTCGCCGCTGGGCACCGCGCAGCCCAGATGCGCAGCGATTGGCCGAAGGTTTGGCCCAACAAACCGGCCTGCCCCCTGCGCTTTGCGCGGTACTGGCTGCCCGCGGGGTTGATGCAGATGGGGCAGATCAATTTTTAAACCCACAGCTGCGCGATCTGATGCCTGACCCGCATCTGTTTAAGGATATGGAAAAAGCCGCCACGCGGTTTGTTGCGGCGGTGACGGGCAAACAACGGATTGCAATTTTTGCCGATTATGATGTGGACGGCGGGGCCTCGGGCGCGCTGCTGATTTGTTGGTTGCGTGCGTTTGGGTTGCAGGCCACGCTTTATGTGCCGGATCGTATCACCGAAGGCTATGGTCCCAATACGCCCGCGATGCAGCATTTGGCGGCAGATCATGACCTGATCATTTGTGTGGATTGTGGCACCTTGTCATATGATCCCATCGCCGCCGTGGCGGGGCAGGCGGATGTGATCGTTTTGGATCACCATATGGGCGGGGAAACCCTGCCCGACGCTCTGGCCGTGGTTAATCCAAACCGCCAGGATGAAGCGAATGACTTCACCTATCTTTGTGCGGCAGGTGTGGTGTTTTTGTTCTTGGTCGAAACAAACCGCCAGCTGCGTTCGGCCGGAACGGCTGGTCCGGATTTGATCGGGCTTTTGGATTTGGTTGCGTTGGCGACGGTGGCCGATGTCGCACCTTTGGTGGGATTGAATCGCGCGCTGGTTCGGCAGGGGCTGAAGGTCATGGCCCGCCGCGATCGCCCTGGTTTGGTCGCGCTGGCCGATCAGGCGCGGCTGAACACCGCGCCCAGCAGTTATCATCTGGGGTTTGTCTTTGGCCCGCGCATCAATGCGGGCGGACGCATTGGTCAGGCGGATCTGGGGGCGCGGCTGCTTGCCTGCGATGATCCGGCGGCCGCCGCGGCAATGGCTGCGCAGCTGGAAACCCTGAACACAGATCGCCGCGCGGTCGAGGCGGCGGTGCGCACCGCCGCCATTGCTCAGGCCGAAGCCCGCGGCGCGGATGGCCCTTTGGTTTGGGCCGCAGATGACGGCTGGCACCCCGGTGTGGTTGGCATCGTCGCCGCGCGGATGAAGGAATGGGCAAACCGCCCCAGCATTGTCATCGGCTTTGACGGGGATGAGGGCAAAGGATCAGGCCGGTCCATTCTCGGCGTTGATCTGGGCGCCGCGATTGCGCAGTTAATGCACGAAGGGCTGATCGAAAAAGGCGGTGGCCATAAAATGGCCGCCGGCCTGTCATTGCGCAAATCGCAGCTGGCCCCAGCGATGGATCGTTTGGCCGAATTGTTGGCGCGCCAAGGCGCCGATCAAATGGGCGCGCGGGATTTATCGATCGACAGCTTGCTTGCGCCCGCCGCCGCAACCCCTGATCTGTTGGCCGAGGTCGAGCGCGCCGGCCCCTTTGGCACGTCAGCCCCCGCGCCGCGATTTGCGTTCGCCGATATGCGCATCGGGTTTGCAAAGGAATTAAACGGTGGGCATTTAAAATTCGCCTTTTCCGATGGCAGCGGTGCGCGGATTGATGCCATTGCCTTTGGGGCCTTTGATGGGCCGCTGGGGCCGGCGATTATGAACCATGGCGGCGCGCTGTTTCATCTGGCTGGCCGGTTAGAGCTGAACACATGGAACGGTCGGCAGACTGTTCAGCTGCGTTTGGAAGATGCCGCTGTTGCCGCGCCGTAACGGTGCGTTGCAATTTAATTAGCTTGATACCGATTTATCGCAGGTCTACTGTAAGTTCACAGGATGGGGGCGACAGGGGTATCATCATGACCGACGCAATGGATAAAGCCGTATCATTAACCTTTGATGGTGATATCGCGCTTTTGCAAATGAACCGCCCGCAAAAACGCAACCCCCTGACGCAAGAGGCAAAAGAGGCGCTGTTTGACGCTGCCCATCAGCTGCAAGGCCACAAAGACCTGCGCGCAGTGATTATCGCCGGATCCGGCGGGGCCTTCTGCGCCGGCGGTGATTTAAAGACCATGCATTATGACCACGAAAATGGCACCTATGGCGGGGCCGAGGATTACCTGCCCCGTATGCGCCATCTGCATGCTTGGGTGCGCGCCTTGCGTGATCTTCCGGTTCCAGTGATTTCCGCCGTTGATGGCCCCGCCTTTGGGGCGGGACTGGGGCTGGCGCTGCTGGCAGATTTGGTGATCGCATCGGATCGCGCGTCGTTTAATGCCTCTTTTTGTAAAGTGGGCGTTGTGCCAGATGGCGGGCTTTTCTACAGTTTGCCGCGCTTTGTGGGTGCGCAGCGTGCGCGCGAATTGTTTTACACCGGCCGAACCGTTGATGCGGCCGAGGCCGCGCGCATTGGCCTGGTGATGGAGGTTATGCCCGCAGATGATCTGATGCCGCGCGCCTGGGATATGGCCCGTATGATGACCAAAGGATCAGGCGCGGCCTTCGCCCTGACCAAATCCATCAGTGGCCGAGCCATGCAATCGGATGCAGATACCTTGTTGACGCTAGAGGCACAGGCACAGGCGATTTGTCTGGCTGGGCGCTATAACGCGGATGCCGCGCGCCGGTTCACCAATAAAGAACCGCTGCTGTTTGATTTTAAATGACCCAGACGCCAAAAACCACAACCGCCTCAAGCGCCATGCTGCTGCTGGTCAGCCTGGGGGCGATTGGACGTATTTTTACCATCGCGGATTGGACGCTGTGGTGTCAGGGGTTTGGGCTGATCGGGTTTTTGGCGCTGAATTTTTTGGCAATCACCAAAATGGCCAAGGCGTTGGCCTGTTTGTGCTTTGCGCTATTGGCATTTGAATGGCTGCGTGGGGATTTGAACGCAGGCCTGGCGCAAACGGCGCTTGGGCGGGCCGGTTTTATGGTGTTTTTCCTGACGGCCTTGGGGTTTTTGCAGCATGCGGCGGGGCGATCCCCGCTGCTGCTGCGGTCGGGGCAAATCCTGCTGCAACAGCCGCCAGGCCGGCGGTATTTGGTGCTGACCTTTGGGTCTGCGATGTTTGGGATGCTGCTAAACCTGTCCACCATTGGTCTGCTTGGCACAATGATCCGCAAAGCCGCCGATGGCGCCACCGACCCAGAGACACGCCGCATCGCCGCCATTCGCAAGGAACGCATGACCCTGGCCATGCTGCGGGGCTTCAGCACTATTCCTATGTGGTCGCCCATCACCGTGACCATCGCGCTGATATCAGCGGCCATTCCGGGGGTGACATGGGCGCAGCTTGCCAGCCATTCGGCGCCATTGGCATTGGCGTTTTTGCTGCTGGGGTGGGGGCTTGATCGGCGCAGCTATCCACGGCGGGCGGGGGGCGTGCCTGTGGATGCGCCGCCTTTGCACAGGTTGATGCCCCTGACATTGTTGGTGATTGCGGTGCCGGCCATTGCCTATGTTATCTCGGCCGTATTGGGAACCAGCATCTTGGTGTCATTATTGTTGGTGCTGCCGCTGATGTCCTGCGGTTGGGTTTATTTGCAAGAACGCGGCCGCCCAGGGGCCGCTGCGCGCACAGGCCATGAAATTATCGGGCATGTTTTGCCAGCCCTGCCCGCCATGCGGACCGAGGCCACATTATTCGGTGCATCGGCCTTTTTGGGGGTGATGATCGCCGATGTGGTCGACACGGACCTGTTGGGTCAGGCTATCAGCGGGTTTGGCCTGTCGGGTGGGGCGGTTCTGGCGCTGACGGCATGGATGATCGCGGCGCTGTCGCTGGTGGGGATCAACCAGATTGTCACGGTAACCATCGCCGCTGGAACCTTACCGCATTTGACGGGTCTGAATTTATCGCCGGTAATTGTGGGGATGATGCTGGTGTCGGTTTGGACAGTTGCGGTGAACCTGACCCCTTATGGAACTGCCATTCGATTGACCGGGCGCATGGTGGATGTGCCGCCTGAAGTGCTGGCGCATAAATGGAACACACAGTTTTCACTGGTGGCGTTGATCTTGCTCAGCGCGGTGCTTTTGGTGCTGGCCTAATGGGGTTGCTGATTGGGTCCAAATCCGACTATGACATTGAATAGATAGAAAAAGGAAGAAACGAATGACGAAAATCAAAGCCGCCCTCTGCCGTGAATTTGGCGCCCCTATGACCATTGAAGAGGTCGAATTGCGCGCCCCCGAATATGGCGAGGTCGAGGTGCGTATCGATGCCGTTGCTGTTTGTCATTCGGATATTTCGCTTTGGCAGGGCGGGTTTGGCGGATCCACCCCCGCCGTCTTCGGGCATGAGGCCGCAGGCACCATCACCGCCGTGGGCGATGGCGTGCGCGGGTTTGCCCCCGGTGATGCGGTGGCCGTGACGCTGATCCGCGCCTGTGGCAGTTGCCCATCCTGCGGATCGGGTCACCCCACCACCTGCGAAGCCCCTGGCAATCTCACAGACAGCCCCATTTCCACCCTAGATGGCACCCCCGCATGGCAGGCTGTGTTCACCGGCGCCTTTGCCGAAAAAGTGGTCGTGGATGAAAGCCAGATCGTTAAAATCCCACATGACATGCCCAAAGAGGCCGCCGCATTGGTGTCATGCGGGGTCATCACCGGCGTGGGCGCGGCGGTCAACACCGCGGGCATTCGCGCGGGGCAAGATGTGGTTGTTATCGGCGCGGGCGGTGTTGGTTTGAACGCCATTCAGGGCGCGCGCATTGCGGGTGCCGCGCGCATTGTCGCGGTTGATATGAACCCCGATAAACTGGAGGCCGCGCGCGAATTTGGCGCGACCCATACTGTTTTGGCCGAAGGGAAGCCATTCAAAGAGGTGAAGCAGATTTTGGATGGCCGCGGCGCGGATGCGGTGCTGGTCACCGTTGGGGTTGCTGCCGTTTACGATATGGCCCCGCGGTATCTGGCCAATGGCGGTAAGGTCGTCATGGTTGGCATGCCTCATTTCGGCCAAACCGCCAGCTATGCACCGCTGCTGATGGCGGATGCGGGTCAATCTATCGTTGGGTCAAAAATGGGCGATGTGGTGATCAAGCGGGATGTTCCGTGGATGATCGAGCTGTATAATCAAGGCCGTCTAAAGCTGGATGAGCTGATCACCGGCCGTTGGACATTGGATCAGATCAACGAGGCCTTCGCCGACACATTGGCCGGCAACGCCCGCCGCAATGTCATCCTGATCGATCATAAGGACGCCTGACATGAGCGCCGCGCAGCCCCATCCCTCGCGTCAGGTATTGATAAAATTCTGTGCGCTATTGGGGCTGCTGTTTGGTTATTTTCTGTATCTCAGCCTGAAATATGACTTTGCAACAGGCGGCAGCGCGGCGTTGATCACATGGAGCTTCTTTGTCCTGTGCACTCCGGTGGCCGATGCGGGGTTTTTGCTGGATTTTCCGCTGCGGCTGCTGTTTGGGGTGCGGATGGTTGTGTCGGAAATTGCGGTTTGGGCCATTGCCATTGCCGTAAACCTGTGGGCGCTGATGCTGGCGCCGCATGCCTATGATACAACGGTTCTGACACAGCTGATGCAGCGGATCTTGACCACGCCCTACCCCTATTGGGGAGTGATTGTCCTGTCTGGGCTGGGCACGTTTCTATCCATTCGCTTTGGCGATGAATTGATGGATGTGCTGCATCACCGTGATCGGGCATTTTTCTTTAAACATCACTTCAAGCATGAGGTGATTTTATTTGTGTTCTTTCTGGCGATCCTGCTGGGATATTATGAATTGATCCACAGTTTGGGGATTTCGCCCGAAGGGTAGGGGCCGCCCCAAGGGGCGGCTGTTCCCTATTTTTTGCTGGGCCTTTCACCCACAGGCCCGCCGGCCTTTTTCCAGCCGGAAAACCCATCATTAATATGGCTGACATTTGGCAGACCCATGTCCTGGGCAACCAATGTCGACAGGGCCGACCGCCATCCCGATGCACAATAGAACACAATGCGATTGCCGGTTTGGAACTGCGGCTTGGCATAGGGGCTGTTTGGGTCGATCCAAAATTCCAACATGCCGCGCGGGCAGTGAAATGCCCCGGGGATCATGCCATCACGTTCCAATTCGCGCAGATCACGCAGATCGACAAAGGTAACCCCGTCGGCCCCATGCAGATCCAGCAGATCGGCGGCGGGGGCGTGATCCACCTGCGCATTGGCGGCGGCAACCATATCAGCGACTTTTTTCATCTTGGCTCTCCTGTGTTTTGCGCCTCTTCGCGCTGTAATTTTGCGGCGGCCTTGCCGCGATCAAATTCGGCCCTGCGGCGGGCGATCTCTTCGGGTGACAGCAGTGCCGCGTTGGAATAATCCTTTTGCCAATCAGGGTCGCCGGACCACGCATAGGGGGATTGCACTGTGCTGCGCGGCGCGGTGGCCGTGTCCAGCAGCGTGACAGCCAGCTGCGCAATCTTGCGTTGATTGGTGGGGTCATGTGGCAGGCCCGCGCCGTTGCCCAATGGAAAATTGTTGAACAGCAGCCGCGGCGCGCCGATATGCTCGACGATATCCTTGGCGCAGCCCATGATGACGGTGGGAATACCTGCAGATTCTAGGGTGCGCGCGGCCAAGGTTACGGATTGATGACAGACGGGGCAGTTGGGCACCAAAACCGCCGCATCCACATGATCGGCCTGCATTGCTGCCAGCAAATCGGGGCAATCCTGATCCAATGTGGTGCGTTTGGATCGGTTGGTCGGCAGCCCGTAAAACCGCGGCGACACATCGCCGATGCCCCCATCCTTCGCCAGCGATTGCAGCGCACGCAGGGGGAAATAGCTGCCCAAATCATCGGCTTTGGTATGCGCGCGGTCATAGGCAATATGCGATATGCGCAGATCGGGCAGGTGATCCGTGGGGCCCGTATATACGCGGTAAAATTTTGCCGCCCCGTTATAGGGCGCGCCGGGGCCCTGGTCGCCTCTGTCTGCCTGATAGGGCGCGGCCGTTGTCACGATGCCAATCCGCGCTTGGGCCAGTGGTTTTTGAAGCCTTGCAAATGGCACATCGTCAAACCGCGCCCATTCATAGGCCGCGCCATACCCCAAGGCCCGATAATAATCCGCGATCCGCGCGATATACTTCAGTGGCTGTGACATCGCATCCCCCGTTCCATGGTTTGTAAATCACGATCCTGCGCAGCCTGTCCAGCCGGCGCGCCGAAAATTCTTATCAAATTGATCCAGACATCTTTCGGTTGATGCATTTATGATATTTGTAACTGAAATAGAGCGCGGCCATGTCAATCACTGGAACGCTGGCGGGGGTCTTTTGGGCGTTGTTGATGCTGTCCTTATCAGCGCGAAGGCCGCATATATCGATGGGTATACGTGGCCAGACCATTGCAGTAATGTTGGCGCGTATCCCCCGAGTGCAATGGTTTTTCTGTCCGGCGCCAGCCATCTTGATGTCACGCACGCAAATCCTGTGTGCTGATTTGAAAGGAAAAACCATGAAACAGAATTTGATGATTGCGGCCGTTATCTGCCTTGCTCCCGCGCCTCTATTGGCCTTGCCCGCCGTGGGTGATTTGGTTGGGAAAAACCCAACCGATGCTACGTCCGCTCTGGCCGCCGCCGATTGCGCCGTGGATAAATTCGAGGCCGAGGGCGGCAAGATCGAAGCCAAATGCCACGACGCCGCGGGCCAACGTTGGGAGGTTTACATCAACCCCAACAATGGCAAAGTGGTCCAAGTCAAGAAAGACCACTAAAATGACATATCCAGCCGATTTGAATGAAACACCGCCAAACCCATGGGATATAGTGGTGCGCGTAACGCATTGGGGGATTGCCGCGGCGGTCCTGCTGAATGGCCTAGTCACTGAAGATGGCAGCGGGCCGCATATTTGGATCGGCTGGGCGGCTCTGGCGGCCTTGATCGTGCGGGTTTTTTGGGGCTTTGTCGGCCCCAAACCTGCCCGGTTCGGCGCCTTTTTAC
>JALQTR010000076.1 GCA_023260835.1 Paracoccaceae bacterium
GTAACTTGGCATCGATGAACCTGCTGACCTTCTTGGAAGACGGCAAGTTTGATGCGCAATCCTACATGCATGCATCCCGTCTGTGGACACTGACGCTGGAAATTTCGGTGATGATGGCGCAATTCCCATCCAAAGAAATTGCCCAGCTGTCCTATGAATTCCGCACATTGGGCTTGGGTTATGCCAATATTGGCGGCCTGCTGATGAATATGGGTCTGGGGTATGACAGCGATCAGGGCCGCGCCCTTTGTGGTGCACTTACCGCCGTGATGACCGGTGTGGCCTATGCCACCTCTGCTGAAATCGCAGGTGAGCTGGGTCCATTCGCTGGTTACAAACGCAACGCGGATCATATGCTGCGGGTCATTCGCAACCATCGCAACGCCGCCTACGGCAATACAGACGGGTATGAGGCGCTGGCCGTCAAACCTGTGCCGCTGGATTTGGCCAATTGCCCCGACAGTGATTTGGCCGCTTTGGCGAAATCCACTTGGGACAACGCGCTGGAATTGGGCGAAAAACATGGCTACCGCAATGCGCAGACCACTGTGATTGCCCCAACTGGCACTATCGGGCTGGTTATGGATTGTGACACCACCGGGATCGAGCCTGACTTTGCGCTGGTGAAGTTCAAGAAATTGGCCGGTGGCGGTTACTTCAAAATCATCAACCGGTCGGTGCCTGCGGCGCTTGAAAACTTGGGCTATTCCAGTGCCCAGATTGAAGAGGTCATCGCCTATGCCGTGGGTCACGGATCGCTGGGCAATGCACCCGGGATCAACCACACGTCCTTGATCGGCAATGGGTTTGGTCAGCGCGAATTGGACAAGATCGAGGGCGCGCTGCGTACCGCATTCGACATCCGCTTTGTGTTCAACCAATGGACCTTGGGCGAGGAATTCTGCACCAAAGTGTTGGGTATTCCAGCGGCCAAGCTGAACGATCCAACCTTCGATATGCTGCGCCACCTGGGATACAGCCGCGCAGAGATTGATGCGGCCAATGACCATGTCTGCGGCACCATGACACTGGAAGGCGCGCCGCATCTGAAGGTCGATCATTACCACATCTTCGATTGTGCCAACCCCTGCGGTAAAAAGGGCAAACGCTTCTTGTCGGTGGACAGCCACATCACCATGATGGCTGCGGCGCAAAGCTTTATCTCTGGCGCCATTTCGAAGACAATCAACATGGCGAATGACGCCACCATTGAGGATTGCCAAAAAGCCTATGAGCTGAGCTGGTCGTTGGGGGTCAAAGCCAATGCGCTTTATCGTGACGGATCCAAACTGAGCCAGCCTTTGGCGGCCAGCTTGGTCGAAGATGATGAAGATGCAGCCGAAATTCTGGAAACCGGCAGCACGCAAGAAAAAGCCGCTGTTCTGGCTGAAAAAATTGTCGAAAAGATCGTCTATAAAGAGGTCATCAAACGTCACCGTGAAAAAATGCCAGAGCGCCGCAAAGGCTATACCCAAAAAGCCGTTGTTGGCGGACATAAGGTATACCTGCGCACTGGCGAATATTCAGACGGGTCCTTGGGTGAAATCTTCATCGATATGCACAAAGAGGGCGCGGGCTTCCGTGCGATGATGAACAATTTCGCCATCGCCGTGTCTGTTGGTCTGCAATATGGTGTGCCGCTGGAAGAGTTTGTGGATGCCTTCACATTCACCAAATTCGAACCTGCGGGCATGGTTCAGGGCAATGACAGCATTAAAAATGCAACATCGATCCTGGATTACATCTTCCGCGAATTGGCTGTGTCTTATTTGGATCGTACCGATTTGGCGCATGTCAAACCCGAAGGCGCATCCTTTGATGACATTGGCCGCGGGGTGGATGAGGGCGTGCGCAATGTTCAGGAAATCTCGGACGAGGCAGCAAACCGCTCGCTTGAGGTGCTGCGCCAAATCAGCTCGACCGGGTATCTGCGTAAACGCATGCCCAGCGAATTGATGGCCTTTGGTCAAACTGAAACCACGGTCAGCGTGACCCCTGTGGCACCTACCGCAACGGCAGCGCCTGTGGCCGAGGTTGCCGAGGCGCCGGTGATGACCATGGACGAACGGACCAAGGCCAAAATGCAAGGGTATGAAGGGGATCCATGTGGGGATTGCGGCAACTATACGTTGGTGCGCAATGGGACCTGCATGAAATGTAATACTTGCGGCGCAACGTCTGGTTGCTCGTAAGGGTCACGGGGCGGGTGCGCTCGCCCTGTCGTCGCTCAGGCCACAGGCAAATAATCTGAGCAGTACCAACTAGGTGCTTGAGGGACGAAACTAAGGGGGCCAATGGCCCCCTTTTTTTATGCTCAGCAATCCGTCGGGATCAGCCCCAAACCACGCAGGTAAATTCCGATGCCGCTTTCCAGCAGGTCCTCGGGGTCGAACGGATGGTTCGTGCCGGGGGAATTGCGGGCAAACAGTTCAACCACACCATGGCTGAGCGCCATGACATGCGCCGAAAACAGCCGCGCGGGGGGGCGTTTATCCTGTGGGATGCGGGCTGCCAAAGCGGAGGCGGCAGTTTCCAAAACACCGCGGGCGCGGGCGGCGGCATGGGCGATTTCGGGTGTGCGGTTAACCGAAATGCCGCTTTCGAACATAGCGATGTAATACCCAGGATACCGCCGCGCAAAAGCCAGATAGGCCCGACCTGTGGCCGAAAACGCCGCTAGGGCCGACGGCTGCCCATTGTTATAGGCGTGATCCAAAAGATCGGTGAACAGCGCATATCCTTGCAGCGCAGCAGCGGCGATTATATCCTCGCGCCCTTCAAAATGGCGATAAACGGCGGCAGGGGTGACGCCTGCACCTTTTGCGGCCTCGGACAGGGTAAACCCTGTGGGGCCTTTTTCAGTGATCAGCGCAAGCGCCGCATCAATCAGCGCCTGACGCAGGTTGCCGTGGTGATAGCCTTGCTTTTTCATGCTCCAAGGCCCTAGCGCGGTTTAGATCCTTGCGCAATGGGCCAGATTAGGCAGCTTTCATCGTGATCTGGCGGGCAAAATTCACCGCGGCCAACATCAAACTGCCCACCACGCAGACCATCGCACAACTGATCATCGCGAATTTAACAACCGCAAACGCAGAATATGGTAGCGCCAGCCAGTTGGCAAATTCGGCTGGATTGGCCAGCATCACGAAGGAGATCAGGTTTTCGGTCGTATCACAGGCTGCCCCGATCAGCGCGCAGATTGCGGCGATCAGACCCATGCGCCGTCCCCAACTGGACTGCGGTGACAGCCGTGCAACCAATGTGCACAGACAAACGCCCATCAACGCCACGCCTAAAATAAATCCAAAATCAATCAGTTGCGTTTGAAAGTAGATGTTCAGTGTTCCCATGTCCTGCATATGTGCGTAATAGGATTTAATCAGCCCTGCATCAAAACCGGTCTGCCCCGTGGCATAATCCACCGGATGGTTTGACGCGGCATAGCTGGCATCCAAGACGCCCTTGATCCATTGCAACCACATAAAAGAAAGCGCTGCCAGAAGCGCATGAAGACGCCAGGGCAAAGATAGTATTGGGGTGAAGTGCATCGTAAAATCCTTAAACATCTAGCCCCCAGTTAGGGCCTAGAAGTTAAGAAAACCCTAATTCAAAATCAGGATCCGATCTGCGCCAAATCAAAGGGGGTTGTTTGATAAATCTCGTTGATCCAATTGCCATAAAGCAGATGCGCATGGCTGCGCCACCGGTTCTGCGGCGTGCGGCTGGGATCATCATCAGGATAATAATTGGCCGGCACATTGATCGGTTTGCCCGCAGCAACATCGCGGTCATATTCTTCTTTCAGTGTGCCACTGTCATATTCAAAATGATTGAACACATAAAGTGCGCGGTGGGCTGGATCCTCAACCAAGGCGGGACCGGTGTCTTGGCTGTCGATCAAAATGGGCAGGCCTGCGGCAGAGATTTCATCGCGGCGCAGTTCGGTCCAGCGCGATACAGGGATCACCATATCATCGGAAAACCCGCGCAGCAGGGGCGAGGTTGGCGCCAAATTTTTATGCCGCACACAGCCAAAGGCCTTATGGTCCAAAATATGCTTTTGCACGCGGTGGAAATGGTAAATCATCGCCATTCCTCCCCAACAGACGCCAAATGTGGAATGGACATGGGTTTGTGTCCAATCGAACACCTGTTTCAGTTCATCCCAATAGGTCACATCCTCGAACGGCAGATGTTCAATCGGCGCGCCGGTGATAATCAACCCGTCGAACTTTTCACCACTGGCCGCGACATCGCAAAAGGGGCGGTAGAAGGCCTCCATATGTTCGGCGGCGGGGTTTTTTGTTTGGTGCTCGCTCATGCGGATCAGG
>JALQTR010000191.1 GCA_023260835.1 Paracoccaceae bacterium
TGTTCAGCCTGATTTGACAATCCATGGGGGGAGGGACGCGGCATTGGCCCATCGAGGACCAATCCCGCGTCACCGCCCGCAGGGCGGTGCGGAACGCCGGCCCTATGGGAAACTAATCTTCCCGCCATGGCATGGCGTTGGCACGGCAGTTGTTTGCGGCGAAGACAGTGCAAGCCCACGCAGGCTGCGGATTGCGAGGAACGCAAATGCCTGCGCCTCGAGCATATCCCCATTTAGGCCCAAATCATCACAATCCACGATTCTTGATTGAATATGCGCCTTCAGCCGTGATCGAAGATGCATGTTTCGCCGGCCACCCCCACATAAAATGACGTTCTGCGGTGTGATAGGACAATGCAGCAATCCTTTGGCAACCGCCAGCGCGGCGGCTTCTGTGGCTGTGGCCAATGCGTCATTGGGATCAAGTGTATGAAGCGCATCTCGAAAAGTGACAAAACTGTCCCGATCAAGGGATTTTGGCGGGGCCTTGGCAAAAAAGTCATGCTGCACGAAATCCGCGACACAGGCCTTATCCACCTGCCCGCGGGCAGCCAGGTCCCCGTTGGCATCATAGGGCTGGTTGAAATAACGCTGCATGATGTCGTTCATCGGGGCATTGGCCGGCCCCGTATCAAAGGCCAAAATCGCCTGTGGATGATCCGGCGCAGCATATGACGGATCCACCCAAGTGATATTGCCCACCCCGCCCAAATTTAAAAACACGGTTGGTCCTGTCAGGCCCAAATATTTTGTGCAGGCAAAATGAAAAAACGGGGCAAGCGGCGCCCCCTGCCCGCCCATCTGGACATCGTTGCTGCGAAAATCCCAAACAACAGGCAGGCCGATGGCCCGCGCCAAGGCCGCGCCATCACCCGCCTGATGTGTCCCGCGCCCCCCGGGATCATGTGCCAAGGTTTGCCCATGAAATCCAATCAGCTGGGCCCGTGGTAGACCATCTAATGCTGATAAATGCGCAGCCTCGATCAATTTCGCAATGCTGGGCAGCGTTGGCGCATCGTGCCATAATCCCAAGCCAGTGCGCAGCAAAACCTGTTCATCGGCGCTGTAGGGGCGATAGGCTGTGGGGCCAAATTCAAAAATCTGTTCACCGTCACTGCGCAACAACGCAACATCCACGCCGTCAAGCGACGTTCCCGACATCATCCCCGTGGCCCAAATGCCATCCGCAGCCAGCGCCCGCAAATTTTCCACCATGATTGGCTTTCCCTTTGACTTTGGCCCGATTATAGAGACCCCAAGAAAGAAACAAAAGGATCCATCCCCGATGACCTATCATCCAAAATCAGAATTCCTGAACGTCATGATGCAGCGCGGCTTTGTCGCCGATTGCACCGATTATCAGGGCCTGGATGAGGCGCTGCAAAAAGGGGGTGCACCAGGGTATATCGGGTTTGATGCCACGGCCAAATCGCTGCACGTGGGCAGCCTGATCCAGATTATGATGCTGCGCTGGCTGCAAAAAACCGGCAACAAGCCAATCGTTTTGATGGGGGGCGGGACAACCAAAGTGGGCGATCCATCGTTCCGCGCGGATGAACGTCCATTGCTGGGCCCAGATCAAATCGACGACAATATCAGTGGGATCAAACGCGCCTTTTCGTCCTATGTTAACTTTGGCGATGGCCCCACCGATGCGCTGATGCTGAACAATGCTGAATGGTTGGATGGGCTGAACTATCTGGATTTTTTGCGCGATATCGGACGGCATTTTTCCGTCAACCGGATGCTGAGCTTTGAATCGGTGAAATCGCGTCTGGACCGTGAACAGTCGCTGTCATTTTTGGAATTCAACTACATGATTTTGCAGGCCTATGACTTTTTGGAACTGCACCGCCGCTATGGCTGCATCTTGCAGATGGGTGGGTCGGATCAGTGGGGCAATATCGTCAACGGGATCGACCTGACGCGCCGGGTGATTGATGGGCATATTTTTGGCCTGACATCGCCGCTGCTGACCACGTCTGATGGTAAAAAGATGGGCAAATCGCACAATGGGGCGGTTTGGCTGAACGGGGATATGGTGTCGCCCTATGAATTCTGGCAATTCTGGCGCAACACCACCGACGCCGATGTTGGGCGGTTCCTGAAGCTATACACAGAATTGCCGATTGATGAATGTGATCGTCTGGGCGCGCTTCAAGGCGCTGAAATCAATGACGCCAAGATCATTTTGGCCAATGAGGTCACCACCTTACTGCACGGAAAAGACGCCGCCCACGCGGCCGAAGCCACCGCACGCGAAGTGTTCGAGCGCGGCGGCGTTGGGGATGACCTGCCCCAGCTGGTCCTATCCACTGCGGAGCTGGCCGATGGTATTTCCGTTGTTCAGCTGTTCGTGCGCGCCGGATTGGTCAAATCCGGCAAAGAGGCAAAACGCCTGATTGCCGAAGATGGCGCCCGCATGGATGATGCACCGGTCACAGATGCAGGCCTGATCTTGGATGCCGCGGCCTTTGGCGCACCGATTAAATTAAGCGCAGGCAAGAAACGCCATGCGCTGGTCAGTGTGGCAGGATAAGCTTGCGATAAAGGGACGATTTGTGTAAACTGTCCGCAGATATTGGGGACAGCTATGCAAATTGCGCCATCCATAAACGGCTATGATATTGGGGCACGCGCGGCTGTTCAGCAGCCCGATGCGCAGGCACGGCCTGGAAACAGCACTGCGCCCAGCATGGCGCTGCAAACGCCCCGCGCTCCCCAAGCACCGTTTGCTTCAAACCCATCACAGCCATTTGTGCCAAACTATCCGCAGGCGACTTTGCTGGTTGGGGATCGCCTTCAGCCCACACAAACCTTGCTTGCCCGCCAGGGCGCCTGCCAATCGTCAAGCAGCAACCGTTTGGATAAAAATGATTATTCACAAAAAATGGACCGGTTGAAGGATTTATCGCGCATGGCTCAAGGGCAATCGCGCAGCATCAGCCTGATGGCTTAACGGGTAAGATCCTGCCCTTCAATTGCAATACATCATTGCGGACTTGCGGATCTGACCATGGCCACCGCCCCGAATAATCGCGCGCGGCAATACGCTGCAACCCATTTGATGAGTGATAAAGGGCCAAACTGCCGGTGGTTCGCAATGATTTGGGGGTTAAAACCTCGCATCCAAAGGGGGTATCTGTTGGGGTCTGCAGCACAAGAATATCCTGCGCGGCACAGGTGACACCATCGGCGCGACGTGCATGGATAATTGATCCCCTGCCCAATGGCATACGCCATGGATCGCTAGGCGCACGCGCATGCGACAGCTCTTGTGTGGCGTCATCGGCATCATTTTCCAACCAAATACGGGCGACAAATCCAGCGCCGCGCGCGCGGCTGATGGCCCTGCCTTGATCCGTCATAACACCAACAAGGCCAGCGTTTTCTTCGATCAATACGGCGGGCCGTCCGGATCCCATCCACAAAGAAATCGCAACCAAAACCGCCCCGCCACCCATCCAGCGAAGAACACCTTGCCAGAGGATCAACCATATCAACCCAAAGGACAGCAAAGGCAAAACCATTGGCGATGGCATAACAACGTTGAACCCAGACCCGGGCCATACTGCGATATTTGCAGCCACGAATGCCACCCAATCCAAACTGTGTTGTACAATTTGCGCAGGGACCCCTTCGGCGCCAAAGGGCATCAGAAGAAACATCAAAACCCCCGCGGGCATGGACAACGCCCCCACCACAGGAACCGACGCCAAATTTGCCAAAATACCATAACTGGACAGGTGGTTGAAATGCGCCGCCGAAAATGGTGCCGTGGCCGCACCCGCAATAAGCGACGAAAAGGCCACGCCCACAAGCCATTTCAGACCCTTTGGCAAACCACGGCCGACCCCATATGCCGCATAACCGCGATAGCAAACAACCAATGCAATTGTTGCCGCAAATGACATCTGAAACCCCGGGCTGGTCAGGCTTTCAGGCCAAATTGCAAGTATGATGAAGGCCGCAACCGCCACGGTGCGCAATGTCAGGGCGCGGCGGTCCAATATCACCGCGCCAAAGACGATCAGCGCCATGATGAACGCCCGGGTTGTTGCGATACTGCCACCTGATAATGCCCAATAAAATCCACCCACAAAACAAACGATCACTGCGGCGTATTTTTTATACACCCCCGCTTTGGCAATGCCTGCGCACAGGATGAAGGCAACACGCAAACAGGCAAAGACCAACCCGCATAAAAGCCCCATATGCAGGCCCGATATTGCCAAAAGATGCGCCAGATTTGTGGCCCGCAAATCATCCACCACTTTGGGGTCCAAATGCGACCGATCCCCCAAAAACATGGCAACAGCCAGTCCCTGCGCCGGTTGATCCAGATGCGCACCAATGCGATGCGCCAAAACAGATCGTAATTGTGACAGATGAAACTGATCGACAGCAGGCCCCAAATCCTGCGGTGGATCCCGTGAATATCCCACTCCGCCGATGGCGTAAAACCAAAGATAACGGCGAAAATCAAACCCATAAGGTTCTGCAGGCCCAGATGGCGGGGTGACATAGGCCCGTGCCCCGATCCGCCGCCCTGGGATCAGATTATCCACGCCATCCCCATGAAAGGAAATCCGAATATATCGCGGCGTACGCGCAGATGATATCGGCGACATGATCAGATTTTCCAATAAAACTCGCGGCTTATTGGAGGCTGATTTATCAATCGTCACGATATCTCCTTCGACATAGCCGTAATAGGGCCATCCCAGAACAGGCGCAGCCACAAGGACCACCCGAACCCATGCGGCGCAAAATCCCAAAATCGGCGCAATAAGAAATGCCCAAATGGACGCCCGAGCAGATGGAAACACCACACAGGCGCCCATAAACCCCACCGCGACACTCGCAGCCATTCCCACCATTTCAATCGAAGGCAAAATCGGCTGTGAAAAGAAGGCGCCGATCCCCACGCCAAAACCAACCGCGGCGAAGGGTAAATACATCCCATATTGTCGCCCCAATGCGGCCCTGATGATTTGGCATAGTCGGCGCACTTGCCCCCGCCCCTTTGCAGATATAGACAGACCACAACTATGCCATTCACCCTTAGGAAAAGGTAAACACCCCGTCATGTCCGACCAAATTGTTACACGCTTCGCCCCATCACCCACCGGTTATTTGCACATCGGCGGGGCGCGCACGGCGCTGTTTAACTGGCTTTATGCCCGCGGTCGGGGTGGAAAATTTCTGTTGCGCATTGAAGATACCGATCGCGCGCGTTCCACACCCGAAGCCACCCAAGCCATTCTTGATGGCCTGGCCTGGCTTGGGCTGGATTATGACGGCGAAGCCATCAGCCAATTTGACCGCGCAGACCGCCATGCGCAGGTGGCGCTGGAAATGCTGGCCGCCGGCCACGCCTATAAATGTTTCGCAACACAGGACGAAATCGCCGCGTTCCGCGATGCCGCCCGGGCCGAAAAACGATCAACGCTGTATCGCAGCCCTTGGCGCGACGCGGATCCCAGCACGCACCCCGATGCGCCCTATGTGATCCGGCTGAAGGCGCCGCGCGATGGGGCAACCGTCATCCATGATGCGGTCCAAGGCGATGTCACCATCCAAAACGATCAGCTGGATGATATGGTTTTACTGCGCAGCGACGGAACCCCCGTTTATATGTTGGCCGTTGTGGTGGATGATTATGATATGGGCGTCACCCATGTGATCCGCGGAGATGATCATTTGAACAATGCCGCGCGGCAAATCCAGATTTACAACGCCATGGGCTGGCCCCTGCCCACCTACGCGCATATTCCACTGATCCATGGGCCCGATGGCAAAAAACTGTCCAAGCGCCACGGCGCCTTGGGGGTCGAGGAATATCGCGACATGGGCTATCCTGCTGCCGCGATGCGCAATTATCTGGCCCGTTTGGGATGGAGCCACGGCGACGACGAATTTTTCACCGATGCACAGGCGCAAGACTGGTTTGATCTATCCGGCATTGGGAAATCCGCCGCGCGATTCGATTTCAAGAAACTGGATCACATCAGCGGCCAACATATTGCCGTTATGGATGATGCGGACCTGATGGCGCAGATCACGGGTTTTCTTGCTGCAACGCAGCAAGATCTATTGTCGCCCGTCCAATCAAAGACCCTGCATAAGGCCCTGTATTGCCTGAAAGATCGCGCAAAAACGCTGCCCGAATTGTTGGATAAAGGCCTGTTTGCATTGACGCAACGCCCCATTGCGATGGACGAAAAGGCACAAAAATCTTTGGATACTGTATCCCGTGGTATACTGAAATCCTTGACCGCTGCGCTGCAAAATGCTAGCTGGTCACGTGAGGATCTTGAGCACGCTGTGAACGAAACCGCCGCGGCGCATGAAGTTGGGTTTGGCAAGGTTGCCGCCCCAATGCGCGCCGCCCTATCTGGACGCAGCGTCACCCCCAGCGTCATCGATATGCTGCTGGTTTTGGGGCAAGAGGAAGCTACTTTACGCCTAACCGAGGCGGCCAGCGCATAAAGCTGTTACAAACACAGCCCAAATGACGCTGATATGGGATTACCCACGTGCGATATGATCGACGCGGGATTATGTGAAAGGGACGCAAAGATGGTTGACGCGAAGAAATCTGCAACACTGAATTTAAACGGGGAAACCTATGAATTGCCGATTTTCAGCCCCACGGCTGGACCGGATGTGTTGGACATTCGCAAACTTTATGCCCAAGCGGGTGTTTTCACATATGACCCCGGGTTCACCTCGACCGCGTCTTGTGACAGCACCATCACGTTCATTGATGGCAACAAGGGTGAATTATTGCACCGCGGCTATCCCATCGACCAGCTGGCAGAAAAATCCCATTACCTTGAGGTCTGCTTCTTGCTGCTTTACGGCCACCTGCCCACCGCCGCCGAGCTGGAGGATTTCGAAGGCCGCGTGACGCGCCACACCATGGTGCATGAACAAATGCATTACTTCTTCCGTGGCTTCCGCCGGGACGCGCACCCAATGGCCACATTGGTGGGCGTCGTTGGGGCCATGTCCGCCTTCTATGCCGACAGCGCCGATGTAAACGATCCTTGGCAGCGCGAGGTGGCATCGATCCGCCTGATCGCAAAACTGCCAACCATTGCGGCCATGGCCTATAAATACTCAATCGGCCAACCCTTTGTTTATCCACGCAATGATTTGGATTATTCGGCGAACTTCTTGAATATGTGTTTCTCGGTTCCTGCCGAGGAATACCATGTGGACCCGATTTTATCGCGCGCGATGGATCGGATTTTCATCCTGCATGCCGACCATGAACAAAACGCATCAACCTCAACCGTGCGCTTGGCCTCATCTTCGGGAGCCAACCCCTTTGCCTGCATCGCGGCGGGGATTGCCTGCCTGTGGGGTCCGGCACATGGCGGTGCGAACCAAGCGTGCCTTGAAATGCTGCGTGAAATCGGATCCGTTGATCGCATCCCTGAATTCATCGCCCGAGCCAAGGATAAGAATGATCCATTCCGCCTGATGGGCTTTGGCCACCGCGTCTATAAAAACTTTGACCCACGCGCCAAGGTGATGAAACAATCCGCGGATGAGGTTCTGGGCCTTTTGGGCGTCGACAACAACCCGCTGCTGCAAGTCGCCAAAGAGCTGGAGAAGATTGCCCTGAACGACGCGTATTTCGCGGAAAAGAAGCTGTTCCCGAATGTCGACTTCTATTCCGGCATCATCCTCGAGGCGATGGGCTTCCCCACCTCGATGTTCACGCCGATCTTTGCCCTGTCGCGCACCGTGGGTTGGATTTCGCAGTGGAAGGAAATGATCGCCGATCCACAGAACAAAATTGGGCGTCCGCGTCAGCTGTATCTTGGCGAAACGCTGCGCGATTACACCGACATCGAAACGCGCTAATGCAAAAACCCGCCCAATGGGCGGGTTTTTTATTGGATACTGCCTTGGGCCGAATGGCCCAAGACCGCTTGATACCTTAAAAGAATGCCTGAAGCCCAGTTTGTGCGCGGCCCAAGATCAGGGCATGCACATCATGGGTGCCTTCATAGGTGTTCACCGTTTCCAGGTTCATCATGTGACGTATGACTTGGAATTCGGATGAAATGCCATTACCGCCATGCATATCACGCGCCATGCGGGCGATATCCAACGCCTTGCCACAGTTGTTACGCTTTACGATCGAGATCATTTCTGGGGCGGCTTTGGCCTCATCCATCAGGCGGCCCACACGCAGGCTGGCCTGCAGACCCAGACTGATCTCGGTTTGCATATCGGCCAGTTTCTTTTGGAACAGCTGTGTCTGCGCCAAGGGGCGTTTGAATTGGTGACGGTCCAACCCATATTGGCGTGCGCCGTGCCAGCAGAACTCAGCTGCGCCCAAAACACCCCAGCTGATGCCATAACGCGCGCGGTTCAAACAGCCAAATGGGCCTTTCAGACCTTCGACATGCGGCAGCAGGGCATCCTCGCCAACCTCAACACTGTCCATCACAATCTCGCCGGTGATCGAGGCGCGCAGCGACAGCTTGCCTTGGATCTTTGGTGCGCTCAGCCCCTTCATGCCTTTTTCCAACACAAAGCCGCGGATTTTCCCTCCATGCGCATCAGATTTGGCCCAAACCACAAACACATCCGCAATCGGGCTGTTGGAAATCCACATTTTCGATCCCGAAATGCGATAGCCCCCATCGGTTTTTTCCGCGCGGGTTTTCATACCTGCAGGGTCCGAACCGGCATCCGGTTCTGTCAGACCAAAGCAGCCAATCCATTCCCCGCTGGCCAATTTTGGCAGATATCTTTTGCGCTGTTCTTCGCTGCCATAGGCATAGATTGGGTACATCACCAACGAAGATTGCACCGACATCATCGAGCGGTATCCGCTGTCGACGCGCTCAACCTCGCGCGCGACCAGGCCATAGCTGACATAGCCCGCGCCTAACCCGCCGTATTCTTCAGGAATGGTGGTCCCCAGCAGGCCCATTGCACCCATTTCGCGGAAAATTTCAGGATCGGTTTCTTCGTTATTGAAGGCGCTGATGACACGCGACTGCAGGTTTTCCTGCGCATAGGCGCGGGCGCTTTGCATGATCATGCGTTCGTCTTCGGTCAGCTGATCCTCCAGCAGGAAAGCATCTTGCCAGTTAAAGCTGGACAGATCGGGTTGATCTTTGGCGCGCAATTGCGGTTTTTCTTGGGTCATCTTGGCCTCCATGATTGATTGCCATGCGTATAGCGCATGTATATTGAATAATATATTGCATTATTGTCATAATGTATGCGATTTACGCATATGAAATCAAATCGACAATACATCCCCTCCACCACGGCCCTGCGCGCGCTTGAAGCAGTGGATCGTTTGGGCTCGGCCTCGGCCGCGGCGCAAGAAATGCATTTGACCCAAAGCGCGGTGTCACGCCAGCTGCAATCGTTGGAAACCCAACTGGGTCTCTTACTGTTTGACCGCGATGGCAAAGCGCTGCGCCTGCGCCCGGGGGTGCAGGATTATGTCGGCAAAATTCGCACAGCCCTGCGCAATATTGAAAATGCTGGTTTGGCGCTTGCCGTTCCACATAACGGCGGGGATTTGCAGCTGGCGATACTGCCCAGCTTTGGCATGCGCTGGTTGGTCCCAAAACTGCCCGAATTCACAGCGCGCCATCCCGATGTCGTCTTGAATTTCACCACACGGCTGCGCCCATTTGATTTCGCCGCGGAACAGTTTGATGCGGCCATTTATTATGGACAGGGGGATTGGCCTGGTCTGTCGGCGCTGCGGCTGCAATCCGAACAGCTGACCCCGGTATGCAGCCCCGAATTGGCTGCGCGGTTCAGCTTTCAGCATCCAAAGGATTTGCTGGGCGCGCCGCTTTTGCGCATTGAAACCCGCCCCACCGCCTGGGCCGATTGGTTCGGCGCGCTTGGCATTCCAGATCAGCCCGATCCCGGCCCCACATTTGACCAATACACAACCATCCTGCAGGCGGCGCTGCATGGGCTGGGCGTGGCCCTTTTGCCCGATTTTTTGGCCGATCCTGAAATATCGGCCGGGCGTTTGGTGCGCGCCTATGGCGGGTCGGCGCGGGCGCTTGGGGCCTATTATCTGGTCTGGCAGACCCAACATGACACCCCTGCCTTGCGCAAATTCCGCAACTGGCTGGCGCCATTTTGTGTTGAAAATGAAGAGGATCGCTTGCCACGTTAATCGGCACAAAAAAGGCCGAGCCAGATGTGTATCTGCCC
Source organism: Paracoccaceae bacterium (assembly GCA_023260835.1). Classification (GTDB taxonomy): domain Bacteria; phylum Pseudomonadota; class Alphaproteobacteria; order Rhodobacterales; family Rhodobacteraceae; genus JALQTR01. Next base: position 10,219 of record JALQTR010000191.1, read on the forward strand.
CGGCCTTTAAAGATATCGGCAGCGATTACAGCTGCGCCATGACCTCATCACTGGCTTCGAAATTGGTGGTAACGCGCTGCACGTCATCATCATCTTCCAGGGCATCGATCAGCTTCATCAGCTTTTGCATATCGTCCAGTCCCAATTCTGTTGTGGTGCTGGGGCGCCACGACAATTTGGTGGATTGGCTTTCACCCAATTCGGCCTCTAGCGCGTTGGAAACTTCGTTCAGATCGGTGTCTGCACACCAAATCGTATGCCCCTCGTCCGAGCTTTCAACGTCTTCTGCGCCGGCTTCAATCGCCGCCATCATCACGGTATCCGCATCGCCCGCATTGGCGTCATAGCTGATTTCGCCCTTGCGTTCGAACATAAAGGCCACCGATCCGGTTTCGCCCAAGTTCCCACCGTTTTTGGTGAAGGTTGAACGCACGTTGGATGCGGTGCGGTTGCGGTTGTCGGTCATCGCCTCGACAATGACGGCAACGCCATTGGGGCCATAACCTTCATAGCGGATTTCCTCATAGGTTTCCGCATCCCCGCCTTGGGATTTTTTGATCGCGCGTTCAATCACGTCCTTGGGGACAGAATTTGACTTGGCCTCTTTCACGGCCATGCGCAAACGCGGGTTTTTTTCTGGATCGGGATCGCCCATTTTGGCTGCCACGGTGATTTCTTTGGACAGTTTGGAAAACAGTTTCGACCGCGCGGCGTCCTGGCGCCCCTTACGGTGTTGGATATTTGCCCATTTTGAATGGCCTGCCATGTGCTTAAATCCCTTACATTTGGTGCTTTGCCCGCCTTATACGGCAGGCGCGCCCTGCCCTGCAAGGGCTCGTTTTCGCCCTAGAACGGCCAAAACAGCGGGATCAGCAGCGATGCGATCACGCCAATGCCCAGCGACAGCGGGATGCCGGCGCGCAGAAAATCGCCAAACCGATACCCACCGGGGCCATACACCAGCATATTGGTTTGATACCCAATGGGCGTAGCAAACGCAGCCGATGCTGCGATCATTACCGCCACCACAAAGGGCCGCGGATCCAATCCCAACGCCCCCGCCAATGAAATCGCCACCGGGGTTACCACCACCGCCACGGCATTATTGCTGACCATTTCCGTTAAAATCGCGGTGATCAGATACAGCGCCCACAGGATCAGGGCCGGCGGCAGCGATGTCAGCGCAGGGGCAATCCAGTCCACAATCAGCCGCACCGCGCCGGAATGATCCAGCGCCACACCGATTGCCAGCATGGAAAAGATCAGCGCCAGCAGACGGCCGTCGATGAAGGAAAAGGCCTCATCCGCGTCAATGGCGCGGGTCAGCAGCACCAGCGCCACCGCCAAAAGCGCGGCCATAAAAATCGGCATGATGTTAAAGGCAGCCAGCAAAACCACGCCCGACAGCGCTGCCAGAACCAAAGGCGCCTGCCCGCGGCGATAGGCCCGCGCCGATGGCCGTGCCACATCCACCAATCCCATATCATCGGCCAACCGCGCGATGTCTTCGGCCGAGCCCTCCAGCAGCAGCGTATCACCCACACGCACGTGCAGGTTATCAATCTGCGCGCCGATGTTCTGATCACGCCGATGCACAGCCAGCACATATACCCCATAACGGCGGCGCAGGCGCAAATCGGCCAAACGACGACCGATCAGACGCGCGCCGGGGCTGATCAGCACCTCGACCGTGGTGGTTTCGACCGATGCCAGCTGATCGACGGGGCGCAGGTCTTTATCCTCTTTCAAAGACAGGACCTCGGCCATTTCGCTGCGCACCACCACGCGATCACCGGGGGCCAGCACACAGGCTTTTAGGTTGCGCCGCAGCGATTGATCGGCGCGCAATACATCAACTACCCGCATCCCCGGCCGTTTAAACAGCGCCACATCCGTCAGGGCCTGCCCCACCAAATCCGACCCCGGCGGCACGGCCAATTCCGCAAAAAACCGCATCTTGCGTTCGCGCCCCAGCAGCTGCGCCATGGACTGCCGATCGGGCAGCACGAACCGCCCCGCCAGCGCCAGATACGCCATACCAAACAGCACCAACACTATGGTCACTGGGGTCAGTTCAAAAATCCCAAATGGCGCCAGCCCCTGCGCCCGCGCAACCCCATCCACCAACAGGTTGGTCGAGGTGCCAATCAACGTCAGGCTGCCCCCCAAAATCGCCGCATAGCTGAGCGGGATCAACAACCGCGATGGTGCCAGCCCAAGCGCCGCCGCCATTTGCACAAAGACCGGAATCATCACCACAACAACAGGTGTGTTGGACACAAAGGCAGATGACAGCACAACAAACCCCATCATCATGGCCAGCGCTGTTTTAGGACGGGTTTTGGTTTGTGCGGCCGCCACGGCGGTAAAGGCCTCAAGCGCGCCTGTGCGCACCAGCGCCCCCATCAAAATAAACATCGCCGCGATGGTCCATGGGGCCGGATTTGACAGCACCATCAGCCCCGCCCGATAGGGCAGCGCCCCCAAAAGCGCCAACAGCGCAACACCGGCAATGGCAATCACCTCGGTTGGGTAGGTTTCGCGGATAAACCCCACAAACATCACAACCACCACCCCCAGAACCATCAGGGCCTGGGTGGTTTGGCTGAACTGGGGCAGAATATCTGTGATCATGGGGCTGCTGGGGTGTCCTCTTTGGGGCGTGGCTGCACCATCGCCATCCCAACCAGCATAAGGCAAAGCGCGGCCCAAAACCATGGGCTAAACCGTTCGCCCAGCATAATCATGGCCCAGATCACCCCCGATGCGGTGACAACATAGCTGACCTGCGCAGCAAATACCGCACCGGCGCGCCCTACCAGCGCGACATACCCAGCATAAACGCAGATATGAATAATGGATGACGCCACAAGCGCCTGCTGCGGCACGCCAAATTCCGATGTCACCTGTGCCAGCGCCCCCGTTTGCAATGCCGCAGGCAGGCAAATCAGCGCGCCCAAAGCACTGGATCCAAACAACAGCCGCATGGGGCCAAGCCCATCAGGGCGCAAAAGGGCGACAGAAATCCCTTCGAACGCGTAAAGCAGCGCGGCACACATCGACAGCGCCATGTAAAAAATTGCACCAGAACCAAAGGCCCCATCGCTGGCCGGTTGTGCCAACAGGACCACGGATACCAGCCCAAGCGCCAACCCCAAAAGCCGCCGCCAGGAAAAACGATCCAGCCCCACAATCAGACAGATCGGAAAGGAAAACATCGCCACAGTGGCAATCAAAACCGATAAAATCCCCGCCGGCAGATGCGCCGCGGCGGTATAGCTGGCCGAATTGGGCAGCAGCGTCCCAAGCGCCGCAACCAGCGCATAAATACGCAGCGCCGGCCAATCCATCGGCAGACGTATCGGCGCGCGGCGCAGGATCAAAATCCCGCCCATAAACAGCGCGCCAATTATCAACTGCACCGTAATCAGCCCCAGCACCGGCAGGCCGGTGGACACCGCCACCTTACCCAAAGGCACCGTTGCGCCCCATCCTGCACCAATCACCAGCAGGCCCAGATGCGCCCCAAATCGGCGGATCATATGGTCAGCCCCTGGGGGCTTTGCGTCAAACGGCCCCCGATGCGAACCATTTGAATATCCACAGCTTTGCCGGTTTGGTCATCGGTTTCAACAAACACACCGGACAATGTGGCCGGACCTTCGGCCGGCGTGAAGCGCGATTTGGGCATTCCCGTCACAAAGCGGCGCAAAGGTTCAGTCTTTTCCATCCCGATCACCGAATTATAATCCCCGCACATACCCGCATCGGTCAAATAGGCGCAGCCGCCAGGCAGGATTTGCGCATCGGCGGTCGGCACATGGGTGTGCGTGCCAACAACCAAACTGGCCCGGCCATCGCAATAATGCCCCATCCCCATCTTTTCCGATGTTGCTTCGCAATGCATATCCACAACAATCGCCTGCGCCTGCCCCCCCATCGGATAGGCGCGCAACACGGCATCCATCGCGGAAAACGGATCATCAAAGGCGCGTTTCATAAACACCTGACCCAGCAGTTGAACCACCAAAACCTTGCGCCCGCGCGCATCTGAAAACAGCCGCGCCCCGCGGCCCGGGGCGGATTTGGCATAGTTCAATGGGCGGATAATACGGCTATCTTTGTCGATATGCACCAGCATATCTTTTTGATCGAAGGCGTGATCCCCCAAGGTAACGCAATCTGCACCAGCGTCGAAAATATCCTGTGCATGGGCGGCGTTCAGCCCCATCCCATTCGAGGCATTTTCCCCATTCACAATCACAAAATCAGCCCGCAACTGCGCCCGCAGCGCAGGCAGCCCTTCGGAAATCGCACGCCGTCCGGCGCGGCCCATCACATCGCCAAGAAATAAAATTCGCATGATTGCTGGCTACGCCGCCCAGACGCGCAGGGCAAGCCCTTTTCGCGCAAGGGCAAGCCGTCAGCCGTTGCTGGTCAGGCCTTTTTGCGTGGCCAATTCATGCATAGCGTCGCGTAGCTTTTCAAAGGCGCGCACCTCGATTTGACGGATGCGTTCACGGCTGACGTTATATTGGGCGCTCAGATCCTCGAGCGTGACTGGTTGATCGGACAGGCGGCGTTTGGTCAGGATGTCCTGTTCACGCGGATTTAAAACCTGCATCGCCTGCGCCATGATGGCGCGGCGGGCCTCAAGCTCGTCACGTTCTTCGTATTGGCCGGCCTGATCGGCATCTTCATCTTCCAGCCAATCTTGCCATTGCATCGTGCCTTCGCCATCGGATCCGATTGTGGCGTTCAGCGAGGCATCTCCGCCGCTCATGCGGCGATTCATCGAAATCACCTCATCCTCATTCACGCCCAGATCATGCGCAATTTTCTTCACCGTGTCGGGGTGCATATCCCCCTCTTCCAGCGCACCGATGCGGGATTTGGCCTTGCGCAGGTTGAAGAACAGTTTTTTCTGCGCGCTTGTGGTGCCCATTTTCACCAGCGAC